>CAZLOX010000103.1:2687-8087 GCA_964561265.1 uncultured Lachnospiraceae bacterium
TTGCCCATAACGACGGCAAAAAAGAGGACTCTTTGCGATGCACTTCACCGCAGGACGGCAGTTATCAGGAATGTATATACAAGCTGATAAACACCGCGCGCAATGCCGGCGCTCTGCCCGTACTCTGCACTTCTGTCACAAGATGCGAACTGTCCGACACCTCCCTTGAGCCATACGCGCAGGCTCTGAAAAAAATCGCAGAGGACGAAGGAATACCGCTGTTGGATGTATATGCGCGCACGCATGATTATCTCCTGCAGCACGGCGAGGAGGAAACGCGCGGACTGTATCAGAATATAGAGCCTTGTGACAAGAGATTTTCCGATAATCCGGAATTTAAAAATTCTCAGTATTACAGTGTTCAGACCGCTGACAACACACATCTTAACATACACGGGGCAGAATGGGCGGCGCAGTTTGTCGCCGGAGAACTGAAAAGAACAGGTCATCCGCTTGCTGAATATCTTAAAAACTAAATAAAACAAAATAAAAAGAGGACTTCTGCTTTCGCAGCCGTCCTCTTTTTCCGGCTTTTTTTACTATTGTTTTAATATCACATAACTAATTCTGTCATTACCTTTATCCGCATTGCCCCAAACAATTCAAACTCGGGTATTTAAGCTTCCGGAGTTGTTTCCTCAGCAGCTGCCGGATATGTTACGGTAATACTCTTTGTATATCTTCCACCTACATTTTTCATCGTAATTTTGCCTTTGACAATATCCTCTGCAGCCACTGTATAGCTCTTAGGTTCTGTTGCCTCTGTTCTGTTAAATGTAGTATCTCCTATAATATGCTTTGTTACATCCTCACTTGCGCTGAAGGTAACCACACTTCCCTCAATAGCAGGGATTATGTATGTTGTTCCTTCATTTGTCTGCGTATCATTATCTCTTACATAGAATTTACCGCCATTTGTAGTTGTATCAACGTCAAGCTTTACATCCTGCTTTTCGCCGTCTATATCAGCCTGAGCTACAAATATTCCGTTCTTACTCTGCCATGTGATGCCTGACGGGAAACCATGCTTTAAGTTAAACTCCCATGTTACCGTATATGCTTTTGACGTTGTCTTGGTATTTTCAGTAAATACAGGCTTTAACGTAATAGTCTCTGTAAGCGTTACAGACCGACCTATATTATATGTAGTTGTTCCGTCAGTCCAGCCTGTAAGAGTATATCCTTCTTTATAAAGAGATGCATTCTCAGGGATTGTAATAGTCGCGCCCTTTATCACCGTTACCTTATCCGGCACAATTCCCTGCACAGCTGTATCTGTTTCATCCAATTCAAATGTTGCAGTCACATCATTCGGGAGTTCATTTTCTGTTATACTCTCGATTGTCACATAAGGCCAATATCCTTTAATAGGCAATGTAAGTTCTGCCGCATCCGCTTCTTTATAGTATACCGATGATACATTTACCTTATCTGCCGGTCCGCTCCAACACACCTTACATTCATTTTTATCAATTATATCATTGTCCTTTTTAAGCTCTACAGTATTTCCGAACTGGCATCCTCCGACCGTAATCTTTGTATAGCTTGGCGCTTTTATCGTTATAGTACCGCTTCTTACTCCATGATCATTATGATAAACGATATTTTCAAATTTTGCAACTGCATTTTCAGCATCA
This sequence comes from uncultured Lachnospiraceae bacterium, assembly GCA_964561265.1. GTDB lineage: Bacteria > Bacillota > Clostridia > UBA1381 > UBA1381 > JAFLUR01. Next base: position 4,325 of record CAZLOX010000103.1, read on the forward strand.
TCAGCTACAATGTTTCCGTCTTTGTCAAGACTGAAAGTAGCCGTGTCATCCTGTTTTACCTCGCTGCCGTCTTTATTAAAATATTTATTTGCCGATGTTTTAAAATCAACCTCTATATTCAAAGCGCCGGCAACAGGCTTGGGCGGTTCATATTTATCATCACCCTCAGTGTCCGGAACAAATTTCGCTCCAAGGAAACTTCCCTTTGAACCGTCAACTGTAGCATAATATGTCTTTCCTGCTTCTACCTTGATTGTAAGGCTTGTATCTATAGCCTTGTCTGCCGTACCGGATGTTGTCTTTGTAACTGTCGCATCCTCATTTGAACCTATCGCAAATGTCTTATTCTTAAGCGCTGTTACATAAACTGTCCACTCTCCGTCCGCCGGAGCAACAAACTTGAATCCGATACCTGCACCGCTGAATTTGTTGTTCTTATAGCTTCCGTTGTTTCCGCTTGAAATATAATGAGTGAATTTTTCACCGTCTACTTCTGCTGATGTAGTCTTTAAGGTCGTTATCGTGTCTGTAACGGTCATGCCTCTCATAAGGATAGTTCCGTTCGGCTTTCCGCCGTCTGCCGCGCTTGCTTTCCACATCGTCGTGTAAACCTTCGCGCCGTCAGCATTATTTTCTCCCTCGTATACAGTGATATTATCATAATCACCCGCATTAAGCGCTATTTTTGAAACTGACGCTTCACCGTCAGCAACAGCCTCGGCTCCGCCTGCTGTTCCGTTCAGCGTTGTTGTCATCGTCTTTGCGGCTGTATCAATAACAACCTTGACTTTATTCCAGCCGTCCTGCATTTCAGATGCGGTGATTGTCTTTGTATATTTGCCGACTGTTACTGTCGTGTCAGCCTTTTTGACATCAAATTCAACCGTTACAGGCGATTTCGATGACGCCATTGCAAAATTCGCATTTACAGCGCCGTTTACATAATAGCCTGAATTGCTTCCGCCTGTCTTGACTGCGCCGCCTACCGCTGTTGCATTGTCCTCAAAATCAGCATAGAGCAGATCGCCCTTCTTCGATGGTATAGTTACATTATACTCGATATTCTCTCTGAGAATAGTCGCGCCCTTCATGCACTCTATTATGTATCTGACCTTGCCTTCCGCAGCTTCTGACGCATACGGATTTCTCTCAATAGTTCCGTCGCTGTTTACCTTGCCTTCGGTCTCAATCTTTATTGTAGTCTTAACATCGCCCTTATCCGCAACTGACGGTACAGAAACCGCTCTGTCAAGAACCGCGTTCTCTCCGGTGCCCATAACATCAGTAACAGCTTTCTTCGCCTCTGCCATCGCTTCGGCAAATGCCGCCGGATCTACTGTACTGTCAGCAGTAATCGTTATATTTATCGTGCCAGACGCGCCTACTGTCTTATCATCTGATTTTCTCAGATATACCGTAAGAGCCGCACTGCTTGTGCCTTCAATCGGTCTTACCGCTGTGACTTTATCGCCGTTTACTGTCAGATATTCGCTGGCTGACTCAAAATGTATGTCATAGCCTGCCGGCGCGGACGGCAATGTAAACTCGCCGCTTACTTCATAGCTTCCGTCTTCCTGCTTTGTTACTGTTTCGCTGTCCGCTATCGTAACGGCATTGACATCCTCCTGAATCTTGGTCCATATTTCCTTTACACCCATCGGATCCCAGTCGTCACTGCCTTTTAAGAAGTTGTACGGATTATATGCAAGCACTTCCCATTCGCCTAAAACTTTTCCTCTGCGATTTGAAACATTTACCGGCGTTCCGTCCTCGGTAACGCTTCCAAACTCACAGAACTGCGCGTCCTCCGGCATATTTTCGCTCATTGACGACCAGCCTGTTTCACCGACAAGAAGTTTCGTGCTGTCTGTTCTGCTTTTCTCAATAATTGTATTGACATATGCCGCGCCGGAACTTGCTCCGCCCCACGGTCTTCCCATTGAACCGTCTTTTGCGTACTCTGTGCCTGTAATACGGCAGTTCCAGAAAAGATAGCCTTTTGTGCCGGCATTATTTCTCGGTGCGGTAATTGTCGCGCCCTCGGTGTCTCTTCCGGCATTTGTATAAAGTTCACAGTTGTTGAATACCGCACCGGACGCACTTCCGCAGATATAGTCTGTCGTACCGCCCAGACGGCAGTTTTCAAAATAAACTCTGTTGTCATTTATACCTATCGTGTCCTGAGTAGAGATGATAAGACAATTCTTGAACTGAATTTTATCAGCGTTTGTATAAAGAGCCGCGCTGCGCTCTCTCGGGCTGAATTTCTCATTTCCGCCGGCGCCGTCATAGCCTGCTATGTCAACCTCTCTTGTCTTAAGCTTTGTGTTTATCTCCTCATCGCTCACACCCTTGGCAATTGAATCTTTGAGCCATTCAAGACGCTTGAAGTTACTGTTGCCCGAGTTAGGGTCATGACCTGCAAGGTCTGTAAGTTCTTCCTGAGTATAATAACGGTTATACGAATTTTCAAGAATAAGATTTTCCGCAGTAAAACCTACAGCTTCCTTCTGCACATTAAGAGTTGCGCCCCAGTTTGAAGGAACTCCGCCTGTCTGCTGCTTTTCAGGGGTATAATATCCGCCGCTGCAGCTGTAATAAGTAGAACCCTGACCATAATACCATGTCAGTTTTACATTGCCTTCCGTTCCTTCCTTCTTGCGGAACGTGATATATGGCTTTGATACTCTTATCTGCTCTCTGTAAACACCCGGCATGATATCTATGTATACGCGTTCTCCTTCACTTGCCGCTGTCGGAGCCGCATTCAGAGCCTCATTTATCGTATTGTATTTTGTTTCGCCGATATATACCGCTTCTTCGCCTGTCGGAGTCTGCGCTATCACATCCTCATGCGGAATGCCGTCTGACGGCTCTTCTGTTGCCGGCTGCTGAGTTGCTGGCTGCTCTGTCGCAGGCTGCTGAGTCGCAGGCTGCTGAGTTTCTGATGAATCTTCTGCCATGACCGGCTCGCAGATAGGTTCCATACTGTCAATATCTTTCCATGCCATAAGTTTTGTACCCTTTGTCAATGCAAGTTCTGAAACTTCCGCCGTGTTGTCTGTAAATGCAAGCGGCTTTATTTCAAGACCTACAAGCTTGTTTTCTTCATATGATGCAATAATCAGAACGCCGTTTTCAGCATCATCTGATTTAACTGTCACGGTGCCGTCAGCATATGAAATACTGCCGTCCGCCGCCGATGCGCCTGCCGCAAGACTGCAAAAAGCCGAAAGGCTTATTGCCGCCGAAAGAACAAGGCTGATTAGCTTTTTTGCCTTCATTTTAACTCCTCCTTAATTTTTGTGTAATTTCGCCTAAATCACACATTGTATATGATTTTATTATAACACTTTGCACAAAGCATTACCATAGTTATTTTGCACAAAAAAACTGATATATTGCTATAATCCCTGCAAGACGGCGCACGGAAAGATATCCGACATTCCAAATGAGCGGTTTTGCGCAGCAAAACTACTGAATGAAGTTTCTTAATAAAATATAGCAGAATATAAATAAGTTAATAATATTATGAACTGCCCAAAATAACAGAAGATAATTCAGAAGTGGTTGAAATTTATTGATTCTGAAAGCGAGTGGGAATTAAAAATGCCTGAAACTGTGACTTTTATCCCTCACATGAGCGCGGATGAAAAAACAAAGGAACCTGCAATACTGGAGGAAAAGCGTCTGCATGATGCAGCAGGGTAACATCCTCTAAAAATTTTTCTTGTATTTTCAGACAATTTGTGTTATAATATAA
>CAZLOX010000104.1:0-8080 GCA_964561265.1 uncultured Lachnospiraceae bacterium
TCAATATCGCTTGTATCAAGAAGCACTGCGTCCTCCGCTTGTCTGAGAGGCGCGAACTCGCGTTCGGAATCGTTTTTATCGCGCCGGATTATATCCTTTCTGACAGATTCGGTATCCGCGTCCATTCCGGACGCTTTCATCTGCAGCACACGCCTTCTTGCGCGCTCCTCGACTGATGCCGTGAGAAAAATTTTCACATCGGCATCCGGCAGCACATATGTAGCGATATCCCTGCCGTCCATGATTACGTTTGTGCCTTCCGCAAGTTTCCGCTGAAGTTCAACCAGTTTCAGCCTTACCTCCGGAATAACGGCAATATCGGAAGAAAGCGCCGTTATATCCGGTTCGCGTATTCTTTCCGAAACATCATCTCCGCAGAGAAAAATTCTCTGCTGCGCGTCTTTGTACTTAATGTTTATGACGATATCGTCAAGCGCGGCGATAAGCGCGTCCCTCTGAGAGGCGATATCTATGCCGCTGTTAAGGGCGTAAAGCGCGCAGGCGCGGTACATTGCGCCGGTATCTACATATATATATCCCAGATCCTTCGCGGCGGCTTTTGCGATAGTGCTTTTGCCTGCTCCGGCGGGACCGTCTATGGCGACGTTCACAAATTTCATAAAACTGCTCCTTAAAATAATATTCTGTAAAAAAACCAAAAATCCTTTTTTTAATCTTTTTTATTTTGCCAGATCAGGTCTTAAAACGACCGCACCTCTCAGATACACGTGTTTAATTTCTTTCTGTGACTTTTCGGTATTTATTGTAAGAAGTATGCGGATACATTTTTCCAGAGCGCCGTCTATCGGTATTTCACTCATACACATAAGCGGAACGTCCGAAAAGCCTATTTCACGTGCGGCGCGCGCAGGAAAGACTGCATTCAGATCGGGCGTAAGCGTGAAGATAATATCCACCATATCCTCTTTTGACGCGTTATTCTCCGATATGATTTTCTCAAGCAGTTCCTTGGTTGCCGACAAAATCTCGTCTTTATCATTATTCTCTACGGTTATTGCTCCTCTTATTGCTCTTACCATTAAAATAGCTCCTTAAATGCCGCTGCAGTGCGCGGCGTAAAATTGATATTATATATATCCTAATATACATTATACCTTTATTATCGCGTTATGTCAAGTAAAAGTATGTTTTTTTATTTGAAGGGAATGAAATTATTTTCATACAGAAGCAATCTGATGTATACAGAGAGCATTCCGGAACGTATTGGAGGTTATCACGCGGGAGCGTATGTTTTCGCAAAAATTTTTTTTAGCCGGAGTTTTTTGTAAAGTGATTGGATTGTATAACAATTGGGTGTTATAACAAAAAAATATGTACATTATTACATAGTTATTGTACAGGACATACAAGTATGTAATTCAGTAAAAAATTTATTCACAGAAAATTCAGAAAAAATACTTGCTTTTTATGATATGTTATAGTATAATAGTATTCATATGATGATTATAGTGCCATAGAAATGTCTTTGGTAGAGACTGGATGGGAGGGATTGCCGTGACAGGTATCAGTCCGATAGCTGTTTTATCGCAAAAAACAGGACAGATCGAAAACCGAATAAACGCCAGATTATCCGCTTTCGGAATAAATATAAAATTTTCTTCCGTTCTTGCGCAGACTTATGCCGCTGCGGAAAAAAACAACTCTGAATCAAAACCCCGCAAAACGGGCAGTTCAAAAAAAACAGAGAACAATAATTCAGCAGCATACAAACTGGCAGGACAGCTTATGCTTGATACAATTTCCGGCTCGGCTGGCAGTCTGTATTCCGGAGAGGATAATGCCGGAAGTGCGGCAGCTCAGAATCTTACAAAATATATGGCTTATAATTATCTGACCAAAAATTCCGATATGTACGATCTCTTTCTTTCAGATGATATCCAGTCGGAATTAAAGAAAATCAAATCAGAAAAGATGAAATCAGACCTCACGGCGTTTACGCCTGCGGCGGCTCTGATGTCGGCTTTGTTCTGATTAGTATTTCAGGAGGGAATAATACTATGACAACAGGTATCAGTCCTGTGAGTATTTATCAGCAAAAGATAAATCAGATAAACAGCCGTATAAGTTCAAGACTGTCGGCGGCAGGAATAAATACGAATTTTTCCGAAATTCTCAGAAATGTTGAAAATGTTCAGACAAAATCGGATAAAACAGAACAGACAGAATATTCCGCATCAGTTCCGGCTGATACCGCAGTGCAGGACGCTGTAAAAAATCTCGGCATATCATCGTCATGGTTCGGACAGCAGGCTCTGTCCGGTCTGTCGGGTTCTTCCTATGAGTCCTACATGGACAGCGGAATACTTTCTTCAAACAGTATATATCCGTCTTCAGGAAAAGGGATATTTTCCATGAACAGCATAAATCCGAACGCTGAAATAGGTAAACGCAATGAATATGAATATCTTATAGGAAAAGCCGCCGAAAAGTACGGCGTGAGCGATATTCTTATAAAGGCGATAATGAAGGCTGAGTCCGACTTTAACCCCGAATCAACATCGGGCGCGGGCGCTGCCGGTCTTATGCAGCTTATGCCGGCTACGGCAAAACTGATGGGCGTGTCGGATGTGTATGACCCTGAAGAAAATATAAACGGCGGAGTGGGATATTTCCGTCAGCAGCTTGACGCTTTCGGCGGAGATGTGAAAATGGCTCTCGCTGCTTATAACTGCGGCCCGACAAAGCTGAGGAATCTTGGCGTGACAAATCTTGACAACGCTTCGGATTTCGCCAAACTGCCTAAAGAAACTCAAAATTATGTGACAAAAATCATAAACAGTCTGAAATAGAGGTGAACACATATGTTGATAGGTTCTGTACTTGACCACAGCCAGTATCTCGGCAAGGCTCTCGATGCGGCATGGATGAGAAACAGCGTTATAATAAATAATATGTCGAATATCAGCACGCCGGATTTCAAGGCCTCAAAGGTCGAATTTGAAACTCTTCTGAATGATGCGATATCGGGCGGCTCAACGTCTATGAAAAAAACACGCGGCAAGCATTTCGGAGTTTCTGAAAATGATATCGAGCCGGTAATCACACAGGACGTTGACTCGGAAATACGCATGGACGGCAACAACGTTGATATGAATTCGCAGCAGGCGGCGCTTGCTGAAAACACGCTTAAATATTATACTCTGATATCAAAAGTATCAAAGGATCTCGCGCGGATGAGATATGCTGTTGAGTCAAAATAAATTTGAGAGGATGAAAATAAAATGGCTTTTTTAAGAGCTCTCGGCGTGAGCGCGTCGGCGCTTACGGCTCAAAGCTTCAGAATGGATGTTATAAGTGAAAATATCGCTAACGCCGAAGTGACAAGAACGGCGGAGGGAACTCCTTACAGAAGAAGAAATGTCGTATTGGGCGAAAGAAATCTTACGACAAGTTTCGCAAATGAACTCTCCGGCGCGCGTGACCGCCTTCGCGGAGACGGTGTGGAAGTAGTTGAGGTTATCGAGGATCAGAGCGATTTTAAAATGGTTTACAGTCCGTCGCACCCCGATGCGGACGAAAACGGATATGTCAGCTATCCGAACGTCGATACTGTCACCGAAATGGTTGACCTGCTGACCGCGACAAGAGCGTATGAAGCCAATATAACCGCATTCAACGCGACAAAGAATATGGCGCTTAAGGCGCTTGATATAGGAAAATAAATTAACTGCATAATCGCGGATTTGTCCGGCTAATTTATATCCGGAATTAAGAGCCTGTTCAGCATCTGTCTGCACACATCCTGCTTGCATATTTTCCGCCATATTGCCTGAAAATTTTTCGGCATACGAAAGTATGTCTGCAAAATTTTCTGACAATCTGACAAAAAATCTGACGGCGCAATCTGCGCACAGCCAAATACTAAACAGGCTCTAAATATTATAATTTGTAAGGAATGATTCATATGAACAGTATAAACGCAGTCGGTACATATCCGTTGGATATCGACGCACAATATGAAGCGGTCCGGCAGAAAGCGATGTCGGATATATCATCAGATGAAACGGCAGACGCGGCAGGCAAAGCCTCATCTTTTAAAGATGTGATAACAGAATTTCTTGCCCCCGCAAATGAGCTTGATTTTCAGGATAAAGTTTCAAATGCCGAACTCATGATAGGCGACGCGGATAATCTTCACTCGACTATGATAGCCGGAGAATACGCCGATCTGGCCGTTAAACTTACAGCAGCTGTAAGAAATAAAGTCATCGACGCATATAACGAAGTAATGAGAATGCAGATTTAATTGGACGGGAGGGTAAACTGAATTGGACAACAACGCCGCAATGAAGTTTTTTAAACCGCTGAAAGATTACTGGGATAAGCTTGAAAAGAAAAGAAAAATTACATACGCCGCAATCGCGGCAGCAGTCCTTCTTCTGATTATTATTCTCGTACTTCTCCTCAACAGGACGCAGTACACAGTGCTGTACAGCAGTCTGTCATCTCAGGAGGCAGGTCAGATAATGACAAGGCTGAATGAACTTGAGGTGGACGCCAGGGCGAGAGGAACAGGCACTATTCTCGTGCCGGAAAAGCAGGAAGCGGCGCTTCGTATGCAGCTGTCTTCGGAAGGATATCCACAGAGCGGATTAAATTACGATATTTTTGAAAAAAGCACCGGTTTCGGAACAACCGATTATGAAAAACAGCAATATATGCAGTTCCAGACACAGGAAAGACTGCAGGGAAGCTTAAAAACCCTCGATAATGTAGAGGAAGCGACAGTAACTCTGTACATACCTGATTCGTCGGCTTTTGTTCTCAGATCGGATAAGGAAAGCGCCACGGCAGCGGTAATTCTGCGTCTTAAAAACGGCGCGTCATTTACGGATGCACAGATTAAAAGCATAATAAATCTTGTGGCAAGAAGTGTGCCGGGTCTTACGGAAGAAAATATCCACATCACGGATACACAGGGAAATCCGCTGAACAAAAATGACTCAAATCAGGCGGAAATCGCAGGAACTCAGCTCCAGCTTGAAAATGAGATGAGCGAGAAATATAAAGAAAAAATTGAAGAAATGCTTGCACCGGTTCTCGGACAGACAAAATTCGTGGTAGCCGTAAGAGCGGAACTTGATTTTGATAAACGCACTACCGAATCAATAGTATATGATCCGGTGGACGGAAGTTCGGACGGTATACCGGTGAGCGTGAATGAGCAGAAAGAAAAAGCCACCGGAGCGCAGTCTGCCGGCAATGTCGGTATGGACGCCAACGGCGGCGCGCCGGAATATCCGACGGTAAACGGCGACGGCGGTACATATGAAAGCACCAACAAAACGGTAAATTATGAAGTAAATCAGACAAAAGACATTATACAGCGCTCTGAAGGCGGTCTGAACAATCTTTCGGTATCGGTCGTGCTTGACAATCAGGATCTGCAGACAGGAGCGGAGGATAAAGTCCGCACTCTCGTGGCAGGAGCGATAGGTATGCCGGTTGAAAATGTTACGGTTGAAACTATGGACTTCTCTGGAGAAGCATCGATTATGGATAATATTCTCACAAATGCAGAGGCAACAAATGATTATATAAGAAGACAGGCATTTATAAGAAATGCGGTTCTCTTTGGTATTATAGCTTTGGTTATACTTGCGGTCATCCTTGTGATAGTAGCAGTAAGAAACAAAAAGAAGAAAGAAGAACTCGAAAGACAGCTCTTGCTTGAGGCTGAAAAACGCGCAGAGGAGGAAGCAAAAATGCAGCAGGCTCTCGAAAGCGCCGACGAAGCGGGCGAGGTTCTCACAGAAAAGAAATCAGACAAAAGAAAACTTATCGAAACCAATGTTGCCCAGAATCCGGAATTTGTTGCTCAGTTGCTGCGCAGCTGGCTTGATGAGTATAACTGATAAATTAATCGGAAAGGATTTGGTGATAAATGGCTAAAGAAACAGAGCATCTCTCCGGAACCGAAAAAGCCGCGGTGCTGCTTATAGCGCTCGGCAAGGATATGGCATCACAGCTTTTCAAGTACTTCCGGGATGATGAAATAGAACAGCTTACCATTGATATTACAAATATGCGTACAATAGATTCCGAAACAAGAGAAGCTGTAATTGATGAATTTTATGAATTGTGCCTTGCTCAGAAATACGTTTCTGACGGCGGTATTGATTACGCGAGGGATATTCTTGAAAGCGCGCTCGGAAACGAGAAGGCATTTGAACTTATCGGAAAGATTACATCATCGCTTACCGTGCGCCCCTTCGATTATCTGCGCAACGCTGACCCTGAACAGATCTTAAGCTTTATAAGAAATGAGAATACCCAGACCATCGCTCTGGTATTCTCATATCTGAAACCTCAGCAGGTGGCGGCGGTTCTCGGAGAACTTCCGTCAAATCAGCAGGCGGTTATAATCGAAAAGATTGCAAACATGGAAAGAACATCTCCGGAATACATAAAAGAAGTCGAAAGAGTGCTTGAACGCAAACTCTCGTCACTTGGTTCGGAAGATTACGCCGTTGTCGGCGGTATTCAGAATACTGTGGATATACTCAATGCTATTGATATGGGTACAGAAAGACGTATTCTTGAAACTCTTGACGATTACAACAATGAACTCGCGGAAGAAATAAGAAAGAGAATGTTCGCATTCGAGGATATTGTCAAGCTTGATCCGCGCGCTATTCAGAAAGTTATCGGAGAATCCGACCAGAAAGATATCGCTGTCGCTCTCAAAGGAAGCACAGAGGATATCAAGAGTGTTGTTATTGCCAATATGTCTGTTCGTATGCGTGATATGATACTTGAGGATATTGAATATATGGGTCCTGTGCGTGTCAAGGATGTTGAGATCGCACAGCAGAAGATTGTAAACACCATAAGACGTCTTGAAGAACGCGGCGATATCATGATTCAGCGCGGTGACGGCGATGAGATGCTTGTATAAAGAGGTGATATATTTTGCTCAGGAGAATTTATAAGAATATTTCCGTATCACAGACACCTTATGTGTTTGAAACAGAAGATGTGCAGACAAACGATGAGGCGGAGGAAAGCCTGAAAAGGAAACAGCGCCGCTTTGATGAGTTTGTAATGCAGTCGGAGCTTAAACTGAAGAAGCAGGAGGAGGAAATTATCGGCGCGGCAAAGGCTAATGCGGCGGCAATTTTAAAGGATGCGGAAAATCAGGGCGAAATATTGAAGCAGGAACAAAGCCGCGAGGGATTTGTAACAGGTCTGAATATCGCGGCAGAGGAATACTGCAAAGAGTATACCGGTCTTGAAAAATACAAACAGCAGCTTGAAGTCAGATGTGACGGACGCATTGAAGAAATAGAAAATCAGATAGTGGATATCGCGTTTGTTCTGGCGAAAAAAATTATTGATGTTGAGATTGACCGGAACGATGAGGCAATACAGGCAGTGATAAAAGGCGCTCTTGATAAGGTAAAGGACGATAAGGAACTCGCTCTTGAACTCTCACAGGCGAATGCCGAAAGAGTTGACGGGATGGCTGTAAAGAATAATTTTAAGATAAAGGCGAACGAGTCGTTCGGAGCTGACGAATTTATGCTTCATTCGGAACACGGCACGATTGATATGTCGATAAAAAAACAGTTTGAAAATCTGAAAAATGATTTGCTTGATAAATTGAAATAAAAAAAGGGACGGCTGTATTGGTATGATAAGTATTGATGAAATAAAAAGCAAAACTGAAAATATTGACACATACGACTATTACGGCAAGGTGTCCCGCGTTACCGGACTTACGGTCGAATCGGACGGCCCGGTAACGCAGATAGGCGAACTGTGCAGGATATATTCGCTTGACGAATCGTGCAGTTCGGTTGCGGAGGTTACCGGATTTAAGGAAAATAAGGTAGTGCTTATGCCGTTCGGAGAACTCCGCGGAGTAGGGCCGGGAAGTAAAATCATCTCGGAAAAAAGATCACTTCAGGTGAAAATATCGGATGATCTGGTCGGAAGAATACTGAACGGCCTCGGTGATCCGATAGACGATAAGGGAGATATATCCGGAGGAGAATATTACAATGTCAGCAATTCGCCTCCGAACCCATTAAAAAGAAAGAGAATCCATGATATAATG
>CAZLOX010000105.1:0-8052 GCA_964561265.1 uncultured Lachnospiraceae bacterium
CGCGCCGAGTGCATTTGAAAAGGCTCTCACCGGCGCAAAGGTATAACCGTTTTTAATATACGGCGAGGTATCGCTTTGAATATATGAGCCGTTTATTTCCAAATCAACAGGTATATCGCTGTCATTTGCCGCATATGCCGTATTGAAAGACAAAACTGCGGCGCAAAGAGCGCACACTATGGCTGTCATTTTAAAAAACTTCATAATATTCTCCTTCCGATGCCTTAGGGAACACTGAATAAATCAATATTACCTTAAATTAGTGTTTTCTTTGAAAAAAACATCCACACCTATAATATCATTTTTTATTCATGATTTCAATGATAAATTTATGGAAATTCGGGACAACAGTATTTACTTTTTTGCCGGAGAAAAGCAAAACAATACTTGACAAATCAAGGATGTATGTGATATAATAAAAACAAGAAGAGCAAGACTTCTAACGGTCAGCTCGAAGATTTTAGTTTGAAATAACCGCCATCATTGAAGCTGTTTGGGCGGTTATTTTGCTTTTATAGAAAATACCACAAAAAGTATAATTGCAATCAGCAGTATCTTAACTGCTTTATGTAATAATCTTTTCATAGCAGCTCACCTCCCTCCTGAGCACCTTGATTAGCAACTTAATGCCGCTGCTCAAATGCCGCCGGAGTTATGCGGAGCTGACCGTCCGATTTTATCGTTTTCCGTCTTGCTTTTTCCTGACTGGGTAAACCCAATAGTTATATTATAACATATATTGTCTGAAAAAGCAAGTACAAATTTTTAATTTCTGTTGCCCTGTATGGAAATCACACCTGCCCTTCTGATATACATAATGTGAAATAAAATTTTTTCGCTTTATTTTTCTTTATTGTCTTGATTTTATGGAAGATATGTAATATAATATATGAGTGGTACATGAGTACCTGTTTTGTTGGATATTAACGAGGTATTTGTTTTAGGAGGTCATTTTTATGGAAAAAAAGGAAATGCTTTATGAGGGAAAAGCGAAAAAAGTATTTACAACAGACGATGAAGAACTCTATATTGTCGATTATAAGGATGATGCGACCGCGTTTAACGGTCTGAAAAAAGGACAGATTGCAGGAAAAGGCGTTGTTAATAATAAAATGAGCAATTTCCTTATGCAGATTATGGAGAAAAACGGCGTACCTACTCATTTTGTTGAGGAACTCAGCGACAGGGAAACGCTTGTTAAAAAGGTTTCTATAGTACCTCTTGAAGTTATTATAAGAAATATTGCTGCGGGAAGTTTTTCAAAACGTCTCGGCGTTGAGGAAGGAAGTCCGCTTAAAACAACAATTCTTGAATATTGCTATAAAGACGATGAACTCGGCGATCCGCTGATAAATGATTATCACGCTCTGGCACTCGGAATTGCTGCAAAAGAAGAACTTGACACTATATCGGAGATGACTTTTAAAGTAAATGAAATTCTGAAAGCGTATTTCAAAAGCATAAATATTGAGCTTGTTGATTTTAAGATTGAGTTCGGACGCACATCTGACGGAAAAATAATACTTGCGGATGAGATATCGCCGGATACCTGCCGTCTGTGGGACGCTGACACGCATGAAAAACTTGACAAAGACCGTTTCCGCAGAGATCTCGGCAATGTTGAGGACGCATACAACGAAGTATTTAAAAGACTCGGAATCAAATAATCGAAAGGAACATTATATATGAACAATACATATGAAAGTCCGCTTACATCGCGCTATGCGAGTAAGGAAATGCAGTATCTGTTTTCACCTGATATGAAATTTTCCACATGGAGAAAACTGTGGATCGCTCTTGCTGAGGCAGAGCAGGAACTCGGCTTTGATATAACAGATGAACAGATAGCTGAAATGAAGGCTCATATATATGATATAAATTATGAGGACGCAAAAAAGAGAGAGGCTGAGGTGCGCCATGACGTAATGTCGCACGTTTACGCTTACGGACTGCAGTGCCCGAAGGCGAAGCCTATAATTCATCTCGGCGCGACAAGCTGTTATGTCGGCGATAACACTGATATTATCATTATGACAGAAGCGCTTAAACTTATAAGAAAGAAACTTATCAATCTTATAAAAGTTCTGGCGGAATTTGCCGAACAGCATAAATCGCTCCCGACTCTTGCGTTTACGCATTTCCAGCCGGCGCAGCCGACAACAGTCGGAAAACGCGCATCGCTCTGGATACAGGAACTCCTGATGGATCTGGAAGATGTTGATTATCAGCTTTCAAAGGCGAAACTGCTCGGATGCAAGGGTACGACAGGAACGCAGGCAAGTTTTATGGAGCTTTTTAGCGGCGACCATGAGAAATGCCGTGAACTTGATAAAAAGATAGCGGAAAAGATGGGATATAATACCTGCTTTGCAGTAAGCGGACAGACTTATCCGCGCAAACTTGACTCGCAGATTCTTAATGTGCTGAGTTCGGTGGCGCAGAGCGCGTATAAATTTTCCAATGATATAAGACTTCTTCAGCATATGAAACAGATCGAAGAGCCGTTTGAAGAAAATCAGATAGGCTCGTCGGCTATGGCGTATAAGCGCAATCCGATGAGAAGCGAAAGAATAGGCTCGCTTGCAAGATTTGTGATCGTGAACGCGCTTAATCCGGCGATTACCGCATCAACACAATGGTTTGAGCGTACTCTCGATGATTCGGCAAACAAACGTCTGAGCGTGCCGGAAGGATTTCTGGCTGTTGACGCTATTCTGAGCCTTTATATAAATGTTGCCGGTGGTCTTGTTGTTTATCCTAAGGTGATCAGACGGCAGTTCATGACGGAAATTCCGTTTATGGCTACCGAAAATATTATGATGAACGCGGTAAAAAGAGGCGGCGACAGACAGGTTCTGCATGAGAAAATAAGACGTCATTCGATGGCGGCGGCGACTACTGTAAAGGTTGACGGCGCGGAGAATGATCTTGTTGACAGAATAGCCGCGGATAAGGATTTCGGACTTACAAAAGAAGAAATTCTGTCTGTGCTTGAGCCTGAGAATTTTGTGGGACGCGCGGCGGAACAGACAGCAGAATTTCTTGAAGAACAGGTTAAGCCGGTCATAGAACAAAATAAAGATCTGATAGGAATGGATATTGAAATAACAGTATAAAATATTTATATCCGGAATAGGCGTATTATTCCGGATACAGCGCTCTGGCGCGCAGGAAGGAATGATTTATAATTATGGTAAGAGCTATTGTAGGCGCTAACTGGGGAGATGAAGGCAAAGGAAAAATTACCGATATTCTGGCTTGTGACGCTGATATCGTTATCCGTTTTCAGGGCGGCGCAAACGCGGGACATACTATCATCAATGAATACGGAAAATTTGCGCTTCATTTGCTGCCGTCCGGTTCGTTCAACAAGAATGTTATAAATATGATAGGCAACGGCGTCGCGCTTAATATTCCGTCACTCTTCAATGAGATGCAGTCAATTGTTGACAGAGGAGTTCCCAAGCCTAATATCATTGTGTCGGAAAGGGCGCAGGTTCTTATGCCGTATCATGTTTTATTTGATCAGTATGAGGAAGAACGTCTGAGTGACAGAAAATTCGGTTCCACAAAATCCGGTATAGCTCCGTTTTATTCGGATAAATTTGCTAAAATAGGCTTTCAGGTATGGGAATTGTTTGCCGACAGCGAATATGTGAAAAATAAGATACACTCCGTGCTTGAAGTGAAAAATCTTATTCTGACTCATCTTTACAACAAGCCGGCTATTGATGAAACGGAACTTTACAACACTCTTATGGAATATAAGGATATGGTTGCGCCATATGTTGTAAATACAGTTGAATTTATGCACAAAGCTGTAAAGGAAGGCAAAAATATTCTTCTTGAAGGTCAGCTTGGTTCATTGAAAGATCCCGATTTCGGAATATATCCGTTTACAACCTCATCGGCTACTGTTGCCGGATACGGCGCAGTCGGCGCGTGCATACCGCCGTATGAGATCAAAGACATTATAACGGTTGTAAAGGCATATTCAAGCGCGGCGGGCGCATTTGTAAGCGAAATTTTCGGAGATGAAGCGGATGAACTCAGACGGCGCGGCGGTGACGGCGGTGAATACGGAGCTACAACCGGCAGACCGAGAAGAGTCGGATGGTTTGACGCAGTTGCGACAAGATACGGCTGTATTGTTCAGGGAACAACACAGGTTGCATTTACGGTGCTTGACGCGCTGGGTTATCTTGATAAACTCCGCGTATGCGTGGGATATGAAGTTGACGGAAAAGTTATTACTGAATTTCCGACAACAGATAAGCTCAACCGTGCAAAACCGGTATATGAGGAAGTTGACGGCTGGAAATGCGATATCAGAGGAATCAGGAATTATAATGAACTCCCTGAAAACTGCCGTAAATATATTGAATTTGTCGAAGAAAAAATCGGTTTCCCGATCAAGATCGTATCTAACGGCCCAAGCCGTGAAGATATAATATACAGATAAAAAATGACCGTACCGGAAAATAATTCCGGTACGGCTTTTTAGTTTGAAACAGCCTTTGATACGGCGGCTCTGATTATATTATCATCGCCTGTATCTACAGCAGCGCGCAGTGATTCAAGCGTTGATTCAAATACTTTTTTATCTACAGTTACAGTGTTTGTGATAAATATTTTGCTGTGTCCGGTTTTTTGCAGTCCTTTTTCATCCATTAAATTTTCCTCGTAAAGTTTCTCACCCGAACGCAGACCGCACAGTTCTATTTTTATATCCTTATGCGGAACATATCCGAAAAGCCGGATCAAATTGACCGCCATATCATAAATTTTCACCGGATTTCCCATGTCAAGCGTGAATATATTACCGCTTTCACCGCAGCTTGCAGCGTATAGTACCAACTGCGCGGCTTCCGGTATTGTCATAAAAAATCTTGTCACTCTCTTATCGGTAACCGTAACAGGCCCTCCGGCTTTGATCTGCTGTTCAAATAATGGCAGAACGCTGCCGTTTGAGCCCAGAACATTTCCGAAACGCACGGCGATAAATCCGGTGCGGCTTATCTGTTTCATATACTGTATAAGCATTTCGCATATCTTTTTTGTGGCACCCATAATATTTGAAGGTCTGACCGCTTTGTCGGTGAAAATCATAACAAATTTTTCTGTATTATATTTGTCAGCACAAAGGGCGGTATTGAGCGCGCCGAACACATTGTTTTTTACAGCTTCCCCCGGATTGTTTTCCATAAGAGGAACGTGTTTGTGAGCAGCCGCATGAAAAACAATATTCGGTATATATTTCGCAAACACATTTTCCAGCCTGTCCATATCTCTTACGGACGCGATAATAACTTCGGGAATGTTATCGGGATAACTGTGTTTTAATTCCGCAAGCAGTTCATACGCGTTATTTTCATAAATATCAAGGATAATAAGTTTTGAAGGCGAATGTGTCATAATCCGGCGGCATAATTCGGAACCGACAGAACCGCCGCCGCCGGTTACAAGGACTGTTTTTCCGCTTATATAGTCATTTATGCTGTTATTGTCAGAAACAATACTATCTCTGCCAAGCAGTATTTCGGCAAGATTATCCGAAGCGTAATCAATATTGTTTCCGAATATTTTCTCATTCGTTTTATTCATATTACGTCCTCTTGATTTATAACATAATTTCAGAAATTCCGAACAATACCGCTTTTCCTGAAATTTTCACCCTGTCATTTTTTAATTCCCCGTAAAGTATACCTGTACGTTCCGAAGCCTGAAATGCAGTAATATTACTTTTCTTTAATTGTTTTGCCCAGTACGGAACAATCATACAATGCGTTGAACCGGTCACCGGATCTTCCGGTATATTTAATTCCGGAGCAAATACGCGTGAAACACAATCGTAATTTTTCCCCTTTGCAGTTACCGCAATACATACTCCGTCTAATTCCTTCATTTTTGTCTGACTGGGTTTCAGTTTGGCGACAGTTTCCTCCGAATCGACAACCAACATCAGATCTCTGTCGAGATAAGCCGCGGACGGTTTCACTCCGATTGCCTCAGTCATTTTATCCGTAACTTCCACTTCATTGAGTTTATATGCCGGAAAATCCATTTCAAATAAATCATTATCAGCATTTACCGTCATTTCACCCGATAGTGTGTGAAATGTAATTGTATCACAATCCGGTTCAATATAGTTTTTGATTACATAAGAAGTTCCGAGCGTTGCATGACCGCAGAAATCTATTTCTCCGGCAGGCGTAAACCACCTTAAATGATATATACTTCCTTCCTTTACTGCAAATGCAGTTTCGGAAAGATTATTCTCTTTAGCGATATTCAGCATAAGTTTATCGCTTATCCATTCATTTAAAATACAGACAGCAGCGGGATTTCCTTTAAAAACTTCATTTGTAAATGCATCTGCAATATATTGTTTCATATGTATACATCCTTTCGCTTTTCACTTTTTATAATTATAGCATAGACTTTAATGTTTTTCAATATGCTTTTTCTGAATACAAAAATAAAAATTTTGATTTTCTTCATTGATTTTTATACTATGACATGATATAATTTTTATTATTGATTCACCATTATATTTTGGAGGATGTTGAGCATGAACTTTATTTTAAATGCGGATACCGCAATAAAGAATCCTTATAATGATAAACCCGTTATCAACGGAGTAAATATTTTAAAACGCGACATTAAAAAAGTCTGCGGTACGAACGGAAGTGTACATAATGAAATCATACTTGAAAAAAAGGATTTCGGAAAGGCCGAATATTTTGAGATTGGCGTGTCGGAAGCAAAAGTTATCATAAATGCCGGCGATGATCTCGGATTTATTTACGCTCTCCTGTATATAAGCGAAAAATACCTTGATATCAAACCATTCTGGTTTTGGATGGATCAGAAAATCGTTCAGAAAAATGAAATTGAAATACCGGCAGGATGTTACAGCTCCAGGCCTTTTGATGTGAAATTCCGAGGATGGTTCTTTAATGACGAAGTGCTGTTTATGAAATGGAATGCGGACGGCAGCAATGAAAACACATGGCGTATGGCATTCGAGGCTCTGCTCAGATGCGGCGGAAATATAACTATTCCCGGCACAGACAAGATGTCAAGACAAAACCGCGCGCTTGCCGCCGAAATGGGGCTCTGGCTCACTCACCACCACGCCGAACCTTTAGGCGCGGAAATGTTCGCAAGGGCATATCCCGACAAATCCCCCTTATTTGCCGAAAATGCGGATTTATTCTACAAACTCTGGGAGGATGCCGCTATTGAACAGAAAGATTATAACGTCATATGGAATTTATGTTTCAGAGGTCAGGGCGACTGTCCCTTCTGGAGCAGCGATCCAAGCTATAACACTCCTGAAAAACAGGGCGCTCTTATAAGCGAGGTTATAAAAAAGCAGTGCGATATCGTGAAAAAATACGTTGAAAACCCCATATTCTGCACAAATCTTTACGGAGAAATTATGGAACTTTATAAGGACGGATATATAACGCTTGATTCTGATATTATAAAGGTACGCGCTGATAACGGTTACGGAAAAATGGTCACAAGGCGGCGCGGTGAACATTCTCCGCGTGTTTTGTCGATGCCTGAAAAAAATATGGGAAGTCAGGGAATATATTATCATGTGTCATTCTATGATTTACAGGCGGCAAACCATATCACGGCTTTCCCTAATTCAGTTGACTTCATCAACGATGAGTTAAATAATGTTTCAGAAAATGACGGCAATGATTTCTGGATTATCAACTGTTCAAATGTGCGTCCTCATGTATACGCGCTTGACGCGGTAAGGAAAAAATGGCGCGGAGA
Organism: uncultured Lachnospiraceae bacterium; assembly: GCA_964561265.1. GTDB lineage: Bacteria > Bacillota > Clostridia > UBA1381 > UBA1381 > JAFLUR01. The sequence continues at coordinate 7,795 of CAZLOX010000105.1, forward strand.
AAATATATCCGACCATTCGCACAGCATTGAATTTGCGGAAAATTATTACTCCGGCAATCCTGATATAGCTGCCGCTCTTGAGGAATATCCGAACGCTGTGCTGTCTTACGGAAACGAAACCGATGAACACGCGGGTGAACAGTTCTATACCGAAAATGTCCGTATTATGGCACATCAGATGATGATTGATGTAAATTCACCGTCACCGCAGCTTAAATGGATTGCCGGCAGCGGTTCATTTGCCGGACAAATCGGCAA
>CAZLOX010000106.1:0-8047 GCA_964561265.1 uncultured Lachnospiraceae bacterium
GAATCTTTTTTCTGTATTAAGGAAACGCTGAATAAATCAAGATAAAAAAATAGTTGTAGTCCCCCGACGGCAGTAGTTTTGCTTCGCAAAACCGCTTGCTATGCAAGTGTCGGACATCTTTCCGTAAAACTATTTTTTTATTACATTAAATCAGCCTTTCCTTAAAGTTTTTGTTTTTTTATAATTTTCAGTCTTGTCAGTTCTTCGCGTTCCTTTTCTTCAAGCGATATCTGTATCTGCTTGGTTATCTCGGTATACAGCGGAATTGTGATATTTTTCAGTACATTCGTCCGCTTCTGCGTCTTTTTTATATTCATCGCAAGACGGTATACCGCGTTTTCTATTTCCGCAAGACGGATAGTGAAGAGTTTGAGCTGATTGAATTTCACATATGCCTCATCAAGCGCGGATTCGCTTGAGAGCAAACCGTATTCCGGAAGACAATCATCGTCCGGCGCGGTCACTACCGGTATTCCGACACCCATAACGCCTCTTATGCGTATATTTATATTCTGCTCGATCTCCACAGAACGCATATGCTCCTTGACTGTATCAACGCCGATCATAATATTGGCGCGTTCAAGCGCGTTGTAGGCTTCGGCAAATGTTTTGTCTATTCCTGCCTGAACATCCTTTGCCTCCTCGATAAGAGCCATCATTTCACGGATAAGTATATTTCGCTTTTTATCAAGCATTTCATAGCCTTTTTCAGAAAGTTTGAGAGTGTTTTTTGCAATCATAAGATTGCCTTTGGTAGGCGCAACATTTTTCTGCATCAGTCAGCCACCTCTCAATCATCATAAGGTCTGTAATACTTTTGCAGTATTTCATTATTTACTCTGTCAAGTTCAGACGGCGGAAGTATGCCTAAGAGTTTCCAGCCTAAATCCAGCGTTTCGGCAATACTTCTGTTTTCTGATTTTCCCTGCATGAGGAATTCCTCCTCGAATATTTTACCGAATTTCATATACTTCTTGTCAAGCTCCGAAAGTTCGTCCTCGCCTATAACCGATGCTAGACTTCGGGAATCCTCCACTTTTGAATAAGCCGCGAAAAGCTGATTTGACAAAGCGGGATGATCCTCTCTTGTAAAGCCTTCGCCGATACCGTCTTTCATAAGCCGCGAAAGTGACGGCAGTATCGAAACCGGCGGGTATATTCCTTTAAGGCTGAGATTTCTGTCAAGCACTATCTGCCCTTCTGTAATATATCCGGTAAGGTCGGGGACAGGGTGAGTTATGTCATCATTAGGCATAGTCAGTATCGGAACCTGCGTAACAGAACCCTTTGAGCCTTTTACTATTCCGGCGCGTTCATAAAGCGACGCAAAATCACTGTACAGATATCCGGGGAAACCCTTTCTGCTTGGGATTTCGCCCTTTGACGACGAAACTTCACGCAGAGCCTCCGCGTAAGACGTCATATCAGTGAGTATTACCAGAACGTGCATATCATGCTCAAACGCAAGATATTCAGCCGCTGTAAGAGCGCATTTCGGCGTTATTATTCTTTCAACAACCGGATCATTTGACAGGTTCAGGAACATAACAACTCTGCCGAGAGCGCCGCTCTCCTCAAAAGAGCGTCTGAAATATGCGGCTACATCATGCTTTACGCCCATTGCCGCAAAGACAATCGCAAAATTTTCATCATCGTCGGAAATACGCGCCTGCGAGGCGATCTGTACCGCAAGGTTATCGTGCGGCATACCGTCGCCGGAGAATATCGGCAGTTTCTGTCCGCGGATAAGCGTTGACAGGCAGTCGACAGACGATATTCCGGTCTGTATAAAGTTGTTCGGATATTCGCGCATTACCGGATTCATCGGCTTGCCGTTTACATTGCGGCGTTCTTCAGCGTAATAATCGCCCAGCCCGTCAATCGGTTTTCCGACACCGTTAAGTGTTCTGCCGAGCATTTCCTTTGAAAGGGCAAGCTCCATCGGATGCCCCATAATCATTGTTTTTGTGTTGGTAAGCGACAGTCCGGTTGTTCCTTCAAAAACCTGTATAACAGCCTTGTCGCCGTGTATTTCTATAATACGTCCCATACGCTTTGAGCCGTCGTCAAGATTGATTGTGACCATGTCCTCATAAGCCGCGCCTTCAACGCCTTCTATCGCAACAAGAGGACCTTCTATACTTTTCAGTCCTATATATTCAACCAATTAAGAAACCTCCTTCCTGATTTTTTAACTGTTTTCCATAATTATTTTCAGACGTACTTCGTCAATTTGTTTCTTTAATTCGTCAAACGCATCCAGATCATCGTTTGCAATGTTGTATTTAACCCTTATAATTTCCTCAGAAAGTCCGCTTTTTCTTACTTCGGAGATAAGTATTCCTTTTTCCACAATTGATTGTATACATTCGTAGTAGTATAAAATAATCTCCATCATTTTATACTGCTTTGCAAGAGGAACATATGTGTCCTCCTGATGATAAGCGTTCTGCTGCAAAAATCCGAGTCTTATTACCCTTGCAATTTCAAGCACAGCTTTCTGTTCATCCGGAAGAACGTCCTCGCCTATGAGTTTTACTATCTCCATAAGACTGCTCTCTTCCTGCAGAAGCGCCAGAATACCTTTGCGGGCATTTATAAAGTTAGGGTCTATATTTTCCTCATACCAAGCCGACAGGTCATCCACATATTCGGAATAACTTGTAAGCCATGCGATAGCCGGATAATGACGCGCATAAGCAAGCGACTTATCCAGCGCCCAGAAACATCTGATAAATCTTTTCGTATTCTGTGTGACCGGTTCTGAAAGGTCGCCGCCCTGAGGGGATACCGCGCCTATTATTGTAACAGAGCCTTCGCTGCCGTTTAAATTTTCCACATATCCTGCACGTTCGTAAAATCCTGATAATCTTGACGCAAGATAAGCCGGAAAACCTTCTTCCGCCGGCATTTCTTCCAGACGGCCGGATATTTCTCTCAGAGCCTCCGCCCATCTTGATGTCGAATCCGCCATTATTGCGACATGATAGCCCATATCGCGGTAATATTCGGCAAGGGTGATACCGGTGTATATGCTTGCCTCACGCGCCGCCACAGGCATATTTGACGTGTTTGCAATAAGCACTGTGCGGTCAAGGAGAGGTCTTGAAGATTTAGGATCAAGCAGTTCGGAAAATTCCTCCAGAACCTGAGTCATTTCGTTTCCGCGCTCTCCGCAACCGATATATATGATTATATCAGCGTCAGACCACTTCGCAAGCTGATGCTGTGTCATTGTTTTTCCTGTTCCGAAACCTCCCGGAATAGCCGCCGAACCGCCTTTGGCAATCGGGAATACGGAATCTATTATACGCTGTCCGGTGATAAGCGGACGCTTTATTTCGCGGCGTTCCGAATAAGGACGGCCCGTTCTGATAGGCCATTCCTGCCTGAGTGAAATTGTTTTTTCGCCGTTTGCCGTTTCTATTTTTATAATAGGGTCATTTATTGTATACTCGCCGTTTGCCGCAGTCCATGTTACTTTTGCAATTCCGATATCCGGCGGAATCATAGAGCGGTGTTTTATAAGCGATGTTTCATCCACTTCCGCTATTATATCTCCGCCTTTGACAGTATCGCCTGTTTTTACGGTGATTTTTGTCTGCCATTTTTTTTCCTCGTCAAGAGCGGAAACCGAAACGCCGCGGTTTATAAATACGCCTGAATCATCGGCGATACCGTTAAGCGGACGTTCTATACCGTCAAAAATATTTCCGATTATACCGGGTGCGAGAGATACCGAAAAAGGTTTTCCCATAGATATTACCGGCTCGTTTATTTTAACACCGGTCGTTTCCTCATATACCTGAACGATAGTCCTCTCGTCGGTTACTTCGATAACCTCGCCGATAAGTCTTTCATTGCCGACAAGAACCATTTCCTGCATTTTAAGGCTGTCCGAACCCTTGACTTCGGCGACAGGGCCGTTTATGCCGTATATATACGCTTTATTTTCCATTAAAACACCTCCTATCCGACCGATAAATCGGTATTTGTCAAAAATATTTCCTGTTCACGTTCAATTATTGATTTAAGGGAATAATCAACGCATCTGTTCTGTGAATACACTATTACGCCGCCGACAAAATTATCATCTGAAATTTCCGCGCGGCTGCCTGTAAGGCTTTCCAGTTCATCCTTGTACTGCGCATCCTTTTTCATTATATGCAAAACGCAGTTTTTTCCGCCGAGTTCCTGCACGCCCTGTTCTGCCTTTTTTCTGAGCCATGCGCCGTATTCTTCTTTCTGAGTGAACGCGTTCACCCTTTCAGCTACATCGTCAAATATTTCTTTTATGATTTCCTCTCGTCTTAAAATGAGCTTACGCTTTAATTCAGTTTCAAGTTTTAACAGTTTTTCGCCGTTTTCTCTTGATTTTCTCTGAATTTCCTTTTTCATATTCTCATTTGCGTTTCGGGTAAAATCTCTCTCGATTTTCTCTATGCTGAGGTTTATTTCTTCTCTGAGCGTTTCAGTCATATCATCGCGCTGTCTGTTTGCTATTTCAAGAACCATAGCTGAAAATCCGGCTAATTTTTCTTCGTCAGTCGCCATTGCAGTTCATATCCTTTCCTGAATTGAAACACTGATATTCAGTGTTTCTTTATTATAAACGCAGTCCTATTGCTTCTCTTACAAGCCTGTTGATACTGCCGGCTATGTCACGGCTTCCGTGACGGTCGGGAATTTCCACGATAAGAGGAGTTTCAAGTTCCAGTTTCAGACTCCGTACATAATCCGGCATAAGTTTTCCGAGTTTTTCGGTAAGCAGTATTATACCGATATTTTCATCTTTTACCGCTTTGTCCAGCTCTTTTCTGACTTCGCCCGCCTCATGCACCACGCATCCTTCAATTCCTGCGAGCCTCATACCTATCTGTGTATCAACATTATCGCTTATTAAGTACATTTTCATAAAAGCACCTCTTTATTACGAGAAGAGAATAAGGAATGATATAATAAGACCGTAAAGCGCAATACCTTCCGCCAATGCAACGAATATAAGCGTTTTACCCATAATCTGTTCATTTTCGCTCATCGCTCCGATAGCCGCGCTTGCCGCGCTTGATACCGCTATACCGCCGCCTATACCGGAGAGGCCTGTTGCAAGAGCCGCGCCTATAAATTTAAGTCCGTCGCCTGTTGATGATGCAACAGCCGCTGCTGTTTCTGCTGCTTCCGGAGCGGCAAGGGCGGTAAATCCTCCGCCTATTATAGCTATAAGCGAGAGTCCGAGAAAACTTGCGAAACTTACTAAATTCATCAAAAGACACTCTTTAGCGCGTCTTTTGCCTGTCGCGTAAAAGAGCGCGATAGGAATTATTATACTCAGCAAAACCATTAACATTAAAATCTTAATCAACATAATTAAAACCAGCCTTTCTTAATCAACTTTATTTTTTGACAATGTTTTAAATTCATAACCGCTGCCGTCATAATAGCGGCTGAACATTTCGTAATATTCCAGTCTGAGCACCTGTATTCCTACAATCAGACCTTCAAGACCCATAACGATAATATTTCCTATTATCATGGTGATGATATTTCCCGCGCCGGCGCTTTTGTTTGCAAGCACTCCGACAACCATCATCATTCCGACGTGGATAATGGCGAACGCGCCGACACGCATAAATGATATCGTATTTGTAACAAAACTGAGCAGCACATCGAACATCTCGAAAAAGCTCTCAACAAAGAACATTCCCTCTTTCGGCGCCCAGTCCTTTTTCTTTTTGACAAGTTTTGAAAGAGGTTCCTGCATAAACATCATTATGAATGTTACAACAAGAAGCGCGATAAGCAGATTTTTGTTTACCGGAGAGTTTTCCAGCAAAAATGCTGAAGCAACAAGTGTGAGCAGTGACGCGTAAAATACGAGTCCGGCAATTCCGTTCTGACTGAATATCAGTTTGCCCCAGTTTTTCTGCCGTATTGCATTGCGCATATTTATAATCATACATATAAGTATCACGCATACGCCTATTGCAATGGCTCCTCCGAGCATAAAGCTTATTTTTTCCATAGGTTCTATAAGCCGTATTCCGGCAAGCAGAGTTTCGTTTCCGAACACACTTCCGTAAATAAAGCCGAATATCATTCCGGATATTCCGACCATTGATACGATTGCCGCAAGGTCCATTTTTGTTTTGCGGTATATCAGAAATCCGCCTATCACAAACAGCAGGCTCTGCCCGACATCGCCGAACATTATCCCGAACAGCAGGAAATAGGAGAGAGCCACTATCGGAGTGGGGTCAAGCTCTCCGTATGACGGCATACCGTACATTTTTACGAAAAATTCAAACGGACGCAGAATTGACGGATTTTTCAGTTTTGTCGGAGGCTTTACTTTTTTGTCCTTGGGCTTTTCGGAAATAATCTGCACTGTCGTGTCTTTGTCAGCCTGTATTGCCTTTGACAATGCCTTTGCGTCCTTTTCCTCCATCCAGCCTACAAGGAAGAAAAATTCACTTGTATGCGCCGCCTTTTTTCTGATATTTGCATAATCGGCATATTTCACAGACACATTGTAATAGTCTGACAGACGGTAATAATTATTCTGTATAAGCTTGCTTATGTCTGTTTTGATATTTTTGATATTTTCGCCGATACGGATGTTCTCTTCTTCAAGATCCTTGATTGCTGCCTGCGGTTTGCCTTTTATGGTAGCCGGCAGGCGTGTGCGTTCGAAGTACAGCGAGGCGAATGTCGCGTCAACCTGTTCCTTTACGCAGGCCGGCATGAAATACATTCCCCATATATGGGTATTTGTTTCAAACGTGGGGATAAACACCGCGTCAAGATTTTCAAGATATACTTTTAATGTTTTATAGGATTCTTTCGGAATACTTCCGAATCTTGTCGTCATAAATTCCAGACTGAAAAGCCTGTCAAGCTCTATATCGCTCTCGATGAACATTTCAAGCTGTTTTATCAGCGCGTTGTTATGTTCGATTTCAGCCTGCATATCAGCGACTTTGGTTCGTCCTTCTTCTATTTTGGTATTGATATTTTTTATATATTGAAGCATCGTTTCCTTAGGAGTGCCTTCATAACCGCTCCCTGTGCTTTTAGGCTCAAAATTTGTATAGGAGAAAATCTCCAGTATACTTTTGGCTATCTGAGCGTACTGATTGTCCTCATTGAAAGGAAGAAGCTTTTTGCCGCTTGCTCCAAGAGCCGTCAGTGCGTTTTCAAGATGAATTTCTTTGCCTATGACATACTTTTCAACGATACTTTCAAAATCATAAATTGCGCCGGAGATAGTCACCGACGTCATTTTCATTACAGCCACTTTCGCAGTCCTCCTTTAAAAGTCTGTTATCCGGTAAAACGGGAAACAAACTTTAATATACTATTAGTTCTCTTATGGTGTCGGTATTGGAACTGTACCGTTTTCCTTCGGTTATGGTTTTTATATTCTGCATTTCGTTTCTTTTCAGCATAATATATGCCACAGCCACAGTCATGCTTCCCTTTGACCTCAGAAATTTATTCCGCGTTATGTCATACATAATGCGTTTGTAATTTTCCTCGGGAAAAGCGCCGCTGTCTATATTGTCAAAGAGCCGCCCGTACCGCGTTCCGCTGACAACATTCACCAGATGACTGATATCGCCCGACACAATATCGGCTAAATTCTCCCGTGTCATTTTATAATTTACAGGGATGATATGCGTGTATATCATTTCATCTGATATTTTAAAGTATTTCTTGCATCTGTACACCCATAAAATATTGAGAAGATCTATTTTTTTCCCCAGCAGATCTGTCAGATCGGACTTGTTTTGTTTATCCGTGAACTTTTCAAATTCGCTCCACAGCAGTTTGTAATAATATATTTCAAGCATCATTACAACAGTTTCCGGACTGAGTCCGGTCGCGTCCTCTCTGTAAAGCAGATTGTAATACACGCTGCCGCGGCAGGCATCCATAACCGAGTAAAAATCTTCGGCTTTCATAAGATTTTCAAGATTGAGCTTTGTGTGGCTCAGAAAGAACTCGTCCGGTTCCGGAGGCGTGAGTTCGCCTTCGCCTAGATAGCCGA
>CAZLOX010000107.1:0-8033 GCA_964561265.1 uncultured Lachnospiraceae bacterium
CGCCGGGTTCATAGTCTTTCATATCAAAAATTTTGCCGTCAAGACCTTGGCATATATCAGATGTAATCGAATCCAACGTTGCAACAATTTCATACTTTTCAACGCCCAGATCATTGAAACAGTCCTTTTGCGCAGCACTTGAAAAATATGCGCTCTCGGTCATTACAAGCCGTCCCGCGTTGGTTTTGGAAGTGTTCATCTTCTTTGCGATCGCATCAATCGCCTTTTGAGGATCTCGCCCTGTTATGATATTCTGCGTAAGCTGTGTGTGAACCTCGTTTATAAGTTTCTCTTTATTTTCCCAGATTCTTTTGGAAAAATTCTTCCCGTCTACCGCCCACGGTTTGGAAAGTATTTTTTCAAGCTCGGACTGATTTATTTCCGCAATATCCCAACCGATTCCAAAGCCATTATGCAGTTCATAGGCAGTGTGATAATATCCGCTTTTAAATACATCCTGCATTGTGTCTGTAACCGTTTTTGCCTGTTTTGCATACATTGCTTCAAGGCTGTGCTGTGTCTGTATTTTCAGCACTTCATATTTTGATATGTGAAACTTAGCGGACGCGTTTTCAAGCTCTTTCATCCACTTGCCATTGACGGCGTTTTCTTCTCCGTATTTGATATATTCCTTGACATCCCACTTAAATTCTTTCAAATCCGATGCAGACAGCATTTTACGGGCTTCTGCCATTGATACGCCGTTATTTTTTGCAAGACGCTGATACCAAGTGTTTATTTTGTCCTCAATTTCTTTCTGCGCCTGTCTGTACTGCTTTTCAATTTCAGCGTATGATGTTTTGCCCATATTATTCTGAGCCGCTTCAAGCTGTGAAAACCGCTTTTTCCAATATTCGCTATTCTTCATCTGTCACACCGCTTTCATTCTGCTCCGGTTCTGCAAAAGGGTTATAATCCAGCGCCTCCTCCTTCTGCTTTTTCAGCCGTTCAAGTTCAAGCTGCGGATCATCCACCCATGGATGCTGTCCTATAATGGTTTCATCCGAAAGAATACCGACAGAATCGGCGCAGTTCTTGATAGCTTCGCTTTCATTGATAAGGATGTCGCGGTTGAAAATAATGGTTACTTCCTCATTCTCAAAATTGCCTTTGCCGGTATTTGCAAGATGAGCGTTGACAAACCAAAGAATTTCTTCAAAGGCGGCTTGTAATTCGGTTTCCATATCGTTCGCGTCCAGATCAATATCGGAATACATTGACTGAATATTCATCTGATTAGGATTACCCGAAAGCCTGTCATCTTTAGCGTCATAACCCATTCCATTTTCAATCAAGGCTTTTTTGAATATTTCAATAATTGCCTTATAATTTTCCGCATTAACCTGAATTTCAAGCGTTTCAACTCCGCCGTTGGTTTCACCGTCACAGCGGACTTTAACGGCTCCGTAAGCTGCAAGATTGCGCCTGAACTCGCCTAAATTCGTACCGTCATAATTTTTCAGCACAAGAATTGTGTTGCGCGCGTCCTCCTGCATATTGTTTTCAAAGTCGGACAGCATAGCGTTGATACCGTCCTGAAGTGATTTTACCTTTTTCAGCAGCGGGATTTCCTGCTCGTTGTATTTCAGCGGAATAAGCGGAACTTTTGCCCAATTCAGAGGCTTCCCGTTTGCCATCACATAAGCGCAGTCAAAATCTACCGCGTCATTATCGGGAATCAGAATATTTCCGTCCAGAATGAAACAGTGTACTCCATTCGGTTCATAAACCTCAACTTTTTCAACAATCTTTGATGCCGTTCCTTCATAAACCGATACCTGATAAAGACGGACTGCAAAATCAAGTATTGTATGCTCGCTGTCCTTCCAGAACGGAAGAATTTCATATCCTGGAAACAGACGAAATGAAAAGTCTCCGTTTTGTGTATAATAAGGGTAAAGCCATGAAATACCGCTGTTTAAGGCTTCTTTTCCTGCATTTTTCAGCGTTTTCATAAACCGTTTGTTAAATATCTTTTTTAAAAGTGCGGTATAACATTCATTTCTGCTTTCGATAACAAACGGCTGTCCCAAAAGATAATTTGCTTTCTGATTTACCAGTTTGCCGTATTGATTGTCAATGATACGGTTATTCGGAAGATTTCTCACTTCTTCCAATGCTCCGTCAGCTCCGATAACCGTCCTTTTCCGCCTGATAATATCGTGTTCATTGTCATAATATAAATGCCCCTTTATCTGCATTATCCGCTGCGGACTGTTTTTCCATGTGACAATTTCCCTTTCAAGAAATTCTTTGTCGGACATTTTTCTGCCCGCTCCCTGCATAATCATATTTGATATTCTGGCGGTCAGATTATTAAAAAACTGCATTACACATCACTTCCTTTATTATAAACCGCCATTATTTCATTTGCGGTCATATAGATTTCATCCAGATGCGAACCCATAAAATCACATACAGATTCTTCGGTTTTTTCGTTTGCTATAAGGTGAACACCGAAACTAAACGCAAACGCGTGAATCAGTTCATGAATAACCGTCTGCCGGAATAATTCTCTGGAAAGACTGCGATCAAGGAAAATCTGTAAATCCTTGTAGTAGGTAATGCCTAAACACTCATTATCTTTGACTTTCAATTTTTCATCATCCCGCTGAACACTATAAACTTCCCACTTCAATCCATTAATCTTAAACTTCACCTTATTCGCTCCTTTGCCCCATGTAATAAAAAAGCCCTGAAACATAATGTTTCAAGACTTGTTATAATTTTAATCAAAACTGAACGCATCCGGCAGAAGGATTTTGGTAACGCCGTAACGCATAGAATCCATACCGTGCGAAAATTCGTGATCCGGCTTATCGGTCGGCTTTCCGTCCCTGTCTTTGCTCCAGCAGTAATTGTCAATTTCTTTTTTAAAATCAACACATTTAGGATGAACTACGATCTGATAATTCTGTATAAGCTGAATGCCATGATTGACGCTGTCCCTGCCCTTGCGTGACGGTTCGGCTCTGATACCTTCCTCCTGAAGTTCAGCAATACTCTTTGGTTCAGCATTATCGCAAATAATTCTTTGCCCGCCGTAACCCATCTTTTTGATCTGTTCGGCAATGACTTTGTTGGTAACGCCTGTTCCGTACCATTCATCAAAAACGTATATCTTCATTGCGGCGTTATCCACCATTTCACAAACAAAGGCATTCGGGTCGGTAAAGCCGAAATCTAAGTTAAACGCTGACCTGATACCCTTGATTTTACGGATTTCGTCAACATCAAAATCTTCACATACGACATTGGTATAAATCAAACCTTCTGCAATACCCCATTCACCCTCGCCCTCAATCCGGTACCGGCGCGGATTGTTCTTCTGCATTTTCAGAAATATAGCGCGGTCGGAATCATCAAGCCATTCATTGCATTGCCATGTTGTGGTTTTAACAAAAGTATCATCATCCGGAGTATCGAAGAAACGCGCTTTCAGCCAGCTTGTAGCACTCCACGGGTTAAAGGTAAGGGTTATCTGCTTGAAATACCCTTCCGGCACTTCTCCGCGGATAGACAAATCAAGTTTATTAAAATCATCTTCATTGGTTATTTCATAGGCTTCTTCAATCCATACCCAGCACAAGACGCCCTTGTCAACTGAAATAGATGTAATCTTTAAGCCGTCATCCAGTCCGCGGAATAAAATCTTCTGTCCGGTAGAACGTCGGGTTATCTGCATAGGTGAAACGGTGCAGTCAAAATAACTGTCAAGTCCCAGGCTGTGAATAGCCCATTTCAAATCACTGTAAACGGAATCTCTCAATGTATTTGAATAGCGGCGGACACATAAACCATTGCTTTCAGGATATTCAAACAAGCGGTAAATCATATTCAGAGCCGTTGTCTTGCTTTTTTTAGAACCTCGGCTTCCCTTGCATACACGATAACGCTGCTTTGTATTCCAAAAATCAGCATAATGCTTTCCGACAGCTTCCTGCAGCAATATCTTCATAAAATCACCGCCTATTCTTTCAGGTCATTCACAAGGATAACGGGCTCAAGATCGACATTCACATTATCCTTAAACATACCGTACCGCTTACCAATCAATTCGGCTGCTTTCAGCCGTTCTCTTTCAGAAACTTTGATATCGGTAATTTCCTGAACTCCGTCACCGACAAGCTGTAATATCTGTTCGGTATGCTCGCCCCTCATAACCGCGGTGAGATATTCAAGAACTTCCTGCGCGTCGGCGGTTTTTTCGTTGTGAAGGCGTTCAATCTGTTCATCAATATAAGTTTTGACTTCAACATTTTTCAACATTCGCTGTCCTTGACTGTATGCGGTTTTTTCGTTATATCCCGCCCGGATTGCCGCTTGTGTAGCGTTACAATCAATCAGGTATTCATCACAAAACTTTTTCTGTTTAGCAGTCATAAACGGCAATCCTCCTTTGCTCAATAAACAAAGTCAGCAAAGTTCCCCTTACTGACTTTTCCATAATACTATTATATCACTGTTCATCATTGAATTTATATAGAAACTTTCTGCTAAATTCTTTTAAAGCTTGTCCATGAAGTAAAACTATGTATTGATAAGTATATCCAATTTCATCAGCAATAACTTCAAGCCGTTTAAACTCAACATACTTTTTGTATAAAACTTCAATGTACTTGCTGTTATTCAATGTCTGAATCTGATTTATGATTTTATGCTTTTTATCAACAAAAGTATCAATTTCAGCATTGATTTCTGCTTCAAGCTCAGCGATTCGTCCAATCAACTTCACAAACGGAGCATCTCCTGAAGGGCTTGTCTGTACACGCTCTTTTGAATAATCAAGGCTGCTTACGCTTTTTGCACTCAAACGCAAATCATCAATTTCCTTGATTTTCTGATTTATCATAACATCTAACCGCTGCAGCTGCTGTAAATATTCCTTTGCTTTCATACACACAATCCCTTCTTTATTTTACGTTTTATGCTCTCTCCGTATATGTCTTTTTGAAAATATGTTCCTTGCAAGGATAAAATTCGCCTTCAACGCCGCGTATTACATAATCGCCTTTTGACATAAAATGATTGCCCTCCAGCGTTTTTATGTAATGATTTTCGATTCCGCTAAATGAACTTATAAACATATTTTCTTCACCCACAAAATCAATAATTTCATCTATGTTATCTCCCGTATACTGCACCGCCTGTATCGTGACAGGGCGTTTTGTATAATTTTTAACCATTATCGGTTGCTCCTTTCATTTTCACCGTGCTATCTGTGTTTTCCGGAGGCATAATATGTTTGATTTCCTCCAGTATTTCCGCTGCTTCTTCAATCGTCATTATACCTCATCCTTTCAATAATTCCGAGTTATCGTGGATGTTGCCGATAACATCAAGCTCAAATGTTCCGTTGTATATATCCCAGCAATCAAGTATTTCAACGCCGGAAAAACTGTCTGCTTTGCGTTCGTCAGCATTGTTGAGTATGAAGCACGCGGTTTCTTTTTCCCATTCCACTACATAGCGGTTATCTGTATCAAAATCCGCTATAATATCGCCCTCAAATATTTTCTTGCCGCTCTTATCCTTCAAGCCAGTATACTGTCCGACTGTTTTAGATATAACAATCGTTTCTGTTCTTCTGCCGTTTTCGCAAAAATGAATAACAGTGCCGCAGGATTCAACTGTTAAATCGCCGTATACCCACTCGCCATTATCCACTCGCTTGCCGCGGAATAATATTTCTCTATTCATCATTTTAACTCCTCTCCTGTTTTCATCATGACTGATTTTTCTTTCTGAAAATACTCTTAATTTATTATTCGCCGCAAATAAGCTTATCCCTTTATTTCATCAGTGCCCGCTCTATTTTATCTTTCTGCAGCGACAGCGGCGGCAGCAGCGCGTATATGATTTCCAGCGCCGTTTTTATACTCGGCTCTTTATTCATTTTTATCATCAAATCTTCGCATCTGCGCCGGTTATCCAGACTTTCCTCGTAAACCGCCCTGTAAAACTCATTCATATCAAAGTCTTTCACTGCATCTGCTGTCAGAATTACGGCTTTGTGTTTGCTTATAACTTTGTTTATGTACAAGCTATATATATTCGCCATCTGCAAAAATAATAACTTCTCGGCATCATTCTGAAAATCCGGCGTAACATCATCTTCGCTTTTTACAAAGTCAAACGCCGCCTTTTTTATTTCATCTTTATTCATATCCCACCGCCTTCAACGCGTCATCAACCGAATACACCACACCTCCGGCGGCTCCGTATTTTTCACACATCACCGCAAGAAAATCAAGCTGTTTTCGAGTTGGCTTATTCGGTTTTACCTTAACTTCAAGGAAATATATCCTCCCGTCCCTGACCGCAAATAAATCAGAAAATCCATTCGGCAGACCGGCGTTAAAAAATCTTCCGTCATTCATCCTGACCCTGCCGACATTTGCGCGGAATACGGCAAATCCGCGCCTTGAGAGTTCAAGTCTTATCATATTCATTAAATCATGCTCCTGCACGGTTCTGCATCCTCCTTACAAATCCTTTGTATTTATCGGGTACCGCGATCCCAAGCTCCAGACATTTCCGTATACTCCACGGGAATTTATATCCTCTTGCTTTTCTGAATCTCTCCATATTTTCAAAACTGTTGATATCCCTGTAAGCGCTGTAGGGCAGATTTTTAAGCACATCCTCGCTTGTTATAACTTCAAGCTCTGTTTCGATATATTCAGGTTCTGCTGTTTCTTCCTTTTCGGTTTCCTCCGAAAAAACATGACCGCACATACTGCACTTTTTCAGATTATTACTGACAACCGCAAAACACGCCGGACACTGTTTAACTTTTACTTCGCTTTCTTTTTTGTCCTTTCCTTCAAGCGTCCATTCCCTTAAATCGTCCGGCAGACCATGCCTGTATACATTTCCCACATGGTCTATAATTACAGCCGTCTTGCCCTCTTTATAGCGCATTGAACGCATACTCTGCTGTATGTGCAGCGTACGAGATAATGTCGGTCTTAAAAGCACAACACACTCACAGTCGGGAACATCGAATCCTTCTCCGAACAAGTCCACATTCGACAGCACCGTTATTTTTCCTTCGCGAAAATTTTTAATAACTTCCTGCCGTTTAAGCGTCGGTGTTTTTCCGTCCAGATGTTCCGTGATGATTCCGGCTTCTGTGAATTTTTTCACGGTTTCAACACTGGACTCTATACTTGCGCAGTATATTATTGTTTTCTTTCCGTCTGCGAATTTACGCCAGCTGCTTAAAACCTCGCCGTATATGTATCTCTGCTCCATAAGTTTCGCTATATCCGCCGAAACATATTCTCCGGAGCGTTTTCTGAGCTTGTCTGTATCAACAAGTTTCACTCCGTAATATACATACGGCGATAAATAATGATTTTCTATAAGCCATTTTGTCGTTACGCCCTCTACCATGCTGTCAAATATGTCACCCAGACCGCCATGACCAAGTCTGTAAGGTGTTGCTGTAAATCCAAGCCGCAGTGTGTCAGGAAACAGGTCGTATATTTTCATATAAGATTTGCTTAAAGCATGATGACATTCATCAGTGATTATCAGTTCCGGCATCTGTATTTTATCCAGATTCCGGCTTACCGTCTGCACCATTTCAATATCGCATAAATTCAGATCCACACCGCATTTGAAAAATGTATTTGCGATCTGCTGGCAAAGCTCGCGGCGGTGTACAAGAAATAAAACATTATTTCCTTTATTTGTCGCAGATTTCGCAATCATAGCCTGTATAACAGACTTGCCGCCGCCGCATCCGAGAACAGCGCAGACAGAACGCCTGCCGTTTCGTAATTCCTGCTTTATATCATCTATTAAATCACTCTGATATTTTCTTAATTCCATTTCTTCACTTCCTTTGTCTTACTTGAAACTTACATAAGTCTTACATTAAAAACATCTGCAAACGGCTCTGTTATGCAAAAGTCTTACAATCTTACTTTTTTTCTTAAAAAAACATAAATATATATATATAATAAGAATCACACCACTTTCCAAGTTTTTGAGAAAATAAAATAGTGAACTGCGTCCAAAAATGT
>CAZLOX010000108.1:0-2355 GCA_964561265.1 uncultured Lachnospiraceae bacterium
GTGTGATACAAACACCGAGCGCAGGTATGAAGTGACGATAGATGGGATATCGAAAGGCATTACCGAAATAACAGGAGATAGTGTTACAAAATATTCAACAGGAAATAATGGTGGCTGCGCATATATATTGCCGATAAGCGTTGAAAATATTACTGCCGGAACTCATTCAATAAAACTTCAGGCGCCTGCAGGAGAAAATGCTCCGAATTTTGGGGCAATTGCAATAAAGACAACATCCGTAACGTCAATACCGACACCAAAGCCAACCGCGGCAGTGACATCATCGCCAAAGCCAACCGCGGCAGCAACATCATCACCGAAGCCAACAGTGACGTCATCTCCAACGCCGGTACCAACAGCGGTGGTTACGGTGGCACCCTCACCAAAGCCAATATCAACACCAACACCATATGAAATTGTACGATACACAATTATTGATAACGGTGACAGGGCAACTGTTAAAGATATAACGGTAAGAGCGGAAAACTCTGAGAATTTGACACTGTATACGGCTGCTTATGATATAAACGGAATATTAAAGACCGTTAAGGTAAACGATATTGGAGAAAATGGAGAAAGCACTCTTGATATCGGACTTGAAGCAGATAAGACAGATATTGTAAAGGCATTTTTATGGAGAAGTATGGAACCGGTTGTGCCGGCTAAGGATCTGAAACTTGTTAATGAAGGAACAGAAAGGATTGAAGAAAATTTCAATAGGAACTGGCTTTTTGCATACGGCGATATAGCAGATGCGGAGCTAACTGTTTATGATGACAGTGAATGGACAGCGGTTGCTCTGCCGCACAGTTTTTCAATACCGTATGACTTGAATCAAAACTCATTTTATATCGGCTATGGCTGGTATAGAAAAGATTTTGAGATTCCGGAGGATTGGGAAGATAAATTTATAAGTCTTGATTTTGAAGGTGTATTTCAGGTGGCCGATATTTATGTGAACGGCGAGCATATTCCTGTTACAAAAGTGTATGGTTATGAGGACAGAACTGATGAAGGCGAACCGACACATCAGGGCGGATATTCCGGTTTCAGTGTGGATATAACAGATTATGTGAAAGCTGGAGAATCCAATCTCGTTGCGGTAAAGGTAAATAATATCTGGCAGGCTGATTTAGCGCCCCGAGGAGGAGATCATCAGTTTTCGGGAGGCATTTACCGTGATGTTACGCTTACTGCTGTAAACAAAACGCATATCGACTGGTATGGAACTTTTGTATGGACTCCGGCAATTTGTAATCCTTCATATCAGGAAAGTGAAAACAGACCGGATAATCAGTATAAAAGTGATTTCGAGAGGAACGGTACGGGAATTACAAATACTCTTGATGACCCGAATATAGAGGGCTCATATGTTACAGAGGAGGAAATGCTTGCAAACATCGCAGATAAAACATCTGATGTTGAAGTGCAGGCAGAGATTACAAATACAGACAATAAAAGTGTTTCGGTCTGGGTAAAGAATATCATTAAAGATGCAGACGGTGATACAGTTGCGGAGTTCAGGTCAGGTACTGAAAAACTTGACGCAGGCGAGAAGAAAACGATAACGGCAAGAAGTGAAATGATACCTGATATAAAACTTTGGGATTTTGATAATCCTAATCTTTATACGGCAGTTACTGAGGTGTATACAGAAAATGGAGCAAAGATAGATGATTTTGAAACAGAGTTCGGCTTCCGCAGTGCGCAGTTCAAACTGGACGGCTTCTATTTAAACGGAGTTAAAACCTTGCTTGACGGCGCAAATGTTCATCAGGACCACGGCGGCTGGGCAGACGCGGTAACAAATCAGGGTTTTTATCGTGATGTAAACTATGTTAAGGAAGCAGGCTTTAATTTCATAAGAGGGTCGCATTATCCGCATGATCCGTCATTTGCAGAGGCATGTGACAGACTTGGTATAGGATTTTGGTCAGAAGGCGGATTGTGGAGCATAGGCGGTTTTAATGAGGGTGATACCGTAAATGAAACGGTTTCAGATTGGATGCGCAGTGCATATCCAATGCAGGAGCAATATCAGGCGAATTTTGAGAAAAGCTGCTATGACCTTGTAGGCAGCATGATAAGAGTAAACAGAAATCATCCTTCCATTATTGTATGGAGTATGGGAAATGAGGCATTTTTCTCTGATGACAGCGTTCTGGATAATGTAAAAAATCTTGTAAGCGGATTGAGAGATTATGCGCACAGTCTTGATTACACAAGAAAAGCGGGGCTCGGCGGTACGCAGAGAAAAGATCTGAATGTGCTTGCAGTGTGCGATGTTGCAGGAGGTAATGGTGACGGCGGCACAGAGCGTTATACAAACTTCTATCTGCCGCATTTGGTAGCGGA
>CAZLOX010000108.1:2365-8029 GCA_964561265.1 uncultured Lachnospiraceae bacterium
GCGGAATATTCATCAGGGTCAAATGACCGTCCGGGTGCAGATGATTTTCAATATGACCAGATTAAAAATCCGGCAGACAGCACAAAATATGTTCTTCCGTCAAAGACAGTGACGTTCGCGGACGGTACGAAAGGCGAGAGCAGCAGCGCAGGGCTGACGATCTGGTGTATGTATCATCATGGCAGTGTCGGCGGCAGAAATCTTAGAATAATGGGACTTATGGATTATTACCGCCTTCCCACATCAAGATATTATTTATACAGAGCGGACAGAACAGGAAAAGTACAGCCGCTAAAATCAAAAGAAGGTACAGCCGCTGCAATAAGACTTGAAGGTTCAGCAGGGATAACGCTTGATGACACAAAGACAGGTAATCTGGAAATTACAAATGACGGCAGGAGTGACATTCAGCTTATTGCCGCAATGGTTGATGAAAACGGTGATTGGGTGAATGACACGAGGAATATGGAGATTAAGGTTATAAGCGGAAACGGTGTGTTCCCGACAGGAAAAAGCTACACCTTTAAAGCGGATAAGACTATACAGGACGGCAGAGCCGCAATAGAATTTCGTTCGTATTATTCGGGAGAAACCGTAATTCAGGCATCAATTCCGGGAACGGACATTGTATCAAATACAATAACGGTTACAACAAAGAATACAGGCGATATAGAAGAAGGAACAGAGCCGGAGGGATTCATGGAGGCAGATTCTTCGATAGACACAGCTCCCAAGCTTGCCGAGCCTGAAAGTTACGGTCAGATTGATGTGGCATACAACCGTCAGTCAAGGGCGGATTCAAGCGTTGATGATGACCATATTCCGATTAAAGCGATAGATGGTGATGATACAACTTACTGGCAGGCAGAAGAACAAGGCGAACAAAGCTGGTGGGTATTTCTTGAAAACAGCTATTATCTGCAAAAGGTAAAGGTGAATCAGGGTGATAATCCTGTCCCGTATACTATTTATTATGCTGAACAGGAGAACGAGTGGATAAAATTTGCTGACTGTAACGGAACAGAGCAGGAGATTGATTTCGGCGGTGTGTATGCAGCAGGCATTAAAATAACATTTAAGACGGATGGATATGCTAAATTGTATTCACTTAACGCTTATGGCACAACTTTCACAGGATATACGCAAAACAGCGTATATATTTCGGATATGACTCCGGTGAAAGAGATTGTTCAGGGCTGGTCAGGAAAGAAAGCAGGAATAGATAAATCAATAGAAGGCACTCCTATAACATTAGGCGGTAAGGTATTAAAAAAAGGACTCGGACTTCATGCCGACAGTGAAGCAATATATGACCTTGACGGTAATTATTCGCGTTTTACCGCGACAATCGGAATTGACGATGAGGTAGGCGCTTATGCGGATGACGGCAAAGACGGCGCAGTATTCCGTGTGTATGCCACAGTAAAGAACTCAGCGGGAAGTGATACAGAAATACTGATATATGAACGAACGGTTTATGACGTTGGGGACACATATACGGTAGATTTAAGCGTTGAGGGCGCATCTCGTATCAGACTTGTAACCGACAAGTGTGCAAATAATTCAAAAGACCACACTGACTGGGCAAATCCGGTGTTGTGGGGAGTAATTCGTGATATTTCTGTATCAGACGATTATAATATCTGTGCGGCAAAGGGCAATGGAGAAGCTTATTTGCGGATAGTCAATAACACTGACGCGGCGGAGGAATACACTGCAAAAGCGGAGTTTATTGATACAGACGGAACAATAATTGATACGGTTATTATAGAAAATCTCACAGAAACGTCAAAGAAATCTATTTACGCATTAAATACGGACATGGTAAATTCTTCGTGCGTCAGAGTAGAAATTGTAAATTCTGAAGGAATGGTAGTTGGAAGAGGCATTTTATAAGAAGGGAGCGATAACCTTGAAAACAAAAACAAATAGACTGATTGCGGCGATAATATCACTTTGTATGATATTATCATTGGTTAATTCATTTGCCGTATTTGCATATGCAGACGCGCAAAGTATTGAAAATCTCGGACAGTATCTGGTAAATTCATGGGGCATGGTGAATACCGATACAGAAAAAGCCTTTGACGGTGATGTGGAAACGGAATGGATTACACGCCGTGCTCAATCAGCGCCATATGCGGCAGGCGCTGTGCTTGACGCAGGCGATGGAAAAAGCTTTATGCTTAGCGGCATTGAAATCAGTTCATCAAATACGTCAAATAAAGTTGCCGTATATGGAACAGATGATGATAAAATAGCGCATGATACAGCAGTCGGAAGCAGCAAGACAGATTTATCAAAATCCGAGAATATGCAGTCCGAATACAATCTGGAGCAAATTGCAGCAGGAACGGTGACAGATGTTAAAAACGCTGTTTTCAGTGATATTGATTACAGATTTATTGTTATTGTTCCTGATACGGACACATGGAATCCGACGGAAGAAATACGGATACAGGAAGTAACTTTTTACGGAACAATCGGAAGCAGCAGAGATTATTCAATTACCGAAAATTCTCTTAGTGTTGATTTCAATAACGAATTGAGCGCATACGGCGGCGGAAATGTCACAATCACTTCATATGACATCAGCGGTGAGTGCGTATTGTACTGGTGTGATGAAAGCGGTATGATTGCAGATGCAAAGCCATTGGCAAAACAAAGGATTTTGGATCATCAGGAAAAGAGCATAACATTGCATGATAAGCTTTTTATCCCTGAGAACGCTTTATATCTTAAAGCTTATATAGATGACAGAGAAGTGTTAAGCTATGAACTTCCGGAAAATAAACAATTTTCGGAGGAAGTATATGGAGAAAAATTATATTCTTTCGGACAGCTTTCAGATGTTCATCAGGTAAAGTATCCTGAAAAATTTCCGCATGCGCTGGACTATTTCCGTAAGTATGGCTGCGAAATGGTAAACATATGCGGAGATATTACTGAGAACGAACTGAAACTTTATAAAGAAACCATAGATAAATATAGTAGTACGATGCCGGTATATGTGTCAAGCGGAAATCATGATTCAGCCGGCGGAGTGAGAAGTGATTGGGAAGAATATACCGGCTGTCCTTTGTATTTTAAGGTTGAGCATGGCGATGATGTGTTTCTGTATATGGGTATGAACCGATGGGAGGGAGGAATGCCCAAGCCTTTTTCGGATGAAGAGATGTTCTGGATTGAAAATGAACTTGAAAATTATAAAAATAAACGCGTATTTCTTGAGGAACATCTTTTCCTTGATAACACAGTCGGGAATCTGAATAATGTTCTGACCGGTGAAACGCTTTATCCTGCGTCCAATATCATGTCTGCAAGCAACGCGCAGGAAATCAAACTTCGTTCGCTGCTGAAAAAATATAAGAATGTGGTGCATTTCAGCGGTCATTCACACTGGAAATACTATTTGCAGAAATTTAACAGTAATCTGAATGTTTTTGACGGTGACGGCGAGTATTGCAATATGGTTCATGTTTCGAGCTGTACCGTTCCTATAGAAAGCGACGGAACAACGAGAGTAACTGACGGAACAAGCTCTGAGGGTTACGTTGTGGATGTCTACAAGGATTATGTTGTTCTTAAAGCAATAGATTTTATCAATGATGAAATCATATCTGAGGCAATGTATGTGATAAAACCGTCGGTTCCCGAGGCAGAAGATGAAGGGACAACCGCTGTATACGGACCATATTGGGCAGATGATGTTACAAATAATCAAGGCTCAAACGGTAATACTGCATCGGAATCATTTGGAAATTTCAAAAATACGGACAATACTCTTAAACTGTTCTTTGAAAATGCTGAGGACGGCGGTGAAATAGGCTCGCTCAACAGAATCAACGGACTGGATAACGGCAGCTCAACACAATGGATAGGAAGCGTTACAAAGACAGTCAATGTTAAAAGATCAGGCACATATACGGTGTATGTGTTGGGTTATACAGCCACAGACGGCAGACTTTTTGAGGTTACAAATCTGACAAACGGTGTATCGGGGAAAACACAAATGACAGAGGAAGCAACGGAATATTCAACGAAGAACAATATGAAAATATTCAGCACGGAGATTAGGCTTGCAAGTGGAGAAAATGAGCTGAAAATTCAGGCCCCGTCGGGAAACAGCGCCCCGAATTTTATCGGTTTATTTCTTAAAACTGAATTTGCAGAAACGGACTATACGGTATACTGGGTGGATGATGAAACGGTAGATATATCAAACATCGGTACCTCCGGCGCTATGTCAAAGGCTTCCTGCGGAAATACGCAGAATACCGATGAAATAAGCGCTATGTTTGGATTTGACACGGACGGCATGAAAGCTGAGTTTAATCGTGTTAATGCGCTTGATAATCAGACAGACACAAAGTGGAAAGGATATGTTACAATAAATGCTAAGTTCCCTGCAGACGGGGAATATATGCTGTATATACTGTGTGATACAAATGACAAACGCAGCTATGAAGTGACCATAGACGGAAAATCACAAGGCATTACCGAAAAAACCAACGATGATGTTACAAAATATTCGACAGGTAACAATAATGACTTTATGTATATATTGCCGTTAAAGGCGGAGAATATTTCAGCAGGACATCATTTAATAAAGATTCAGGCTCCTTCCGGAGAAAATGCACCGAATTTTGCAGCACTGGCAGTAAAGAAAACGGAAACGTCAACGTCTCCGGCTCCTACAGAAACACCTGAACCCACATCTAATTCGGGTATTGAGGACGGTGATTATATAAAGCTTGACAGAAGTAAGTTTAAAGCAACGGCAAATTCGCAGCAGACATCTTCAGGCGATAACAGCGCATCAGCGGCGATTGACGGTGACACTTCAACAAAGTGGCATACAAATTGGAATGCAGGCAGTATGGCGAACTTTGACCGCGACGGTGAAACAGACAGTGAAAAACCGCCGTATATACTCACAATAGATATGGGAGAAAATCATATTATTTCAAGATATGTTTATGTTGCGAGATATAATGACGGAACTACCGGAGCGATAAACGGAAATATAACAAAATTTGAAATACAGACTTCAATGGACGGTGAAACATGGACGCCAACAGCAAAAGGCACATGGAAGTATGATTCTGTTGAGGGCGAAAATCCTGAACGGACTGCCACATTTGACCCTGTAACAGCAAGATATGTGCGGATTATAGCAAGAGACAGTATGTCAAATACAGAAAATTCCTATTATGCAAGCGCCGCCGAGGTTTATATTGAAGCGCCTAAGGATGAATCGGCAAAGCCTGTGACGGATGTTAAGGAGGAACTGAGGAAAATAGCTGAAAAAATCCCTGCTGATACTACGGATGAAACATTAAAATATATGCGCAGAAAAGCGCAGGAGTATATAGATGATACAACTGTCACAGTTGAAGGATTGGAAGATGTATGCAGCGTATACAGAACATATGATGAATCGGCTAAATGGATTGAGGAGGGAATAAATCCGTGGTATTTTGAGAGATTGAATAAAATGCTTATGGATACCGATTTTTCCGATGACTCTATAAAGACGTACTATACTGAAGTAAAGGCTTTTAAGGCTCTTGGCAGGGATTTGGACGAAAACATTATCCGTGATATGGGCGAGGAATTTGTTATGTCGGATGAAGAAAAGGATATGACGCTGATTGACAGAAT
>CAZLOX010000109.1:0-7955 GCA_964561265.1 uncultured Lachnospiraceae bacterium
GACTTACACGCTTATAATAGAAATATCCTACAACCTTATCTCCGGCTTTAGGCATATTTTCTGAGCCGCCGGCAGGTCCGCCCCATACGGAAAACTTACCGCCGTCTGAATTTACATACATTGCGCCGTTTCCCGTATGCGCCGTTAAGTCGGGATCATCTTTAACAAATTTTAATTCCACTTCTCCGCCCCATGTGCTACTATCCGGATCCGCGCCCTCGAAATCAAGCAGCGAATATGAATCGTACGGGATGAAAAGCTCCTTTGCATTTACCGCTGCGGGCATTAAGGCACAGATGGTGAACACAAATGCCAAAACTACTGAATATACTCTCTTCATTGTAATTATCCTCCTTATTATGTTAATTTTTATTTATTTCCCATGCCGCAGCCGCGGGTATCATACTCTCTATATCATTCCACAATAATATTTTTGCATAAAATCCGCCCTTGCTCATATCAGGCATAGTAATATCTGCAATAAGCTCTGACATTCCGCCTCCTGCAAGTGAGCGGTCTCCGCTTCCGATTGCCAGCCCCACAAGCCTGTCGCTGTCATCATATACACATAATATCATAGCTGAGGGGATCTCACACTTGTCTGATGTGTTATTCCTTATCGTTATACGGCACTCAATATCGCCTTCAGCAGCATAATCCGTTTCTTCCCCATCCTTGTAAAAATGCGGAACCGATATCTCCACTGCCGGTTTCTGTGACGGTGACGGCGTCGGCGTCTGAGCAGGTGTCAGTGTCGGTGTCAGCGTTGGCGTCGATGTCGGCCTTTGGGTCGGTGTCAGCGTTGGCGTTGGCGTCAACATGGGCGTTGGCATCGATGCCGGCGTGGACGTTGGGGGCAACGTGGGCGTTGACGTCGGCTCTGAATCCCCGTTAATGCAGGTAAGTATTATATCGTCCAGCATGAACCTTATTCCGCTGCCCGACGTATTAGTGATATTGCAGTACACAATATCTGACGAGGTAAACGTCACTCCTGTTGACGTGAGCGGTATTCTATACCATGTATACGGTTCAATATCAGCCACACTGAAATTATCCGGATTAAAATACGCAAGCGTTTCTCCTTCGCTGCCGCCCTTTTTAAACACCATCTGCGGCAGCTTGAACCATGCTTTTCCCGCCGCCTCAGCTTCTGCCGCGTCATAAAGCGGCTGCATCAGCTTGAACATAAAATATCCGCCAAGCGTACTTCCGTCTCCTGCAGCAGGGGCAGTCTCCGAACTATCCCAAAACGAAAATCCGAGGTTGCCCGGATACAGGTTAAAGTATACCGCACCCTTACCTGCATACGCGGGATAATCTGAATTATCTGTCATAAACTGTACCGCCCCGTCACTGCAGGAAAAGTTTTCGCCGGCAATAAACGCCGAAGCATCCTCAAAGCTGTATTTCTGATACAAATCACTCGCTCTTCCGGAGGAGGTTACATTGATGTTTATTCCACGCCTTGCAATCTCATCTCCATCCTCACCGACAAGACACACATACAGCTTATTTTCACCTCTAAGCATAAAATTGCAGTACGGTATCGTTATATCTGCCGTTGCGGAGCTTTCACTGTTTATATCGACTTTTACCGCCGCCGCTTTTTCACCTTTCTCATTTTTTATCTCAATTAACGCATTTTTTATAGGATTTTTCCCGCCGTTTTCGGCAGTTACCGTCAAATCGCATTTATCCTCCAGCTCAAGATTTGTTTTTGAGGTGTAGAGCAGAACATCTCTGTTGTTGCCGGTCTTCTCATAACCTGCAATATGCTCCGATAATTCTGACAAAAATCTTCCGCACATTCCGTAATACGTCACAGCCGTATTCTTTGCCGGATTATCCTCCATATCGCTTATCTCATTCATGCGCTCTGTACAGATTTTCGCCCTCCTGAGCACCGCGCTGCTGTATTGCTTAACTCCCGTTTGTGCGTATACTGCATTTTTGGCATCTTCAAACGTGGTATTTGTATAGTCCAAATCTGCCGTTCCGCCGTAAATACCTGAGAGCAGCGCGTATTTTTCCGCAGCAGAATACAAAGTATCAAGCGTACTCATCATCTTCCGCTCCGAAAAACTGTGGTTATTATACACATCATCTATGAGCATAAGCCCTCTTTCGAGTATTGCACTAAAACATTTTTTCGCGTCTTCCGCATTATCGCACGCTTCAAAACGGCTCAATCCAAGCTTATCGGACAATGCATTATATATTTCGCCAAGCTCATATTCCGCCGACTGCTTATATATATCTTCATCCGATACCCAGATATACACCGGCTCTGTGGTAAGCTTAACCGTATCTCCCATTTCTGCCGAATTGCCGTACATATCCTGAACGCCGTTGTTATCAAGTGTTATCTCCGCGCTCTCTCCGGTTGTCCATGCAACAACCACCGGCACTCCTTCCGCCATATACAAGAACGCCTTTACGCCGTTATTTATATTAAGTCTGCCGCAATATACCGCACCGTTTAATCTGTTCGTGTACTGTGATAACACCGCAAGCGCCGGCTTTGCTGTGTAGTCCCTATGCAGTATTCCGAACCTGTCCTCGTTCTCATAAGGATTATCACCGGTATCCCTGAAGGTGTACCAGTATGTAGAATCAATATTACGGCTGTCATCATATACATATGTTTTAACTATTTCCGAAGCCTGTTTATCCTCGCTGCATCCCGCTGATGAGTTTGCTGTTGTTGCTCCTGTTTCTGTTGCGATATGACCTTTAAAGCCGCCATATTCGTTTATTATATCGTTTATACTGTCCAGTCTTCGTTCAAGCAGCCTGTCTGTTCCGTTAGGATGAGTATACGGATGAGTTGAGATTGCGTCAACGTAGGCATAAATACCCTCGTCTAACATTTCTCTCAAAAAATCACTTTCCTCACCGCCGAACACCAATGAACCCGCCATAATGCAAATATCAGGATTTATCTCCCTTACTGCATTTGATACCGCCTTGACCATTGCCGCATAATCAATCGCATTCGGCTCCGGTTCCCAGAATCCCCAGTTCGGCTCGTTCCAGATTTCAACACTTGTTATCTGCGGATACTGTTCAAGAAGCCTTTTTACATAATTAACAAACGCCTTCATTTCCTCTGCTGTACGCGGTGCCGTTCTGTTTGTTGCCGCCTCACCGTTAACGCTTGTCGTTACATAATTGTGATTGGAATAATCAAATATTATACAGGTGTCCATCCCCTCTTCCCGGAGTTTCGGCATAAAACCGTCCGGTCTCTGGAAATCGAAAATACCTTTTTTCCATTCTACCGTTTCCCAGTATATTTCGTCCCTGACTCCCGCAACACCTATCTTCTTCATTATTCCAAGATCCGTGAAGTCAGTCTGATTGTCAAAAAGAAAATGTGTGGACATATATGTTCTTGAATATTCGTCCATAAAAAGTTTTTCATAATAATCTATTACACATATATCCGCCGAAAGGCTCTTTACCGCCTCACCGTCTTTTACCACCGATACATTCAACTTATGTATCCCTTTTTTCATATCCGCAAGCTTTATATCCTTGTATTCTCTCCTGTAAGCCGATGTGCTTACCGTATCGGTATATTCAGTGTCATCTACCGTATAGTTTATAAGATATTCAGTTCCGGTGCCTGTCGAATACACCGATACCCTGAATCCTGCATCCTCCTTATCCATTATATACGAGGGAGAATTATTAAACAATATCGTTATATCGTCATTGTCGGCATAACAGTCATATTCTCCGAAAATCAGCATAAATACTGTTATGGCTAAAATCAATAAATTTACTTTTCTCATAAACATTCCCTCTCTGTTTTTATAAGAGAGCGCCCGA
The DNA here is from genome assembly GCA_964561265.1 of uncultured Lachnospiraceae bacterium. Lineage (GTDB taxonomy): Bacteria > Bacillota > Clostridia > UBA1381 > UBA1381 > JAFLUR01. The sequence goes on from CAZLOX010000109.1 coordinate 3,838, forward strand.
GGGCGCTCTCTCAGTCTGCTTACAATCCCAGAAGTCCTGCAATTATCTCACTTAAATTTTCTGCCACAACCTTATTGCCTGCCTGACTAAGATGTACGTTGTCAGAAAGAACATTTGCTGCCATATCATTGTTTATCCATGCGTTTGCGTCAAACCAGTTTATTGTTCTGTCGGCCATTCCTTCAACAATCTCGGGAATAACAGTGTGAAGAACTGTTCCCTGCGCTGATGATGTGGATATAAGCACAACTATCTCCGCGTCGGGATGAATCTCTTTAAGGTGCGCTAAGAATACAGGCAGCGTTTCCTTATACTTTTCAGTACCGCCCGACACAGCCGTCTCGTTTGTATCATTTGCGCCGAGATTTACGCATATCAGATCCGGCGAATATACCGTGCTGTCCCAGTTTTGGGTATCTCTCCCGTCCATTGGCTTAGTCTTATCGTACATAACCGACATACCAACGTCTCTTTTAATATTATTGTTATAAATACCGTCCGAGAGAGCCATTCCCGTATACGCTATATGAACATGCTCAACGCCGAGTTCCTCACCCGCAATCCATGAGTAGTTATCAAGCTGATTATTTGGCAGGAGATATCCCGCTGTGTTTGAATCGCCGATAAATTCTATCGTTATATCCGACATCTCCGGTGTCTCTAAAACCGCGCCCTCGTCAAGCGTAATGCCCGCGAGTCTGATAGAATCAAAGGTATACTTTGACGCTGCCTTTAACGTATGTCTGCCATTTGTAAGTCCTTTGGCAACAACAAACCTTCCCGCTCCCGCAGGGTTATACGAAACATACTCGCCGCCGTCTATCGACACATAGATGTCCGCCCCGCCTTTAAGCTCCAGAGCCGCGCTTGTTCCCGTAAATACGGTCTTAAAATACGCACCTCCCCAGTTGCTGCTCATGCAGTTTCCGCTGTCAACCCATCTGCCTACATATTTAATATTTCCATTATCATATGAATATGTGCTGCTGCCGCCGTATACATCAACCCTTTCGGTAAGCGGTGTCATGTTCTTATCCCAAACCATTACGCTTACTTTAAGTGCGCCGCTTGCGGCTGCCGCTATATTTCTCTTAAACTTCGTTGATGCCACACTGCTTCCGCGTCCATATATTGCTGTGTCCGCATCATAGGATATTCCTATAAGCTTTCCGTCATCATATACGGCTGTAATAACGTCTGCCGTAATATCCTCGTCAGTCTCGGCGTTTGTGATAATAACATCACAGCTTACTGTACCATCGTTTACCTGTACTTTGGACATATCGTTAACGTATATCTCCGGCACTATTGTTCCTATATCAATATTATCAATATAGAATCTGCCCGCATATTCGGGATTACCAGCAGCCAGACTCGGAGCGATTATCATAAGATTTGCTCTTTCAGCATTCTCTGGTATCATAGTGCCGCTTGGAAGTATCGGAATCCTATTCCAGCCCTGAACTACGTCAATCTCATTCGCATTCTTCGGCGATGCTGCTATTGTAGTCGTCTCTCCATTTGCAACATATGTTACTGTTACCTGCGGAAAATCCTTTGTAAGATCACAGTCTTCACCGATATAAAGCATATAGCTTCCGCCTATGAGCTGTCCGGCTTTGTCAGATACATCGGCGCTGATACTCCACATTGATCCGCCTCTCACAGCCTCTATCATTGTAATTCCGCTGTATGCAAGCGGTGAATCTTTGATAACATTGAACGCATTCACGCCGTTGTCCTGATCCTGGTTAGACGTCCACATTCCCCAGTTATCTGGCAGTTCGCCGCTTATGCTTTCAAAATCACCGTTATAGCCCGAATAGCTGTTTACCTTCGGCGCGGCACCGGAGATTTTCTCACCAGGCTCACTCGGCACCTCTCCAATAGGGCATCCGATTAAAATATCGTCAAGCATAAACATAATTCCGCTGCCTTCAACCTTCTCTATCGTATAGTTTATAACGTCAGTCGGATTTACTGTAACTCCTGTTGATTTAATCGGCAGTTCATACCATGTATACTCTCCGATATCAACCACACTCACCTCGTCGGGATCAAAATATGCAACTTCTTCGCCGCTGTCCTTTTTTGTAAAGGTCATCTCAGGCAGCTTGAACCACTTGCTTCCTTTAGCCTCAGCTTCCTCAGCGTCGTTTAACTTCTGCATAAGCTTGAATTTGAAGCTTCCTATAACAGTCGAATTCTCCGGCGCCTGCCAAAGCTCGCCGCCGCCCCAGAAAGTAAAGGAACCTTTTGTTCCGTCTATGTACACAGCTCCGTTACCGCTTGCCGCAGGATACTCCTGATCATCATATTTGAAATCAACAACGCCGTCATGGCACCAATAGTTTGTTCCGTTTACAAACACCGATGAATCCTCAAATTCAAGGTTCTGTGTCAGATTATACGGAGTATACGGAGGAATCGGAATTCTCTCTACTGGTTCTTCCTCCTCCACAGGGCTGCCGATTGAAATATCATCAAGCATAAACATAATTCCGCTGCCTTCAACCTTCTCAACTGTATAATTGATAACGTCACCCGGATTTACTGTAACGCCTGTTGATTTAATCGGCAGCTCGTACCATCTGTACGCTCCGATATTAACCACACTCACCTCATCGGGATCAAAATATGCAACCTCTTCGGTCTTGTTCTTTGTAATGGTAATATGCGGCAGTTTAAACCACTTACTTCCGTTAGCTTCATCCTTCTCGGCATCGTATAAAGGCTGCATAAGTTTAAATTTAAAGCTTCCTATAACCTCTGAATTTTCCGATACATCATGGATTTCTCCGCCGCCCCAGAATGAAAAGCCGCCGTTTCTGCCGTCTATGTACACAGCGCCTTTGCCGCTTGCTGCTTCATAGGTTGTATCGTTATATTTAAACTCAACAGCGCCGTGATAGTTTACGCCGTCTTCAAATGCCGACGGGTCCTCAAAATCAAGGTGCTGTGTCAGCCTATACGGGGTATACGGCGGAATATCAATACGATCCGTAACCTCTTTGTATGCGCCGAACTGTACATTATCTATCATATACGGCAAATCCACCTGATTGGTCGTTGTAATCTCCCAAGTCAGCGCGGCGCCTTCCTCATACGGAGCACCTGTGGATTCAAGCTCCATCTGTGTCCATGTATACGGATTCAGCTGCCATACACTGCCTTCATCAACATTCAGATTTTTCGTTATGGCAAGATCTACCGCTTCTCCTGCTGCGTTTTTCATATATAATCTTATTTTCGGCTGCTGCCAGCCTGAATAAGGCTTTTCCTGCATAATTTTCAGCCAATATGTGCCGCTTATAAGGTCGCCGTCCTTAGGAGTGAGACCACCCGGTGATGAAGTGGTGCCCGACCACAGAGACACAGATCCGGTTCCGCCGATATACACGGCACTTCTGCCATGCTGCGGCGCCCAGTCGTCTTCGCCGTCGGTTACAAGCATATACTGTTCATTATTGCTTGTACTTTGCCCGTAAAGACCACCTGTATACACACTAAACGAACCCTCGTTCTCAAAATCGAGATTTGCGAAATTATCGTACACAACAAATTCCGTTGCCGCTTCAGGATGTAACACGAAAGTAAAACCCGCTGTCATTGCCAGGACTATCACTGCTGACAATATTTTTTTAATACTTTTTTTCATACTCTTTTCTCTCCTTTCAGTTTATATAAATATTTTAATACATAAATTGATATCCGGTGCTCATCATCTCCGATCGTACAGTAATCTTCCTTTTTACCATTTCTATTGTACAAAACAATTATTGTCTTTTCAAGTTACCATTTCTCCAAAAATATATATAATCTATTATTTTTGTTATCGGATGCTCCGACACCGTTAATATTGTGTTTATTTGACATACGATACGATTATTTGCATATCGCTGTCAAACCCGGCTGTTCCATAACCGCTTGGGAGTATAAAGTGGTCGCCTTTTTTATCGTGAAGTTGTCAATGGACCCTTTACCATCAATAACACTCATATTCATAAACAGGTACGGCTGCGCAATCTGTTCTTCAATAAAACCGCATGATTTAGATTCATCGTGATGTTGTATAATAAAACTTGACACCTAAAGCTCAAAGTAATAAAATAAAAACA
>CAZLOX010000110.1:0-2930 GCA_964561265.1 uncultured Lachnospiraceae bacterium
ACTTAACTGCATTAAGCACTGCAAGAATCATTACATCTATGATTATGACTATTTTTACTGAAACGAAGCAGAACAATTTACATTTTATCCCATCTTAAAAATAAGCACAGAAAACTTTCTACGATTTAATTATACAAATTATTAAATTTATTATTGACATGTACATATAAATATGTTATACTGTTAATACGTATTAGTAATACGTATTAACAGTATAACAAGGAGGTATAGAATGAAAAGCAGAGTAACAAGCCGTGATGTTGCGAAGGAAGCCGGAGTTTCACAAACACTGGTTTCATTTGTACTTAACGGAACAGAAGGAAAAAATATAAAACCGGAAACGCGGGAGCGGGTTTTTGAAGCGGCAAAAAAACTTGGTTATCGGGTGAATATCAACGCAAAAAATATGCGCAGTCAGAGTTCAAGTGCAATAGGTATAATATCCGGATGGCAAACAAGTTCATTTGTATTTGCCCCACTTGTTGATGGAATCAAATCGGTCTGCAGCGAGATTGATTTGAGTATGGTTTTATGTTCAGGAAAACGCGACGTGGACGGAGAATATGATTTTAAAAAATATTATATGCAAAACAGAATAGACGGAGTGATTTTCATATCATATGTCGGTATTGCAGAGGAAGGCATTATCGAAGAACTTATCGCGTCGCAGATTCCATTTGTGTGCGTCAAGGGTGCGAAGGATATTGAAAGCATAAGCAGTATAGACGTTGATTATGTGCAAAGTGCGCGTCTTGCAGTCAGCTACCTTGCTGAATGTGGTTACAAGGATATATGTTATGTTTTGAAGAAAAAAACCAAGGATCTTAATTATGCAGAAGCTGAACGGCTTCAGGGCTGCATTGAAGCAGCAGGAGAATGCGGTATAAATTTAATACAGTATGAAGGATTTATAGGCTGTGAGAACGATAATGATTTTTATACCGCCTCAGATCAACTGTTAAACTCCGGTATAAATTTCGACGCGTTTTTATCCACTTCATTTGAGTGCTTCTGCGTGATGAAAATGAGTGCGAAGCGAGGAATAAAAATTCCGGAGCGTTTCGGCGTGATGTCGCTTGACAACGAAACCTACGTGAAATTTTTGTATCCGTCGCTTACCACCATTGACGAACCGCTTTATGACATGGGCATCACTGCAATGAAAATGCTTCTGTCTTATATAAAATCCGGAGCACAGGCAAAAAAGGCCGCTCTGCCGGCTGGAATTTCAGTAAGAGAATCTACAAAATAATATTTAAAGGAGAGTATTAAAATGAAAGAAAAAATTATTTCAACAGTCTTAACTTTGACAGTATTCTGCTCTGCGGCAGGAAGCATTCCTACGACCGCTTTAGCAGATGACGAAGATGAGTGGACAGAGATCTGTTCAATAATATCGCAGTACCGCGGTGAATGGGATTCGCCTCCATCAAATGTTGTAACGCAGAATATGACCTCCGGTGCAATTCTGGGAAACGGTGATCTTGCAGTAGTTCAGGGAGGGGATGAAAACTCTCAGACCTATTATATAGCAAAGTCCGATTTCTGGAGCGAAGCGCAAAGCGATGGTTCAGACGGAAAACCTAAAGCAATAGGAGGCATAAACATCAAGAATACATCTTCTGGACAGGATACCGTGCAGTACAGTCTTATTCAGAATATTCTGGACGCCGAGCTTACCTCTGACCTCACATTTTCCGGAAATCCTCTGCATACGCGCTCATGGGTAGCGCCCAATGACAATGTGCTGATTACGGAAATCAGCGGCATTGAAAATGGAGATGTTGAAATAACCGCAGAGGTATGGGCAGCAGCTGCAAACGACTATCCTACAGCCGCCGGTACAGACGGCAATATGGCGTGGATTACGAAATCAACCCCTCGCCGCTCGCAGTGGTCAAACTATGCCGCAGTGACAGTAACACCTGTAGGTGCTGATAATGTCACAGTTTCAAATGTTGATGACAACACTGCATCTGTTTCCTTTACAATTCCTGCTGGACAGACAGTATATCTTGTGTCTGTTACAGACGGCGGCAGGGAAAATACTGACGCACTTGAAAACACAAAGACCATCTTATCAGAAATTGATGGTAACACAATTACCCGTTTTGACAACGAACGGGCTCAATGGTGGAAAGATTACTGGATGAAAGAATATGTTGTCTTAAATGATGATATTCTTGAAGAATATTATTATGGCTCACTGTACCAAATGGGAGCGGCAAGCCGCGAGGGAAAGGTCGCTCCCGGAATTTTCGGACATTGGACAACAACCGAGGATCCCGCATGGGGCGGCGACTACACGCTTGACTATAACTATTACGGGCCGTTTAATGGAATGGCATCCTCCAACAGACTTGAACAAATGGTAAATATGTTCCAGCCGATACTTGATTTTATGGATAACGGGCGTGCAAGAGCAAGAAATATTACAAGCGTAAACGGTGTAAGATTCCCTGATGGTTTGCCGGGCATTCAATATCCGTCACATATAGGTCCATGGGGAATGGAAACATATTTTGACTGCGGAATGAAGTCACATGCAGTTTTCGCGTCAATTCCATTCACGTGGTATTATAATTATACGCAGGACATAGATTTCCTTGAAAATACGGCATACCCGTATTTGCTGGCGGTTGCGGATTTCTGGGACGCGTATCTGCAGAAGGACGCGTCAGGCAGATATGTTGTTTACGAGAGCAGTGCCCGGGAAAGCTGGTCGGGTTCAAATGACACTAATCCATGTATAGACCTTGCGTTTGTGCGTAATCTGTATAAGAATATAATCCCCATGAGTAAAACATTGGGTGTTGACGAGGACCGCCGTGAAAAATGGCAGGATATACTTGATAATCTAAGTGCCGCGCCGACAACAGAATATAACGGAATAACTGTTTTCAGGGAAAGCGAAAACCGTCCTGAAATAT
>CAZLOX010000110.1:2940-5581 GCA_964561265.1 uncultured Lachnospiraceae bacterium
ATCCGGTTAATATGCAGAATATCTTCCCCGGCGATAATATCGGTCTTGATTCAGATCCGGAACTTCTTGAAATCGCAAGAAACAGTCTGCGTGTTATGAATTCATGGAATCAGGGAAACGCATTCGCAAACATTTTCGTAATGGGCGCAAGAGTGGGCTGGCCGGCAGAAGACCTTATGGATAAAATGAAAAAGAGAATCAAGGCAGTCAGACAGCCGAATCTGACTTACCAGAGCAATGGTCACGGCATTGAAGGCGCCGGCGTTATAGAGGCAATAAATTCAATGCTCATGCAAAGTCATGAGGGTGTTTTAAGGATGTTTCCCGTATGGCCGGAATGGCATGACGCGAAATTCAGGCATATGCGTGCGTATGGTTCATTCCTTGTCGATGCAGAAATCAGGAATAATGTGGTACAGACTATAAGCATTACAAGCGAAGCAGGAAAGCAATGCGTTATAGAAAATCCATGGGAGGGACTTGAACTTTGCGTCAGGGAGAACGGAAACCTTATAGAAACACAGAAAGACGGAAATCGCTGTATTTTCAGTACCGATGTCGGAAAAACATATGAAATTGAACCGGCTGAGGGAATCCCCTCCCCCGCTCCTACACCGGAAGAAACTGATATACCGGAAAAACCGGCGTCCGTTCCATCACCTCTGCCAGAACCGGATTTAGGAATGTGGAAAATGGACGAGAGTGAAGGAATGGTGCTGACAGACAGCTCGCCGCACAGAAACAATGCCTCACTTATGGGCGGAACTCGTACAGGCGGCCGTCTTGATGGAGCAGTGAGTTTCAACGGTTTATCTGATTATGCGATTATTCCGAACTATGAAAAGCCGTCAAATGTATTTACATACAGTGCATGGGTAAAGGCGGACGGTCTTAACACATGGGCAACTATCCTGAAAAATTGGGGCGAAAATACCACGGGACAAATTCAGCTTGGCCTTGAAAGTAATTCAGGAAGACTCAGCGTCCATGTAACACAGGCAAACAATAATGAAGTGAGTTGTTCGGAACCAAATCAGTTTCCGCTTGGTGTATGGCAGCACGTAGCGGCCGTGGCTGACGGATCGCGTATTCGTTTGTACAGAAACGGAATTGAAGTGGCAAGCACAGGTTATAACGGTTCGTTAAAAACATCTTTTGCGCCGCTCGGAATCGGCGTTAAGCCGAACGACAGCGGCACGGGCGCGGCAGCAGCTGCAACAAGTCCGGGATACTGGAACGGTGCAATTGATGATGTGAGATTATACAGTGTTCCGCTTTCTTCAGAGGAAATAACAGTTCTTGCTCAGTTTGAGAGATTTTCTTCATTGTATATAGAAGATTTTGAGGATGGAGATTCTCTGAACGCAATACTTGAAAATCGTGACGGATGGTCGGTTGCGGGGCCGACAAATGAGGTGGTTATTCAGCGTGGGGATAATCTCGGTTTATCCGGCAATACTATTCGTTTTGGAAATGGCAGCAGTTTCGGAAGTGACAGAACTCTTTCGCTTAATCTGCGTGATGCCCGTATTGCAAAGGAAATAAACAGCGGCACAGACAGAACAACAGCTGAGCGCGAAACTGATATGTATTTGTCTGAGAATTTACGCCTGAGCTTTCAGATATATCTGAAATGCGATGATTCCTATGATGACGGAGCGTATTATTATATTACACTCTGCGATTCGAATCAGACACCGTTTGCTGCACTGAGGGCAGAATATCAGAAGGCAAGTTCCGTTAATAACTCATCCCTTGATCTTATAGCCCTTGATAATTCAAAAACACAGAATATTATGTATAATATTGCCCGCGGTACAAGTAATATATTTGAGAAAATGATAAATATAAGCGTAGATTTCAGAAAAGAGGATAATACGTACAGGTTTTTAGTAAACGGAAACCCGGTAGTGACCGACAGCGGAGAATGGATTCCCGCATCAAACAGCGGAACAGAAGGATATGCCTCACCGGCAGTATTCGGTGAACATCCCGTTGAGCAGATTGATTTCGGTATTCGCCAAGGAGGATGGTGGCAGGTTGTAACGATAGATAATATCGGACTGTCAATACACGACAGTACTGCAAAATTCGATGCTCTTGTTTCGGAAGTTACGTGCGTAAACGATAATGAATACGTGATTTCAGGAAGATATGTTAATAATCTTGACTCGCAGACACAGGCGGATATATTGTACGCTTTGTATGATGAAAAAGGAAGCCTTGTCGGAATAGCAAAGGATACTGTAACGGCTGGAGCAAGCTCAGGAGAAAATTTTGAAAAAAATATTACAACTTCGTCCGCTCCGAAAATGGCAAAACTTTTCATATGGAATGGCTTATCTGATATGACGCCATTGTCACACAGCATAGAGCTTGATTTTTAAGCTGAAATGTTAGTCATAGCCTCATCTATCTATTATTACGGCATATCCGGTCAGCTTAAATATATTATTGACAGATTTTATTCTGCCGCATATTCACTAAAACCAAAAAAATTGAAAAAGTTCGCAAGGTCGCTATGATTTTAAGTTCAGACGACGCTAATATGTATAAAGAAGCAATGTTTTCATATGAGGGCGATTTTCTCAACTTTCTTAACTTTGAAGATATTGGCGTGTTTACAGCACAAAGCACGGAA
>CAZLOX010000110.1:5591-7945 GCA_964561265.1 uncultured Lachnospiraceae bacterium
AAATGGCTTGGTTAAGAAAATAGATGAACTCAAAAAATTCGGTATGTCATTACAATAACAGATTATACTTAAATCCGATATAATTAATCACTTATATCGCAGATATGTTAATAGAACAATCAGGGAATCAGACTGTCCATTGCAATATTCATAGAATATTTATTTTAACGCCAATCAAAAAACTCCGGCACAGACAATCATCTATGCCGGAGTTCCTTTATACGCCATTCACACTTTTATCTCATCGCCGTTTTTGAAGGTCACCCGTATATCCTCTTTTGAATGCACCGTTATAAAATCCACAGTGTTAAGCCATAAATCCTCGTCAAACTCGGTTATGACACTCCCCTGCTTTTTCAGATTTTGTATAAATATCTGAGTTTTTGCCTTTCGTGCGTTTTTATCAACAATCTGCTGGTTTACCTCATCAAGCCGTACTTTCAGCGTATCAAACTGTTCAGTCAAGCCGTTATAACGCTTTGTATATTCCTTCTGATTCTGCACTGTATAAGCGTTTTGCTTCATACATTTCTGCATAAGTTCAGCTGTTTCTGCAAGTTCATGTTCAAGTACGGTCTTTTCATGTTCAAGTTCATCGGTATTAAATACTTTCGATTTTATCAGTTCAAAGTCAGCTATAACCTTGCTTTTGCTTGTTATCATCTTGTTCACTGCCGATATGAAAACCTGTTTTATTTCGTTCTCGTTAAGATGCGGAGTTCCACATTTGTGTTCATTGCAGAATTTATGATTGCACCGCCATATGACTTTCCGGTATTTATCTGTGGAATGCTATACTTTTGAACCGTACCACCCTCCGCATTCGCCGCACTTTATTTTGCTTGAAAATGTATGTACGCAGGTTATGCGGTTTTTCCCTCTTTTTAATGACTGCATCAATGTCTGAGCCATATCAAACGTATCTGGGTCTATGATAGGGTCATGGTTGTTCTTAACGTAATATTGCTGTACCTCTCCCCTGTTTAATTTCTGACGCTTCGTCAGGAAATTATCGCTATATGTTTTCTGCAAAAGAGCGTCGCCTTTGTATTTTTCGTTTGTCAGGATATGTTTGATCGTTTTGACGTGCCATTTTTCTTTCCCGCTTGGCGAAGGGATGCCATCATTGGTCAGTATTCTTGCTATTGCATACGCGCTCTGCCCCTGCAGAAACATTCCGTAAATTCTGCGTACAAGTTCCGCTTGCTTCTCATTGATAACAAGATTCCCGTCCTCGCCCTTATCATAACCGAGAAATGTTGAATACGGAACCGACACTTTACCCTCAGCAAACCTTCTCCGCTGTCCCCATGTGCAGTTCTCCGAAATCGAGCGAGCCTCCTCCTGAGCTATGCTTGACATTATGGTCAGCAGGAGTTCGCCCTTACTGTCAAACGTCCAGATATTCTCCTTCTCGAACAATAATTCCAATCATCAATATCGTTTAACATCGTCAGGAAACGTCCGTTTAATGCGGTTTTGTTTAACTCAAAAATGTATTTCGTTTAATATCGTTTAACCTTTTTTCAAAGATTTAAACACCAGATAAACACCAAGCCGACCGAAAAACTGTACATTTCCAATCAGCTCATGCATATGTAATCAATTACTCATCCGTCTGCTCGTTCACATCCGCCAATGCCATACTGATTGCCTCCGACGCTTTCGCCCTTGTTTCATTAAACACATGAGCGTAGATATTTTCGGTAACTCTTGTATCCGTGTGTCCGAGATGTTCGGAAATCACTTTGACTGGCACTCCCATGTTTATCAGCAGAGACGCGTTTGCGTGTCTTAAATCGTGTATGTGCACATTCGGAAAATTATGTTTTTCCAGCAGTCTTTTAAATTGAAGATTGATATAATTCCTGTTCATATATTCTCCGTACTCGCCCGTAAATACTGCGTTTCGGTTTATCCATCTGTCTCCCGCTTCTGATTTGCGCCGCTCCTGCCATTCTTTCTGCTCTCTTAACAATTCCACAGCCTGCGGCGGCAAAGCGATTATTCTTGCGCTGCTTTTGGTTTTCGGCGAGGACAGCTTATACTCTCCGTTCGCTCTGTACAGGTTGTATTTTACGGTAACAACCGCGTTATCCAAATCAACCTCATCCCAATGCAGAGCCGTAAGTTCCCCTACCCTCATTCCGGTATACAAAAGCATTTTTACGGCTCCCGGCAGCTGCGGATTTGTAAACTCATCCAAAAAACCGAGCAGTTCCCGGCATTGCTGCGCGTTAAGGAACTCCTTTTCTTTTTCCTCTCCCTTTGGAGTTGTAGCGTTAGACACCGGATTTTTTAATAAAAGCTCCTTTTTGACCGCCGTTGAAAATATGGGCGACAACGCCGTATGC
>CAZLOX010000111.1:0-7922 GCA_964561265.1 uncultured Lachnospiraceae bacterium
ACAGCTTTTTTCGCCTGTTCCGGCGAATGAGTGGACAAGCCGATTATTTTATCACCGACAATCTTTCTGACCTCATTTATCGGAAGGTCATCCTGTCCTATATGTATTCCGTCCGCGTCAACAGCGAGCATAAGCGCGGCATCATCATTGACAATAAAAGTTACACCCGCCTGCTTTGTCATTTCACGAATTTTAAGACATTCGTTATACTTGTCCCTAACCGCTTTCTCCTTTTCGCGGTACTGGATTATTTTAATCCCCGAGGAAATCAATTTTTCAACTATTTCAATATTACTGCGTCCGCGCGAGAATTTTTCGGCTGTAAGACAGTATAAATCGGTATCTCCGGGAAGATACAGACCATTTTTCATCGGTTAATCATCCTCCTTTTCATCTACGATATCTACCGGCACCGGATATCTGCCTGAGAAACATCCCGTGCAGAAACCGGGCGCCGTATTAGGCGTTATCTTTTCAAGCGATTCCAGACTCAGAAAGTCAAGACTGTCCGCATTGATAATTTCACATATTTCATCAATCGAATGATTGCAGGCTATAAGCTGATCTCTTGACGGAATATCCGTTCCGAAATAGCACGGCCACATAAACGGCGGTGACGATGAACGCACATGGACTTCATTCGCGCCGGCTTCGCGGAGCAGATTTACTATATGCTTTGACGTTGTACCGCGCACAATAGAGTCGTCTATCATAACCACCCTTTTTCCGTCAACCGTATCTTTCAGCACATTCAGCTTTATTCTCACAGCATCCTCACGCATAGACTGCGACGGCTGTATAAATGTTCTTCCTATATATTTGTTTTTGATAAAACCAAGTCCGTACGGAATACCCGACTGGAGCGAATACCCAAGAGCCGCGCTTATTCCCGAATCCGGAACACCTATAACCACATCCGCGTCTACAGGTTTCTGCATAGCAAGATATTTTCCCGCAAGCATTCTTGATTCATGCACGCTCTGTCCCTCAATAGTACTGTCAGGGCGCGCGAAATATATATATTCAAAAATACATCTGCCCTTTGGCTTGCTGCCTTTATAAGTATCAATAGATTTTATTTTTCCTCCCTGAACAACAACTATCTCACCCGGTTCAACATCCCTTACAAATTCAGCGCCTATGCTGTCAATAGCGCATGATTCAGATGCGAATATAACCGCATCGCCCTTTCTGCCCATGCACAGCGGTCTGAATCCCCACGGGTCGCGCGCGGCGATAAGCTTTGTCGGACTCATAACGATAAGCGAAAACGCTCCTATAAGTTTGCTTACCGTCTTTTCAACGGAGGTTTCTATACTCGGATTGTCAAGACGCTGTTTGGCTATCATATAAGCTATTGTTTCCGTGTCCGTTGTTGTCTGGAATATAGCTCCTGTCTGGCTTAAATCATTCACAAGCTCATTTTTGTTTACAAGATTGCCGTTGTGCGCAAGAGCGATATTGCCTTTTGAATAACGCAGAACCAGCGGCTGCGCGTTTTCTCTCATACTTTCGCCGGTAGTGGAATAGCGCACATGACCCACCGCCATAGTTCCTTCAAGATTATCAAGTATATCCTCAGTAAAAACTTCATTGACAAGACCCATATCCTTGTAATAATAGATATCACGGTTTTTATTCACCGCTATGCCGCAGCTTTCCTGCCCTCTGTGCTGGAGAGCGTACAAACCGTAATACACACTGTGAGCACAGTTCCCTTTTGGATCGTATATTGCGAAAACACCGCATTCCTCACCTATTTTTGAATTGCAACACATATTAACCTCCATGAAATGAACAACGCATAATCTTTCTATACTTCTTTTACTACACTGCTTCATTTTTTATCTTCACTAAAATTATACTACTTATCCGAAAAAAAAGCAATATAAATTTTATTGCGGTTCACGTTTTTCAATATTTATAGAGAATACAAATTCTGATTGTTCATTAAATTTTAATAAAATATGCGTCAGATATGCGTCAAATACACATTACAATCCAATAATGATGTATAATATAGAAAAATAAATTTTATAAAATTATGAAAGGTGCTATTATGAAAACTAATTTATATGATTTCGGATTTATAGGAAAACGCGTAAGCCAAGCAAGAAAGACAAAACGATATACACAGGCTGAATTGGCTGAATTGATAAATATGAGCGTAAAAAATGTCAGCAGATTGGAACACGGTATAATGGGTATGTCTTTGCCTACTCTGATGAGTATTTGTAATACACTGGATGTTTCGGCTGATTATATTTTATTTGGTATCAAGAATACAGAACAAGATAATCCGATAACCATAATGCTTTCTGAATTAAGCGAACAGGAACAATTATATGCTGAAAATCTGATATTGGTGTACATAGAAGCTTGTAAAAACCGCCCTGAATAAAGGGCGGCTTTACCCATTATAAATATTGTTATTTGGCGGGCGTCGCCTCTCCCGCATCTCTCGGAATTATACTCCTGTCAAACCATCGGCGCGTGGCCGCAACGAAATTTACCACCTCAAATAACTTTTAATGCACTTTAAATGCTTGCTGTAATTTTATTATAACATTTTTTTCTGAGTTGTCAACTACAAAATTTTTCTGAATTTTCCGTACAGTAATATAATAAATTTACAAAAAGAACCACACTTCCAAGCATGGTTCTTTTACAGCCTTATTAACTTATCTCTCCGCTCAATCAGCACATCTGATTGACCGTTTTGTATTTATAAATTTTTTCCGCGTGATTCTGCTCCTCTGTCTGAATATCATTCAAAAGACGTCTTACATCAGAATTGCCGAACTGGAACAGATCGCTGTTGTAAGCTGATGAAACATATTTTTCGGTTGTGATCGCATCGGTGCATAAAAACTGGTCATTGCTTTTATCCGATTCGCTGAAATTGCCGGTATAGGTTGCGGTCGGCGAATAATCCTTTCCTGCGGTGTCATTGCTGTTTACCGCCGGAACAGTTCCGTTGAGAAGCTGACCGAGCGAGTCATAGTGCTGACGCTCCGACTCTTTTATCGAACTGAACAGATTTTTCAGTTCGCTGTCCTTCGCCTGCTCCTCGTATTTCCCGTACTTTTCAATGCACAGTTTTTCCTGATCCTGCAAATTTGTGATGATGTAGCGTTCTTTTTCAGAAATATTTATCATATGCGTTTTAATTATAAGAAATGTATTTTTTGGTTTATCTTATAATTTTCCTCCCGAATATATTATGTGCAGAAAAAAGAAATATATTCAAAACTTACTTGACAATAAATTTGTCATCTTCCACATCTATTTTTATTTCGGTTCCGCGTTTGATCTCGCCGTCTATGATTTTTTCCGAAAGCATATCTTCTATTTCGGTCTGTATAGCGCGTCTGAGCGGTCTTGCGCCGTATACCGGATCAAATCCGCTTTTTGCTATCTTTTCTATGGATTCATCCGTAAATTCCGCCGATATTTCATTGCTGCCGAGCCTGCTCTGCAATGATGAAAGCATCAGTCTTGCAATATCGTGTATATTCTCTTTTGTGAGTCTTTCAAACACTATCATCTCATCTATTCTGTTCAGGAACTCCGGCTTGAATGTGTGTTTGACCTCTTCAAGCACTTTAGCCTTTATATTCTTGTTATCGCTGTCATCATCGCCGTGCTGTCCGAAACCAAGTCTTGTCGTGTTTCCTATAATATTTTTCGCGCCAAGATTTGACGTCATTATAATAACGGTGTTTCTGAAATCGACTTTTCTGCCCTGCGCGTCGGTAAGTATTCCGTCCTCAAGAATCTGCAGCATAATATTGAATACATCGGGATGCGCCTTTTCGATTTCGTCAAAAAGCAGCACACTGTAAGGATGTCTGCGTATCTTTTCGGTGAGCTGTCCGCCTTCTTCAAATCCGACATATCCCGGAGGCGAGCCGATGAATTTCGATACCGTATGTTTCTCCATATACTCCGACATATCTACTCTTATCATAGCGTCCTCACTGCCGAACATAGCCTCGGCAAGCGCTTTTGAAAGTTCTGTTTTTCCAACTCCTGTCGGGCCGAGGAACAGAAATGATCCGGTCGGACGTTTGGGATCCTTGAGTCCGGCTCTTCCCCTTTTTATCGCCCTTGCAACTGCGCCGACAGCCTCATTCTGCCCGATAACTCTCTGATGAAGTACATTTTCAAGATTTTTAAGTTTTTCGGATTCTTCTTCCTCTATCTTCCTCACAGGTATATTTGTCCAGTCGGAAATAATGTCCGCAATGTCATTTTCGGTTATCACAAGATTATTTTTCTGTGAATTATCCTTCCAGTTCTCTTTCTGCGAATCGAAACTGCCTTTTAATTCCTTTTCAGTATCTCTCAGTCTTGCCGCCTTTTCAAAATCCTGCGCTATAATCGCCTCCTGCTTCTCTTTTTCCAGTTTTTCAAGCTGTGATTCCAGTTCCTTCAAATCCTTCGGCGCGGTAAGATTGGACAGTCGCTTTTTCGATGCCGCTTCGTCAATAAGGTCTATCGCCTTATCAGGCAGAAATCTGTCGGTTATATATCGGGACGAAAGCTCAACCGCCGCTTTTATAGCTTCATCGGAAATTTTAACTCCGTGGTGCGCCTCGTATTTGTCACGCAGACCGGTCAATATGTCGATTGTTTCCTCATGTGAAGGCTCTCCTACCGTTACGGGCTGAAATCTTCTCTCAAGCGCAGAATCTTTTTCTATATATTTTCTGTATTCCTTTATCGTAGTAGCGCCGATAAGCTGGATTTCACCTCTTGCAAGCGACGGTTTCAGTATATTTGACGCGTCTATTGCGCCTTCCGCCGAACCGGCTCCCACTATCGTGTGGATTTCGTCAATGAATAAGATCACATTGCCGGAATGAATTACTTCCTCCACACATTTTTTCAGTCTTTCTTCAAATTCTCCCCTGTACTTGGCACCGGCAACCATAGCCGACAAATCAAGTGTTACAAGGCGTTTGTTTTTCAGCGTTTCCGGCACATCGCCCTCCGCAATTCTCTGCGCCAGACCTTCGGCAATCGCCGTTTTTCCCACGCCCGGCTCTCCTATAAGACACGGATTGTTTTTCGTGCGTCTGCTTAAAATCTGCACAACTCTGCCTATTTCCTTATCTCTGCCCACAACAGGGTCAAATTTTTCCTCTTTCGCAAGCCTTGTCAAATCGCGCCCGAATTTGTCAAGCGACGGAGTATGCGCGCCGTTTCTGCCCTGACCCGCCGGTTTTTCGCCGAAAGGCATCGCAAACGGCATATTTCCCATAGGGGTTTTATTCGTGTTCACCGCGCTGATTATTTCATAATAAAGACCGCCCGTGCCCACACCCAATGCTTCAAGTATTTTCATAGCCACATTGGTTCTGTTTCTTATTATCGCCATAAGTATATGTTCTGTCCCTATATAACTGTGACCAAGTTTATTTGCCTCATAAAGACTTATTTCAAGAATACTCTTTGATCTCGGCGTGAGCGATATCTGCGACTGAAGTCCCAGCGGATCGCTCCTGCCTATCATAGTTTCTATTTTTTCAACTACATTTTCTTCCGTTACGCCCGTCTTTTTAAGCATGGACGCCGCCACTCCGCTGTTCTCTTTTATAAGACCGAGCAGCAGATGCTCCGAACCTATATAATCATGTCCGAGTTCACACGCGCTTTCATGCGCGAAAGTGAGCGCATTGCGCGCCTTTTCCGTATAATAAGATGACATATAAATCCTTCCTTTCATCTGAACAAAAACAATCTGATATTATGCCAGCATATCCCTTATAATTTCACTTCGTTTTTTATCTCTCTCCTGCGCCGACAGTTTCTTTCCTGCAGAATCCATTATAAATCCCGGCTCTGTTATAACGGAAATTTTCATCGGGTTTACTCCGTCTGCATTTATTATACCCATATCAATTCCTAATTTTACATCTGAGAGCAGATTTTTTGCTTCATCCGAACTTATGCTTCTTGCATATTTCAGAATGCCGTATGAACGCCATACCCTGTCTGCCAATACATCTGCATTTTCCTTTTTTATAAATTCACGCGCTTCCTTTTCCCTTTCAATAATCTGCATAACGATCGAATTGAGCTTGCTGCATATTTCCTTTTCGCCGGCGCCGAGGGTCATTCTGTTTGAGAACTGATACAGCGCGCCCAGACTTTTTGAACCTTCTCCGTATAATCCCCTTACCGTAATGCCAAGCTGCGATGCCGAATTTATGATGCTGTCTATTCTGCCCGCCATGACAAGCGCCGGAAGATGCAGCATTACAGACGCGCGCATACCCGTTCCGGTATTGGTCGGACACTGTGTCAGATAGCCGAAATTTTCATCAAAGGCATAGCTTACATTCTCGCTTATGACATCGTCTATTTTATCCGCAAGCGCATACGCCTCGTCAAGACACAGACCGCCCTTTATCACCTGCAGCCGGATATGATCCTCCTCCATTATCATAATGCTCATATTTTCCGATTTGTCCGTAATAACTCCGCCCGATTTGGAGTTTGCCATTTCAGGGCTTATGAGATGTTTTTCACATAAAATAAGTTTTTCCGTATCAGATATTTCATCCATAGCGGTATATAAAAAATCTTTTGACAAAACGCTGTTTCCGTTCATAACCGCATCTCTGATTTTCTTTGCCACGCTCTCCTTTATCTTTTCATCAAGACTGTTCGGAAACGGCGTGTCCTTGATATTTCTTGCAAGACGTATTCTCGTGCTCTGCGCGATGTCTGAATTATTTTCATACCATAACATATATATCCCTCCCTCAGTTGTTCTCAATAAGTTTGATTTCTTTGTGGAGCTTTGCCGCTTTTTCGTAGTCCTCATTTCTCACGGCCTCCGCAAGCTGTTTCTTCAGATCCTCATAATACCTTTTCTTCTTTATCTCGCCGGCGCTCTCTGCCGGTATCTTTCCGCTGTGGATATTGTTTGAGTGAATCTGTTTCAAAAGAATGTTGAGCTCCGGACGGAAAACATCATAGCATTTTCCGCAGCCGAGTTTGCCGCTTCTTTCAAAATCGGCATAGCTCTTTCCGCATACCGGACATCTTTTTATATTGCTGTAATAATTTTTCTGTATTGTTCCCGTATTGAAAAAATCATCAAAAATATTGAAAAAATTTTCGTACATAATAATATCCTCCTCACTTATGACAAGCCGTTATTATATTCTTTAAAATCGACGCTCTGAGATAATCACGCTCCGGCTGCTGCGCCGTTATCGCCTTATCCGATACAGCCGCAAGCATTATGTTCATTTCCCTCTCGGATATTTTTTCCGTTTCGGCAAGATATTTGACAACAGAAACCGCTCCGGCTGAATTTATATATTCTCCTATATTGTCAAGAATATGCGATATATCCTCCGCAGTATCTATGCGCTTTATGCGTATATATCCGCCTCCTCCGCGCCGGCTTTCCACAATAAATCCGCGCGATGTGCTGAAACGCGTTTCCATAACATAATTTATATTTGACGGAACGCAGTGAAATATATCCGCAATTTCTTTTCTGTTGAGTTCAAGCCAGCTTTCCTCGTCTTTTAAAAGCTCAAGAATAAACTTCTCTATACTGTCGCTTATCCTCATCATACCGCCTCCCGATTTTTAAATTTGACTTTGACTTTCTTTGACCTTTCATTTGTATTATAATACCCTTTTCAGTATTTGTCAAGAGTTTTTTCAAAAAAAATTTTAATTTTTTTCTGAAAAAACTTAATATTAAAATACTAACATTTCCGATTTACTGCAGTAAATCGGAAATTAACCTTGCACACACCAAAAACCTCTACCCCTCACAAATCCATAGCTGCAAAACCCGACGCGTGCATATCATACGGAGTTCCCGCCGCAAATCACTGCCGCGTGATTGCATTTAAACGGCAAAATTTTGCAGCGGTTATAGTATCGGAAAG
>CAZLOX010000112.1:0-7875 GCA_964561265.1 uncultured Lachnospiraceae bacterium
TTCAAAAGCAAGCGGATTATCCGCGCATTTATCAAAATCCTGACTCCATGTTCCGCTGCCGACAAGAATAACGCTGTCAGCATCATTTGCGCGTATTATTGGGATTATCGTTTCAGCATATGGTTTTATATCATTTTCCCATGTCGTATTTCCGTTTGGTTCATTGCATATTTCATATATAACATTTGGAGAATCGGCATACATTGCGGATATTTCACTGAAAAATGCCTGAGCCTCCGAAATATATGTCATAGGATTTGAGTCTGAAAGAATATGCCAGTCTATAATAACATACATATCTTCGCTAATTGCATTATTGACGGTATTGATAAGCGCAGATTTTATTTTATCCGGATTGGAAATATATCCGTTTTCAGCGGTATACATCGCCGCGCGGAATAAATTTGCGCCGTATGATGCTGTGCAGGAAATGGATGCGCGGCTTGTATACTGCTCAAACCACTGAAGTCCGTGCGAGGACATACCGCGCAGCTGTATCGGTTCTCCGGCATTGTTGCAAAGCTGTGTTCCGATTACCTGCAAAGCGCCGTTTTCACTTGCTCCGCCTGAGCGTATAGTATCTGCGGAAACCGGCAGTGCTGATAAATCAGGTTCAGGCGCAGTATTTTGTATATAAGCATTTCCGTTTGCGCGGGATATTATTGCGCAGGCTTCGGCGCGCGTGAGTGGCATATCGGGATTGAAATTGCCGCTGCAATCCCCTGTGAGGATACCGTTATTATATGCTCTTACAACAAGATAAGCATATCTTCCGTTTATTGAATTGAAGTCGCTTATTGCGTTCATATAATGCCAATACACTCCGTCATCATTTTCGGTTTTTGGGATATCCAGCCCGAGGGCAAGAATTTTTACCGCCATATAACGGGGGATAGGCGAGTCATATATTGATTCGTTTATTTCGTCATAATCATACCATGATTTGCTTAACGCGTATTCCATTGTACTTTTTGCCCAATGAGTTCCGTTAGGGGATGTTTGTGTACTTCCGGAAGCCATTCGGCAGATTATCGTACAGAATTCAGCGTATGTAATCGTGCTGTCCGGACGGAAAGTACCGTCTGAATATCCGCTGAGAACCCCTGATGAATACATCTGCATAACATTTTCATAGAACCAGTCATTTTCTGTTACATCTGAAAATGATAATGCTGCGTTTGTTATATCGGTCTTAATGTCAGAGGCTGCCTCTGCTGATGGCTGAATATGAGTATCTGTATTGATTGATCTGCAGGCTGATGTCTGAAATATAATAAGAACAGACAACAGCATAATAACCAGTTTTTTCATATTTTTAAATCCTTTCTGTCTGCTATCTCCGCGAAAGCGTTTTTATTAGTTCTGTGTATCTTTTTGTATTATTGCCGATATCATCCTGAGTGACGCCGTAATATTTATAGACTTTTCTGAATATTCTGCCGAATCTTTTCAGAGAACCGATTGCCGAACCGCCGATATAGCCGTAATTCATTTCAACAATTATTTTTGCCTGAAGATTTCTGTCATTCTTCTCATATATGTGAAGGTCGATATCAAAAATATCCGGCGGAATATTTTCTGCCGCCTTCTGTATTTGCTCTATCTGAGCCAGAACAAGTTTTATGCTTTCTTCTTCATAATTTTCAGGCTGCGGAATATCTGCCAAATCACCGAGTAATTCAGGCTTATACTGCATAATGAAGGATGCCCTCAATTGAGAATATTCTGAGTTGTATTCGGGAGTTGATTTATCAGTTTCCGAGAATCCTAATTCCGTTATAATATAATCGGCTACCTGCTCCATAGAATGTGGATTTGCCTTTAATGAGCCGATAATCCGCTTTTTTCTCATATCATAAAGAAATTTATGGATTTTCTGCCTGAGAGTTTGTTTTGAACTGCTGTTTTCGACAATAAAAACAGATGTCGGCCCGTCGGCTCCTTCAATTATATTTACTGAACTTGCAGCCTTATTTCTGAACTTGTTTTTCATATAATAGTTTTCTCCTAACAATACAAATATAAATGATTTTCAGAAAAATATTTTTTCTCCATATAAACACTGCATTTCTATTGTATCATAAAATAAATGAATTTGCAAACTATTTGATGAAAAATTCAACAGTCAGCCGGAGCAATAGAGAAGTTAAAAAACAGAACAAGTCCGGCAGGGGTTAATTCCTGCCGGACTTGTTCTGTATACGCGCTTTATAAGCCTAACAGCTTTTTAATTGTGATATATGCTATTTCATAAATTGACATATAGACAAAATTTACTTTCGCTTTTGTCATTGCCTCCTTTTGTTTCTCTGTTACAACAGCATACGGATAAATTCCGAACATAAACGGAAAGAAAGAAAATATAAAGTCCTGTTTATCGGTGTCGGACATATCTGTAAAGAATTTATCAAGGCAATTCCTGACTTCTGTTAATGCCTGTCCATATACTGCCTTGAATTCCGCCAGCCGTTCGGGACGGCTGTTTTCCTCCATATCATAATGGTTCATTGACATGATTTTCAGCAGATTTTTCCGTTCTTCAAGCGTTTTTGCAAGAGATAAGGCAAATTGCTCTCTTGTCATACTTTCATTTTCTTCCTGCAGCTTTTTCAGACTGTCTGTCCACAGCAAATATTCTCTTTGCAGCAGCGCCAGAAAGATTTCTTCTTTTGTCTGAAAATAATTATAAATGGATGTGCGGGTAAAAGAAGTGACATTTCCGATTTCCTTAATTGTGATGTCTTTAAAATTCTTTGTTTCGTACAGCCTGGCACAGGCGGTGATGATTTCCTCTTTTCTCGCTGCTGTAAGTTCATCTGAACCTTTTGGCATAATCAATATCTCCTTTTATATTTTATCCGATGACTTAAATGACAGACATTTACCGATAATTTCGCCTTGTTCAAACTGTGAAATTCTGCGTAAGAAAACATTGACTTTCTCAGTTTGTTCTTCGCATAAATTTTTCAGGCTTTAATAGGAGGAGCAATACGTTCTCCTTTTTTTATTCTGACATCGTGTCAATGTGGTTATTGTATCATCATTCTGACACAATGTCAATATGTTTTCTGAAAAAGTTTAAAATTTTCTGAAGGTTGTCCTGTCCGGAATTTGTTTGAGCCTTGACATTTTGCCAAGAGTTTGATATAATAGTTACAGTCATCGGAGGATGTTGCAGTTCGTAAGGCAGCGTTGGATAAGATGTCGCATAGGATTTTATCGGAGGGCAGACACAGCGTATGTGGTGATGCCGGATAAGATAATTGTTTTTGTGCGGTATGTCTTATCCAACTTTTTTTGTTTTGGAGCGTGTGGGCAGCTTTCGGTATTTGAAACAATTACATTATTAAATGAACACAGGAGGATTATCAATGAAACGTGAGTATGATTTTACGGAAGGGCAGATTTTTTTCCCTCTGATATGGTTTGCGCTGCCTGTACTTTTGGCTTTGCTGCTTCAGACTATGTACGGAGCCGCCGACTTGATTATAGTGGGTAAATTCGGCGGCAGTATGTCGGATAAATATATATCAGCAGTGTCAACAGGAAGTCAGATAATGCAGACATTAACTCTTGTTATTACAGGACTTGCAATGGGAATTACCATCTTTGTAGGTGAAAAAATCGGCGCAAAAAAGCGTGAAGAAGCAGGAAAAATTATTGGAAGCGGTATTTTTCTTTTCGGAATTCTTGCAGTTATTCTTACGGTCGCCATGCTGTTTGCCGCGCCGCTGCTTGCGAGACTGATGAATGCACCGGCTGAAGCTTTTGAGGAAACGGTTTCATATATTGTTATCTGCTCTGCAGGGACATTATTTATCATGGCTTATAATTTGGTAGGGAGTATTTTCAGAGGGATCGGCGACTCCAGAATGCCGCTTATAACAGTAGCGATAGCATGTGTCCTCAATATTTTAGGCGATCTGCTTTTTGTTGCGGTTTTACATATAGGAGCAAAGGGAGCCGCGTTTGCAACGGTGTTTGCTCAGGCAATAAGCGTTGTGCTTTCTCTGATAATAATTCGGAAACGCGAATTGCCTTTTTCATTTTCAATAAAAGACATTCGTCCGGACAGCTTATATATCAGACGGATCCTGAAACTTGGCATTCCCGTTGCGCTTCAGGACTTACTCGCAAGCCTTTCGTTTCTTGCGATTCTTGCTATTGTAAATGCTATAGGACTGACGGAATCGGCAAGTATTGGTGTAGCAGAAAAGCTGTGCGGATTTATAATGCTTATGCCGTCGGCTTTTATGCAGTCCATGTCGTCTTTTGTAGCTCAGAATATAGGAGCGAAAAAACCATGGCGTGCAAGAAAGGCTTTGCTGTGCGGTATTGTATCTTCGCTGGCTGCCGGTCTTGTAATAGGTTATTTCACATTTTTTCATGGCGAACTGCTTTCCGGACTTTTTGCAGATAATACGGAGATCATTCTGGGAGCGGCGGACTATCTGAAAGCGTATGCAATAGATTGTATATTTACGTCGTTTCTGTTTTGCTTTATGGGTTATTTTAACGGATGCGGAAAAACCGCGTTTGTTATGCTGCAGGGTGTGGTATGCGCTTTTGGTATCAGACTTCCGGTTTCATGGCTTATGAGCAAACAGACTCCTGTTTCCCTATTTCATATAGGTCTTGCTATTCCAATGTCAACAGTTATACAGATTATACTGTGCGTCAGCTTCTTTTATATTATGCTTCACAAACAGAAACGGGAAACTGTTCGGTAATACAAACAGTATAATCGGATTTAACAGAACTTTATGGCTCAATACGATTGAAAGAGTTAAAAATAGATTGACAAATAAGCTGTGGTACGTTATAATAATATAAAATTATGGGATTGTATGAACTTTTTTAAAAGATAAGACTGACGGAACAGATTTTCTTTGCATATCAGCCGCCGGTCTGTACACATTTTGCATTCATATTTCCGGCAACACAGTCCGGAAATATTTTAAAGACAGATAATATACATATTGGAGTGATTATTTATGCTGAAAAAACTTATCGGAAATAAAGAGTTTTATAAAACGCTGCTGTTTATAGCGGCGCCTATAATGATACAGAACGGCATAACAAATTTTGTCGGTCTGCTTGACAATATTATGGTGGGACGGATAGGAACGGAACAGATGTCCGGAGTTGCGATTGTAAATCAGCTTATATTTGTTTATAATATCTGCATTTTCGGCGGGATTTCCGGAGCCGGAATTTTCACGGCGCAGTTTTACGGGTCAAAGGATTTTAAAGGCGTTCGGGATACTTTCCGGTTTAAACTGATTACCGGTATGGTACTGAGTGCGGCGGCGCTGCTGATATTCGGATTTTTTTCGGATTTCTTAATATCCATGTATTTAAAAGGCGATGCCGGCAGCGGTGATATACTGCTTACAAAGCAATACGCAAAACAGTACATTTTTATAATGATGGCGGAAATTATCCCGTTCGCGCTTGCGCAGATATACACCGGCACACTCAGGGAAACCGACAGAGCCGTGCTTCCTATGAAAGCCGGCATTATCGCCGTATTTGTGAATTTTATCTTTAACTACATACTGATATTCGGAAAGTTCGGATTTCCGGTTCTCGGCGTGCGGGGAGCCGCAATAGCTACGCTGCTTTCAAGAATTGTTGAAACACTGTTTATCATAATAAATGTACATACAAAAAAAGACGAATACGCGTTTATGCGCGGAGTATACAGGACTTTAAAAATACCGGCAAAGCTTGCGGGGGATATTTTCAAAAAGGGACTTCCTCTTCTGGCGAACGAACTTTTATGGGCGCTTGGTATGGCGGTAATGGTTCAGTGCTACAGTGTGCGCGGACTGGATGTAGTGGCAGGACTTAATATATCCACAACGGTGAGCAATTTGTTCAATATAGCACTCATATCGCTTGGAAGTGCAACGGCTATAATAGTAGGACAAAAACTCGGCGCGGGAAAACTGGAGGAAGCCAAAAGTTCCGCATTCAGGCTGTTGTTCTGCAGTTTTTCGGTATGTTTTGTGATAGCCGTTATGCTCTGGTCGGTATCGGGAATAATACCTAAAATATACAACACTTCGGATGATATAAGAACTATGGCAAAAAATCTTATAAGAGTTTCCGCTTTTGTTATGCCGCTTTTTGCAGTTTCAAACTGCTGTTATTTTGCGATACGCTCCGGCGGAAAAACATTTATTACATTCCTGTTCGACTGCGTATTTGTGTGGACTGTAAATATTCCGATCGCGTTCATTCTCGCACATTATACCTCTCTGAATGTTATATTGGTATATGCCGTATGTCAGTGCGTGGAAATAATAAAATGCATAATAGGATTTATAATGCTGAAAACGGGAGTCTGGCTGAATAATTTATGTGAGTAAATAACAATAGGCTGAAGCAAAATGATTTTGCTTCAGCCTATTTATGCTGTTTTGTATAAGGATTACAAATGTACTGCTACGATGTAATATTATTTAGCTGATGTGCTTTTATACATATTGATCCAAATTTATTCTTATCATTGGATACCATGTTATTAAAATACGATAATCGGTTTGTAAAATTCTGTTCATCATTTATAAAGACACTGATATACTCATATAAAGATGAGTATATCTCTGCAAAATCATATTGAGTATAATCCCTTTCATTATAAATTGCTTGAAGCATGGTTTTATAAGCAAATACTAAGTCTTGTAAATAATTGCATTCGTTAAAGAAATCTCCATACGTTATAAGTTCCTTATCCAACGAATTGCATACATATATCGCAGACATAATATCATTTTTCCGGATATCATCTAAATTATCAATATAACTGTATAAAATAGAAATATCATCACTTATATTGTTTTCTAACTGTACCTTTATAAGATGTGTTTTTTGCAAATTTTGTGATAACAGCACAATAGAAATTATTGAAATCAAACATACAATAATAATAACGTATTTCTTCATTATATATCACCTATATTATTCAGAGCCTATCCGTAAATTAGACAAAGCAATATGCACTTATTTAATTACGAATAGACTCTTCAGTTGTTATTACAAAAGCTGTCGTTTATAGTAACTGCTCTTGCCCGAAAACTGTTTTATTGCATTCACTTTTTATGATTTTATTTTGCTATCAAACTTGTTCCTGTCATTTCTGCCGGCTGATCCATTTCCATAAGTTCGAGCATTGTCGGAACGATATCCGCAAGTTTTCCCTTATTCAGCTTGATATCTCCTGCGCCGAGCAATACCAGCGGAACAGGATTTGTGGTATGCGCTGTAAATACGTTTCCGTTTTCATCTTCCATGCAGTCCGCATTGCCGTGGTCGGCTGTGATGATTGCAGTTCCGCCTTTTGCCAGTACAGCATCGATGACTTTGCCAAGACATTCGTCAACCGCCTCAACCGCCTTTACAGCCGCATCAAATACACCGGTGTGTCCTACCATATCGCAGTTTGCAAAATTCAATATAATTGTGTCATACTTATCCGATTCAATTCTTTTCAGTACTTCATCAGTCACAAGATATGCGCTCATCTCCGGCTGGAGGTCATATGTCGCAACTTTAGGCGAATTTATAAGCGCTCTGTCCTCGTTTTCAAAAGGAGCTTCAATACCGCCGTTAAAGAAAAATGTAACATGGGCATATTTTTCGGTTTCAGCAATTCTGAGCTGTGTTTTGCCGTTTTTAGCCATATATTCGCCGAAAGTATTAGTTAAACTCTGCGGCTTGAATGCTACGTCAACATTCGGCATTGTAGCGTCATACTGTGTGAAACATACATAATTAAGCGGGAAGAAACCGTTTCTTCTTTCAAAACCGCTGAAATCCTCATCAACAAGCGTTCTTGTTATTTCTCTTGCCCTGTCCGGTCTGAAATTG
>CAZLOX010000113.1:0-7801 GCA_964561265.1 uncultured Lachnospiraceae bacterium
ACTATGACTCAAAAAATTCTGGCAAAAGCGGCAGGACTGGACAGCGTTTCCGCCGGACAACTTATAATGGCTAAATTAAGTCTTGTTCTGGGAAATGACATAACCTCTCCCGTTGCCATCAATGAATTTGATAAAATCGGAGCGAAAGACGTATTCGATAAAACAAAAATCGCTCTTGTTCCCGATCACTTTACTCCGAATAAAGATATAAAATCGGCTCAGCAGGCTATGAAAGTACGCAGATTTGCCCATGAAAAAGATATTCTCAACTACTTTGAAGTAGGCGAAATGGGTATAGAACACGCACTTCTGCCTGAAAAAGGCCTTGTTGTTGCCGGTGATGTTGTTATCGGCGCTGATTCGCATACCTGTACTTACGGCGCACTCGGCGCATTCAGCACAGGCGTAGGCTCTACCGATATGGCGGCAGGCATGGCGACAGGCGAAGCATGGTTCAAAGTTCCGGAGGCAATCAGGTTCAATCTTACAGGAAAACTTCCTGATAAGGTAAGCGGCAAAGACCTTATACTCCATATTATCGGTATGATAGGCGTGGACGGCGCGCTTTATCAGTCTATGGAATTTACCGGCGAGGGTATGCACACTCTTACTATGGACGACCGTTTCACTATCGCAAATATGGCTATCGAAGCCGGCGCTAAAAACGGTATATTTGAAGTTGACGATACTACAATTGAGTATATGAAGGAACATTCGGACAAGGAATACACAGTATTCAAGGCGGACGACGACGCTGTATACAGCAGAGTTATAGATATTGACCTTTCAAAGGTAACTCACACCGTATCTTTCCCGCATCTGCCGGAAAATACAAGAACACCGGACAATTGGGGCGAAGTTGCTATTGATCAGGTCGTTATCGGTTCATGCACAAACGGACGTCTCAGCGATCTGCGTGCGGCGGCGGAAATTTTAAAGGGCAGAAAGGTAAAGAAGGGCGTGCGCGTTATAGTATTCCCTGCTACTCAGAGAATTTACCTTGACGCTATAAAAGAGGGCATTATTACAGACCTCGTTGAAGCCGGAGCGACTATCTCCGCGCCTACCTGCGGCCCATGCCTTGGCGGACATATGGGAATACTCGCGGAGGGTGAAAGATGCGTTGCAACGACAAACCGTAATTTCCTCGGACGTATGGGACACGTTGAAAGCGAGGTATATCTCGCATCTCCTCAGGTCGCGGCGGCAAGCGCCGTTATGGGACGTATTGCGGCTCCTTCGGAATTGAATTAAAGAAAGGCGGTTGATTATAGATGGAAGCAAAAGGAAAGGTAATTAAATACGGCGACAATATAGATACCGACGTTATTATTCCTGCAAGATATTTGAATACAACAGATAAATCCGAACTTGCAAAGCACTGCATGGAGGATATAGACAAAGACTTTGCCTCAAAAATCAAACCGGGAGATATTATGGTCGGCGGCAGCAATTTCGGCTGCGGTTCATCGCGTGAACACGCGCCTATCGCTATAAAGGCAAGCGGCATTTCGTGCGTTATAGCAAAGGATTTCGCAAGAATATTCTTCAGAAATTCAATCAACATAGGACTTCCTATCCTTGAGTGCCGCGAAGCATCGGAGGATATAGAAAACGGTGATGATGTTCATGTTAATTTCGATACAGGCGTTATCACGAACCTTACAAAAAACAAAACATATCAGGCAGCAGCATTCCCTCCGTTTATGCAGGAGATCATAAATGCCGGCGGACTGATTGAGAAGATAAAGAAATAAGGAGGCAGGTATTTTATGGCAGAGTACAATATAGCGCTTATTCCGGGTGACGGAATAGGCCCTGAGATTGTGTCAAGCGCGGTCAAAGTGCTTGATAAGACAGGCGAAAAATTTAATCATAAATTCAATTATACCGAAGTTGATATGGGCGGTGTTGCGATTGACAAGCACGGCACAAGTCTTCCCGATGAAACTGTTGAAATATGCAAAAAGTCGGACAGCGTTCTGCTTGGTGCTGTCGGCGGCCCGAAATGGGATAATGTTCCGGCGGCTATCCGCCCCGAAACAGGACTTCTCGGAATAAGAAAAGCTCTCGGACTTTATTCAAATCTCCGTCCGGCGATACTCCGTCCGCAGCTTAAAGACGCGTCGCCTCTTAAAGACAGAATCATCGGCGACGGACTTAATGTAATGGTAGTACGCGAGCTTACCGGCGGAATTTATTTCGGCGAAAAGACAAAAGCAGATGACGGCAGCTGGGCGTCTGATGTTGAAAAATATACCGTTGACGAAATAAAAAGAATAGCAAAAGTCGCATTTGAAACAGCTATGATAAGAAATAAGCGTCTTACATCGGTGGACAAGGCAAATGTGCTTGAATCGTCAAGACTCTGGAGAGCGACTGTTTCGGATATGGCAAAAGATTATCCTGAGGTTACTCTTTCACATATGTATGTTGACAACGCGGCAATGCAGCTTGCTCTTAATCCGGGTCAGTTTGATGTTATTGTGACATCGAATATATTCGGCGATATCCTTTCAGACCTTTCAAGTGCGATTTCCGGCTCGATAGGTATGCTCCCGTCAGCATCTCTCGGTGCAACGAAATGCGGAATGTATGAGCCGATACACGGCAGCGCGCCGGATATTGCCGGAATGGATATTGCAAATCCTATCGCAACGATCGAATCGGCGGCAATGATGCTTGAATCCTCTTTCGGACTCACCGAAGAAGCGGCGGCAATAAAGAAGGCTGTTGACAAGGTTCTTACTCTCGGATACAGAACCGGCGATATTATGTCGGACGGAATGAAAAAAGTAGGAACAAAGGAAATGACAAAGCTGATTGTTGAAAATATATAATCAAAGACATTAAAAAGTGGAAAACCGCGCTGGTTTTCCACTTTTTTATCAATGACCTCTTATATCAAAATTTCTGAAAAAAGAATTATTATCTCCCCACGAATATACGATATAATAATTATTATCGTTTATATCGGCATTCAGTAATAAAGTTCCGTGTTCAATAATCCCGATATTTTTATCTGTCTGCTTTTCGACAATATATTCCCATTCGTGCTGTGCATAGTCAGAATAATATAACTGTAAATCATCCAATGATAATTCACTCTTAATCAATATTCCGCCAAGATACTGCATACCGTTGCCGCATCCGTTTAACTTGCCGGCTTTTGAAAAAATTTCAACATATTCTGTATTATCCGGCAGTTTTGTTTCTCTTACGCTTCTGGCGGTATTTGCGGCAATATTGTTATTGGCAAGCGGAATTGAAACTGCAAGTGTAATAAGAGCAATAATGATCCATATTTTACTCCCGATTATACCCATATTACATACCTCCTCTGTATCTGTTCAGCGTCTGACTTTTTCGCTGCCGAGCCGGTCTGTCAGCCACGAGAAAACTTTCTCATTATCATTTGAATACCGGAGAGGAAAACCGACTGATACAGATTTGTCTGTATCCATAATAAATCTGACGAACGGAACTCTTTTCATACCGATACGGTCAAAGCGTTCCTCCGCGCGTTCGACGTTATGAAGAGGAATAAACAGCAGGCGTCCTCTGCTGCGGCATACAATAAAGCTCTGCATAAGATGCATCTCCCCCTGCCAGACTTTGCAGACAGGATGCTTAGCGGAATATTCCTTTTCAAGAAGGTAAATATCATTGTCGTTCAAGGCATATGTACTTATATGAAGCTGTATAACCGTTCTGATAACCGCCAGTACAATGACGGCGGCAACTGCTGACAAAAGCATTATCTGCATTGGAAATGATTTTATGCCGTACTTGAACAGAATAAACAGACATACTGCAAAGCCTGCTGTGCAGACAGCCAGTCTGTGCAGTTCCCTGAGCATAAAATCTCTTTTTATTATTTTCATGCTCTTTTCACCTCCAACAGCTTTCACAAATACATCAGTTCAGCTTTATTACAGTGCTGTCTGTTTTTTCACTTTCACTCTCCGTTTTGCTGCCGCCGGAATTTTCGCTTATATCAATTTTTGAAGATGATTCGGATTTATCCTCGCTGTCATCTTTTGAGGATTTATTTTCATCAGAATTATTCGCCGGCTTTTTTTCATCATCATCTTTTTCTGTGGTTTTCTTTTCATCTGATGATGTATCTTTTGACGTATCTTTCTGTTCGTCATCTTCTTTCGGCTTAGATGTTTTCGCAGGCGTATTGTCGGATTTATCGGATTTGTCGCTGTCACTCTTTGATACAAGCGTGTCCTTGTCTTTAGCGGTATTTTTTTCAGGAAGCGGCGGATTTGTTTTCTTTATAGTCTGGGTTTCGTAATCCTCTTCATCTGAATTATCCGGAATCTCCTCATGTACTACAGGTTTTTCTGTCGCTTTTGCTGTTTTGGAGTCGGACTGTTTCGGCGCGGACGCTGACGAGGAATTTTCCTTTTTGGATTTTTCCGATTTGCTGTCGCTGTCATCATCGGATGATGAATTTTTCTTTGCCTTTGAGCTTCCCTCCGGAGCATCAATCGTTATCTTTGACGCGTCATAGCCGAATACCGTTTCAACAAGCGTTTTCGTCGCTTCAAGGTCGCATATCCAATAACTTGTTGCGTTTTTGTCTGTGCTCCTCTCCTTCATGGATTTGCCCTCGCCGGGGAGCTGATATGCGGTTATGTTCTCTGATGAGAAATTTTTAAGGTATTTCGCATATTTTGTCATATCCGACACAGTCAGATTTGTTTTTATCCCTTCTTTTATACTTGTGATTATACCCGGAATTTTCACAAGATTTGCCGCTGTGAGTTTCTGGTCTGCAAGAGCGCGCAGGAATTTCTGCTGCATTTCAACCCTTCCGCGGTCACCGTCAGCATACCCGATTCCTTCGGTGTTGCTTTTTCTGTATCTTAAAAGCTGCTGCACCTGATTGCCGTTAAGATGCTGCATACCGGGTTCGAGATGAATATGCAGACTCTGCACAGGGTCATCATAATTCATACCGCGTCCCTTGCCTTCAACATCGGGCACTTCAAAGTCAACTCCGCCGAGTGCGTTTATAAAGTTGTCTATCGCGCCGAAGCTGAATTCGAGATAATAATGTATCGGTATGCCGGTAATCCGCGTGACCGCCTCGACCGAACCTTCAGGGCCGGCTATTTTTCCGGTCATTCCGCCTATAGCGTGGGCTGCGTTTATTTTCTGGTAACGCGTGCCGACATACATACGCGTATCACGCGGGATTGATAAAAGATTTACTTTGTTTTCCTCAACGTCATATGACGCTACCATCATAGCGTCTGTTCTCAGCCCTTCTATGTCAACGCCAAGAAGAAGGACGTTTATTTTGCCTTCTTTTTTTATGTCAAGAGGGGCGATGGAATAATCGCCGGTATCATCGCCGACTTTGGTGAAATCACATCCGATACATATGCCGACAACGGCAATAAAGATTATAAATACCAGAAGCGATGCTCTGCGGCGGCGGACTTTGCTCTTTTTGCTTTTTTTTGTCTGTCCGGAAGTTCCTGCTTTAGCCGCTTTATGTTTAGGAGCGGCATATCTTGCTCTGCGTGGTTTTTTCATAGCTGTTCTCCTCTTATTCATCAAGATTTATGACTGTACGGTCATTATCTTTCGGAGCGGGTTCGCTTTCTGAACTTTCACTGCTTACAGAAGACGCGTCTGTGTTCTTATTAAGCAAAGGAATATCCGGTTCGGATTTTGTTTCGTTAGTGGTCTTTTCCGGAACTGTATTGGCAGAATTGGATTCTGACGAGTTTTCGGAAGAAGTTGTCACAGTGGAATCGGACGGTTTTTCCGGAGTATTATTTTGTGCCGGAGAATGCTGTTCTGACTGATTTGTTTCACCTTTATTTCTGTCAGATACGCTTTCCGGTATCGGAGCTGTGGTATGCTGCGGAGCAGCAGGACGCACCGTCGCACGGACGGACGAAGAATTGTCCGATTCGCCGGATAATGCCGGAGTTGTTTTCTGAGTTGTCTGAGATGCGGAACTTTCATTATGCGTGCTGTTTGACGTCGGAGCAGCGGTGGGCTCGGAAGTTTTTCTGACCGGAGCTGATGTTTCTTTTTTAGAGGAAGATTTGTCGCTGCTTTCCGATTTTGAACTCTGCTTCACATCTTTTGACGCGCTTGAACCATCAGCGGAATGTATGGTTATTTTTGACGCATCATAATTGAATTCTGTTTTTATAAGTTCCGCAAGCTCTTTCATATTTACAATCCAGTAGCTTGCGCCGTAGTCGGTATCATTGTAATGACCAGGTACGGAGAACATTGTAATATTTTCACTGCTGAGATCCGACAGATTAGGAAGGAATTTAGCTATATCAGTAATGGAGAGATTTGTGTTGATATCCTGCTGCCACTGCTGAAAGAGAGCCGGCAGATTTTTGAGCGTTTCCGGCTTGAGTTTCTGTTCAAGCACCGCGCTTATAAATTTCTGCTGCATTTCAACGCGTTCAAGATCTCCCATTGCATATCGTCTGAAACGAACCAGCTGCTCCGATTTATCCCCGTCAAGAAGCTGATAGCCCTGTTTCAGGTGAATATACAGTCCCTGAACGGGATCTTCATAGTTCATATCGCGCGGAACGTCAAAATACACTCCGCCGAGAGAATCTATCGTATTTCTGAAAGCCGAGAAATTAAATTCAACATAATAATTTATCGGTATGCCGGTAAGTCTTGTCACCGCCTCGATAGAACCCTGCGGGCCTTTAATATGTCCGCTCTGTGTGATAGCGTGGGCGGCGTTTATTTTCTGATATTTCTTTCCTATATACATACGCGTATCGCGCGGAATGGATAAAAGATTTATTTTGTTCTCATCAAGATCATACGACGCCACAATCATTGTGTCTGTTCTGAGCCCCTCAACGTCAACGCCGAGAACAAGTATATTGATCTTGCCGGTCGCTTTGTCCACCGGTACAAGAAGATCATCGGTGATTTCGGGTTCTTCCGAAGCGACAGGCGCGTCAGTCTGCGGCTTGGCTACATATGAGGAAAATCCGAATCCCATTGCGACAAAAAATGTACACATAAGAAGCGCGAGTGATATACCCAGAACCGCAAGATATTTCTTTTTTGAAATAGGAGAAATCCTTACTGCGGCGTGCTGGGGAGCTTTTCTTTTCGTTTTTTCGGAAAGACCGCCTGAAAAGCCGTTTCCGGTTGATTTTTTGTTAAACATAGTAATTACATACACACCTTTCTGAACTGCACACAAAAATTACAGAAAACTGATAACAAAATTGCCGCCGGCCCTTTCCCGATCAGCCGCCGGAAGTGTCTTTAGACAGTGTTTCTGTTTTTAATATTTAATGTTTTGACTATTATATACAAATAAAATTATAACACTTAATATGTGTGTATGTCAAGAATTTTTATAATATATGCTGCACATCCGTAAAAATTTATAAAAAATACAAAAAAAACAAAGTTTTAATAATAAAACAGGATAAAAAACAACAAAATTATCGTATAGCCGTTTGCAGGTGCGGAAAATTCACATAATTATATTTCACAAAATTATCTTTATTTTGTATTGACGAATTGGCGAAAATATTATATAATAAATTATAAGTATATAAATATGGAATATAGGATTAGGTAAAGGCTGATTTAAAGGTAATAAAAAAATAGTTTTGCGGAAAATGTACGCTCTT
This sequence comes from uncultured Lachnospiraceae bacterium, assembly GCA_964561265.1. Classification (GTDB taxonomy): domain Bacteria; phylum Bacillota; class Clostridia; order UBA1381; family UBA1381; genus JAFLUR01. The sequence goes on from CAZLOX010000113.1 coordinate 7,662, forward strand.
CATAAGTATCGGAAAGATATCCGACGCTCCAAAGGAGCGGTTTTGTGTAGCAAAACTACTGAATGAATTTCCTACGGAAATTCATCACTTACGAGCTATTTTTCGTAGGTATCGGAAAGATGTCCGACGCTTGCATAGCA
>CAZLOX010000114.1:0-7785 GCA_964561265.1 uncultured Lachnospiraceae bacterium
TGCTGCCGGATTTCACGCGGTAGTTGTAAATTACAGGGTAAACACGTTGTTTCCGGCGGCACTCACTGATTTGTCAGACGCAGTATGCGAGGTAAGAAAGCGCGCGGAGCAATGGCGGATTGATACTGACAAGGTAATTGTATGCGGATTTTCTGCGGGCGGTCATCTTGCCGCAAGTCTTGGCGTGTTTTATAATTCAGAAACGGCAATCATGCGGGAGGATGGACTGAATAAACCTGACGGTTTAATTCTTGGTTATCCTGTAATATCATCCGGAGAGAAAGGTCATAAGGAATCTATACGCAATATTGCGGGAGATTCAGAAGAAATCGCTGAAAAAATGTCGCTTGAAAATCATGTAACGGACGAATGTCCTCCGGCATTCATTTGGCATAGTTTTACGGACGCAATAGTTCCTGTGCAGAATAGTATTTATATGGCTGAGGCATTGGCTGATAAACATATTCCGGTGGAACTGCATATTTTTCCAAACGGACCGCATGGTATGTCTGTTGCCAATGAATTTGTGGCAGAATCAGAGAGTGGAAATCGTCCGGAGGTGCAGAAGTGGATAGGGATGGCTGTGCAGTGGATAAATAATTTTCCGCCGTGCTGTGCGGAATGTTGAGAAAATCAGGAGAGTCGTATGGAAATTTTTAAAATCAAAGAATATACAAATCATCCGTGTTTTTTCTACCCTGAAACCCTGATCAGCTTTCCGACAAACAGACATGACGGAGTTTTGATTGATGAATTGCAGAAAGAATATCCCTATCAGATTGAAGACGGAAAAATTTATTTTTTAACGGGACTCAACAGCGGTGAAACAAAAACGTTTCAATTTTCCGAAGGAAAAAGGAAAATTTACGGCGGAATGAATTATTATACAACCGATGATTTTTTGGGGATTGATAATGGAAATCTGAACATCCGTGTTATCAGAAATCAAGACGAATTTTCCGGTAAGCTGTTTGAAATAGACGGTGTTTCAAAGGGTATTGCATATCTGAATGGCGGTAAAATAAAAGAAACATCGGTTGAAACTATGACATCAGGGGAACTGTTTTGTAAAATGCGTATCAGATGCAAAGGGAATAAATGTTCATACATACTTACTATTACGATAATTTACGGATATAGTTTCGTTATTTTAGATGAAGAAATGCAGGGAATGGCAGATTCAAAACTTGAAATTATATGGAAGAATTTAAAACCCTGCAATTGGTATGCCTCAACATGGCCTGATACAAAATGGGATTTAAAGAGTGAAAACTACGGAGATTATGAGTATCGTAAGACAGAGGAGCGGTTTGTTATTCCTTACAACGGTGAAGATCCGGCATTTTCCGATATTCCGAATGATCCGGACGCTATTCAAATAAGGCTTGGTTTATATGCTCCTTTTTTTGCGTATTCGGTCAGACCCTGCGCGTCCTTCTGGAACAGAAATGGTGAAAGCGCGGGAGTGTTTGTTTTTGATCATGAGAAATGGGATGAGGGTGATTATCCTGTATGGACAATCGGAGAAAAATTAGACGGCAGATTTTATATGAAAGACGGCATATTTAAAATGAGTTTTGCTCTGGCGGGAAAGAGCAGGAGTCTTGGAATAAGCTCATATATGCGCAGTATGGATAAATGGTGGTTTAAGCGGCTTGAGGAAATGAAAGAACGGCTGGTTGCATTAGGAATTGATTCAGATGCAGCAGAAAAGCTGACTTGTTTCCCGACAACTTACACCGCTTTTCTGCATAACAGATATAGCTTAATAAATCTTGATAAAGTAAAAAACTGGGAGCTGACTTATGATTATGATACCGTTCCGTACCCGTGCCGAAAAGAAACATATCGGTATCATACTGTACAGGAACTGAAAAAACATTTGTACAGTACTGGCAGAGCGGCGCTTGCAACAAAAGGAACGGAGGAATTTTACAACAGACCATATACTTTTGAGGCTGTGGAACTTCGGGAAATTCTGCACGGAGTGGCGGAAGGGTATCTTAGACTTGCCTGCGATATGAATGAGGAGGATCGGCAGAGTATTACTGCACTGATTTTGATGACAATTTATCTGTGTGCCGGTGAAGATGTAATTCCTGTTAAAAATATGCTTGGAGGTCATCCGAATTTTCTTGCTGACGTCCGAAGTGTTGCAGGAATAGGAGCGGCGATGTTTCCGAAACATCGTGACGCAAAAATATTTGCTGACAGCTTTTCCGGATATGTGGAAAAAAATGCGGAATATCACACCAGACCTGCCATTGAGAAGATAAGAGCCGTCGGAGGACGGTGGACGGAGGCGATTGGTATATATACATGGGCTTTTTTAACGCCCACATTGATTGTAAATACATTACTTCAAAAATATTATGACGGTAGGAACAGAATAGGCGCGAATAAAAACATACAGGATGTTGCAGGATGGATATTGGGAATTCTGACTCCTCCGGTGGAAGGCAGACGGCTTCTCCCTCCGCAGGGAGCGCACTCGGCTCTCAGACCGCCGTTCAGAGTATTCCAATTGCTTGGCGATGCAGTTATGCCGTATAATCCGGAATTGGCTCAGAATATTTATGCGGTTACATCGGACGAAGACAGACACATAGAAAATACAGAAAATGAGTTTGACAGCTGGAGTTTTTTATATAAAAACAATATTGACCGAAGTTACTTACCAAGGTTAAAAAGTATAAAATATTCTGGCTACGGTATGGTAATGAGGGTTGATGAAAATACCGATGATGAATCGGCGGTATATTTGATGCAGATTGATCAGGGCCCTAATTATCGCTGGGGACTTCCGGGAGAAGGAAACTGCGGAGGCATTTATTATTTTGCAAAAAATAAAGCATGGACGTTTAACGGCAAGGAGGACGCTGGCGACAGAAAAGCTGAAGATACCGCCTATTGCAGTAATTTCGGTGTATGGAAGGACGGAATGTATAAGGGTATCGGAATGAATACTCTCACAGAACCTCTGTATGCGCTGGGACCGATTCAGATGGGAACGGTAAAGGCAAGAGCCGAAAATCCGTATTCATATCCTGAATTTATAAGCAGATCTGTGTTTATGACAGGAAGATATATAGCGGTTTACGCGCGGGTGCATGATGAAAATATTCAGACAAGATTTTCATGGTTTGTGGATAAAAATTCGGACTTTCCTTATATTCATTTTGTTAAAGGTTATAGACCTGACAGGTATGCAGTAAAAAATTATGCTTACAGCGAGCATATTACGGCGCAGACGAAAGGGCGCTGGTATGAAGGAATCGGAGATAATTTGTGCATAATCAGTCCGGCAAAAGTGGATATAAAGAATTTTGAATGGGGCGCGGTTATTGACGAAAATGAATATTTGTTTATAGATAAAAAGAAATTTAAACTGGAAGTGGATAATATATTATTTGAAGGCAGTGTCGGATGGGCAAGAAAGCAAAAGAATATTGAGCTTTGTGTTATCGGAAACGGTATGATTCAGGCGGAAAATGTAGAACTGATGGTGTCAGACTGCGGTGTTTACATGAGTGACGAAAAAAATATCTTTGGAAAAGTATCCTGTCAGGGAAAAGGTTTTTTTGAAGTGTCCGGAATCAGGACGGAGATAACTGCCGGTGAATATGAATTTGAGTTGTCGGAGGGCAAAATAAATTTAGTTGAAATATCCGAGGATATTACGCAAAGAAAAAGATATTTTAAATATCAGACTCCATACAATGCAAATTTTTTTAATTAAGTTTGATATATCTTGGGCATACTGTTTACTAATTTTGATTTATGTAAATACCTCTCTCTCCTTTTTTAGATTGATCAATATAAGAAAGTATGCCCAATTTATATAATGAAATACTGAATAAATCAAAATAAAAAAATAGTTTTATATAAATTAAACCAATATGTGTACAGATTGATAGTATACCGGTTTTTATGGAAACACTGAATAAATCAAAAATAAAGAAGTTTTAACATAGGCGGTGGGACATTATTTTTTATTACATTAAATCAGTGTTTCCTTAAATCAGTGCATATTGTGAGATCGGATTTTTAATCAGATTGTATAAAAAATCCGACGAATACTGGTGCATGCTGAGGATTTTTTTAGCCGATATGACGGAAATCAGTAAGCAAGATGTGTCTGGTTTAATTTACGGATAGGCTCTGAGACTGAAATGGAGAATATGATATGAAATAAGCGATGGGATGAGTTTATTCGTGAAATTCATGTGCATAAAGGTGATTTTTTTCAAATAAATCCAGGCTGCATTCACGCAATTATTGAGTAAGGTAATAATAACGCAGAGGAGATGTGATAAAATGTATTTGGGTATTGATTTGGGAGGAACAAATATTGCTGTCGGACTTGTTGACAGTGGTGGACACATCATATACAAGTCGTCTGTTCCTACTTTATCAGACAGACGGATTGAGGAAATTACAGATGATATTGTACAGCTTTGCAAGTATGTAACAGTTAAATCGGGTTTCTCAATGGAGAAAGTTGAAGCGGTTGGCATAGGTTGTCCGGGCACGATAGATCATCAAAAAGGAATTGTGGTTTATTCAAACAACATACAGATGAATAACATAAATCTTTGTAAAATACTTGAAAATAAGCTGCACAAACCCGTAAATATAGAAAATGACGCAAACGCAGCAGTATTGGGAGAATACGTAGTAAATGGTGATAATGCGGACAGTTTCATATTAATTACGTTTGGAACAGGAGTAGGCAGCGGAGCGATATTAGGCGGAGAGCTGTACCGTGGTTTTAATGGCGCGGGATGTGAGTTTGGGCATATTATAATCAATGCTGACGGCGGCGAACAATGTACCTGTGGGAATAAAGGATGTTGGGAAGCATATGCGTCTGTTACTGCGCTTATCCGACAGACAAAAACAGCAATGCAGTCTGACAACCGTTCGATGATGCACGAATGGATAAAAGAAAACGGTGAAGTATCAGGAAAAACAGCATTTGACTGCGCAAAAAGCGGTGATAAAACAGCAAAAGCGGTAGTTGAACAATATATCCGATATATGGGAGCCGGACTGATTTCTGTATTGAATATTTTTCAGCCGAGTAAAATTTTGATTGGCGGAGGTATATCCAAAGAGGGAGATTATTTGCTTAATCCACTTTGTGAATATGTTTATGCAGGAGATTATAACAAATACAGAGAAAAAACTAAAATAAAAACTGCTGTATTGTTCAATGATGCAGGAATTATCGGTGCGGCAATGAGTGCAAAAGAATAAGAGCCTATCCGTAAATTAAATTAAGCGCATCTTGCTTGCTGATTTTCTGTTATATCGCTCAAAAAAGTCCTCGGCATACGGATAGTATGCGTAGGATTTTTTGTACAATCTGACAAAAAATCCGACTTCGCAATATGCACTTTTTTTATTACGGATAGGCTTTAAATGTGTGTCCGATAGAAAAATTGCAAATAAAATATTTGCTGTCTAATCTGACTGCTTAGGGTAAAACGAAATTCCTGAACACTCTCTGTCTGATATTGTGAAAACATTTCATCTTGGTATGGCAATAATTTCATTGCACAGTATGCTGTATTGATCAAATTGACTAGCATTTCAATGCCTTTGCAACTGTGTATCATATAATTGCATAGTGACCAAAACGTTTTCTGTTCATAATAAATAGCTTCAATGTTCCAACGAAATGCATAAATGAGTATCTGTATTGATTGATTTGCAGGCTGATGTATGAAATATAATAAAAACAGACAACATCATAATAAGAGCCTATCCGTAAATTAAATTAAGCACATATTGCTTGCTGATTTTCCGTCATATCGCCCAAAAAAGTCCTCGGCATACGATAGTATGCGTCGGATTTTTTGTACAATCTGACAAAAAATCCGACTTCGCAATATGCACTTTTTTAATTACGGATAGGCTCTAACTAGTTTTTTTCATATTTTTAATTCCTTTCTGTTATTTTATTGCTCCTCTGATTATTCCGTTATTCATGATTCTATTATAATATCTTTTAAAGAAATTGTACAGTATTTTGTATATAATAGTCAAATTTTACTTTGACCTTTTTCACGGGTTTTGAAAATTGATTTCCGTGTTTCGGGATTTTATTTATATAAAAAATCACGGGAGATTACTGTTATAAGACAGTAACTGCCCCTAATACTTAAGGCAAGCAGAAAATGGGAGAGTTACTTGGGGTACAATAAATTATTTTTCCAACAATATTCAAAAAAATTTAAAATAAATTCGTTTTTAAAGATAATTAAGATATAATGAGATTCAAATAAAATTTAAACCAAGAAACGGCTTAATCATGCGGTTTGACAGGATATTATTTAACACATATCAAACCCTGCTGATATTCAAAAATGTTATATAATCATTGGATGTCCGAACTCAAAATCCCGTGGCGGCGATACCATATCGGTTCGACCCGGATCATCGGTACCAAAAAAGAACTACGATATCGTAGTTCTTTTTTGGTGCCTGAAACAAGGGGCATTATAGAGATTGATTTCGCTTATGTTCTGTGATATAATGTTTATTAGAAAATAGTACGGTTTTTTTGGCAGGTATATCAAAGATAAATCGTAAGTTGCCTGCATAGTCCTTTATAAGATTTCACATGAAGATATCATAGTCTTCGCACTTTATGAGAGTAAAACAAAGGGAGTAAAGTATAGTAATCAGAAATAACAAAGGAGATAAGAATATGAAAAGCACAACATTTAAAAAAGCACAGACTTTTATGTACAGAAATGCCAGACCACTTGATTTAGTCCGCTTTCAATATCACTTTGAAAACGGCAGTAAAGAAGCGGTCATGAGGGTATTAGCTTACTATCAAAATGAAGATGGCGGTTTTGGTCATGCCGTTGAAGCAGATTGCTGGAATCCAAATTCCATTCCCCTGCACTCTAATACGGCAGGCGAAATTATAAGACAAATTGATTTTGAAGATGCTAAACATCCGGTTATTCAAGGGCTTTTAAAATGGTACGCAGGCGGTGAACATTTTAACGGTAAGTCATGGGCAATTACGGCGGAGAGCAGCAACCACTATCCGCACGCTCCATGGTGGCATACAGAAAGTGTCAGCAGCTGCCATACTGACTATAACGGTACGGCACAAATTGCCGGATTTATTGTTCGTTATGCGGAAAAAGACAGCAGTCTGTTCCGGCTCGGCGTGCAAATCGCAAATGAAGCAGTTTTCGCTCTTTCGACCGATGAAATCATGGATATGCATACCTGCGCTTGTTATTTGAAAATGGCGGAACTATTTGAAAGCGCAAATGCAGAAAAATATATACCATTTGATGAGTTAAAACAAAAACTGCATAAATCAGTCCATAAACTGATTGTAACCGATATATCAAAGTGGAGTAATTATGTATGTCAGCCGTCCTGCTTCTTTACTTCAAAGGAGAGCGAATACTATTCGGAGAATAAAGACATTGCAGATTACGAATGTGAGCATATTATAAATACGCAGCTTCCCGACGGCTCGTGGAATATAGCATGGAGCTGGAAAGATTATCCTGAGGAGTGGGCGATTAGTAAAAACTGGTGGAAGGGGCATGGCATTATTGAAAAACTACGGTATTTAAAAGGTTTTGGATTGATCTGAAAATCAGCCTTTCCTTAGAGCATACTTTTAGTTGGAGCAAAGATATACTTTCCTTTTATGAAAATGCACTGAGGGAAAATTATCAGGTTATATTTACTGTTGATTTTTATTGCTCCTCCAACTAACTCTTGAATTTTTCTGCTTGCCCAAAC
>CAZLOX010000115.1:0-7624 GCA_964561265.1 uncultured Lachnospiraceae bacterium
TATCATATGGAGTTCCCGCCGCAAATCATTGCATACGTGACTAAGCTTAAACGGCAGAATTTTGCGGCGATCACTTACCGCGCAGCGTAGCTGGCGAAAGGGGAGTTCTCAGAGGGGAAAACCTCCGCAGGTTTTCCTCTTTGAGCGGCGCTTTGGTTACTTTCCCGCCGAGAGGAAAGTAACTCGGAGGGTTGTGAATAAAAGTAATCCAAAAAAACTCACAGGGGCGTCGATACGCCCCTCCGCAGTACAGCTGTAATCTTTATTACCAAACAGTTAAAGGGCTGTAGTAAAATCATTTTGCTACAGCCCCTATTTAGTTTATACCGCAGTTATTTTCAGATATTATTCCTTATATTTATATATCAGACATATTTTTTCATCTGCTGTGTTTCCGTATTTCCTGTATCCTCTGAGATTTTAACCTATAAAAAATCCCAATTATCCAAAAATATCTTTAGTCGGAACAGCAAAATCCACAGCCTTCAAAACTAAAATAAACAGCAAAACCCGCCTGTTACAGCGGGTCTGCAAAAAGAGTCTTAAAAATGAATCCGTATGACAAAACAATATTTCTGCCGTTGAAATTCAATCAAAATGGTGGAGCTGAGGAGAATCGAACTCCTGTCCGAAAACAAATCCGCATGAATTTCTCCGAGCGCAGATTGTGTTTAATTATCCCGCTGCCATACTCCACAATCAAAGTATGACAGCGGTAGTTCCTGATTCATGGAAAGAGCCGGAACACTCTCTTACACACGTTCACCGCTGGTATGCGCCTTACAAGAGCCGCGGTACTCTCATGCAAGACGACGCCGCTTAGGCAGCGTAAGCTAATTCGTAATCGTTAGCGTTTATTTTTAAAAAGTCGGGTAGTTTTAAGCGTTGCCCGGCGCTGCTCGCTTATCATGTTTCATCATCCCCGTCGAAACCATTGCAGCCCCGAATATGAAACATATTATATTATACCACACTTTCATTAAAATTACAATAGTTTTTTAATAAATTGCAGTATAAAATTTATTAAGGAAACGCTGAATAAATCAAGATAAAAAAATAGTTTTAGTCCCCCGACGGCGGAAAATAGCTTGGAAGTGGTGAATTTCCGTAGGAAATTCATATGGAAAGCGTATATTTTCCGCAAAACTATTTTTTATTACCTTTAAATCAGCCTTTCCTTAAAAAAGCGGACAAATCCACATTCAGAACAATTCATCCGCTTTTTATCCATTTTCTATTCACTTTTATCTGTCGGAAACACTTTGTAAAAGTTTATCAAATTCCTTAACATCGCTCTGAGACGCATCTTTATTATCCGCTTTTGAACTGTCCATAAGTTCTTTTCTGAAAACACGTATTTCCTTAGGCGCGTCTATTCCTATTTTCACTCTGTCACCGTCACATTCAACTATAGTTATTACTATATTATCTCCGATTATTATACCGTCATCTTTTTTTCTCGAAAGTATCAGCATAACGCACCTCTCCTTTACAGAAATATTCTGTGTCTTACCGTATAGTTCGGATCATCAAGCACTACCTGCATTCCCTGTTTTGTATTATGATTTATGATAACCGGCGCGGCAAGATTAACAGTAGCATCTCTCACATTATCCGGAATACGGACTATATTGAAAACAGAAACATCCTCCTCTGTCTTTACTCCCAGTTTCTCCAGATATTCGTCAGGAATATCCGGCGCGTAATCAGGCGCAACCACATAAGGATTCATGCACGGAAGAGCAAGATCCGCCTTATCAAGCGACTGAAGCCAGTAAAAATCCTCTTTTGCACTTCTGAGCAGTATAAATCTTTTTGAACTTTCAAACGCGAGAATACCATCCTCAAAATTTATTATTTTATCCTCGTCAACTTCCATCTCTCCCAATTTTTCCGAAACAAATGTATACATAACATTCAATCCTTTCAATAATATAAATGTAATAAAAGAGATATTATGCGCGCAGGCATAATATCTCTGTAAAATTAAAGCGCATATTATAAATAGTTAAGCAGAGTAGGCTGCAAAATCATCGAATTTGCCTGCAAAGTTGCCTGATAGATAGTTTGCGCAAGCTGCATATTAGATATTACTTCCGCCTGGTCAATATCTTCAATATCCATACGTCTTTCCTCATAGTTAAGAGAGTCATCCTCATAGCGCTCCAGCATATATTCCAGACGTTTCTGCTTGGCGCCTATATCCGCCTCAAGACTTATTATATGATTTTGTCCCTGTCTGAACTTTTCGACAAAATTACCGGCATTGGAGAAATTGCCCGATTCAAGTTCATCTATAAACTGAGTCATGACATTGTAAAGATTATCCTCTCCGGTACCCATTAAATCAATACCGTTATAGCCAATTTCAAATGAAACATTATTCGCCAGTTTATATGTCAGTACCGAATCTTTCTCCTCCTGCATACGGGCATCATTTCCGGCTACAATATCCATTCCGTTATACAAAAGAGTTCCGTTTTCATCAACCTTAAACGGCGCTTTTGTCGTGTTAAATCCGCCGAACAGATAATCTCCGGCGCAGGTTGTATTAGCTATTGTTATAAGTTCATCACGAAGCTGTCTTGCCTCATCAGCAAAAGACTGCAGATTATCCTGTTCCATAATACCGTCAAGAGCCTGTTCCGACAGTTCTGTAAGACGCATATATATTTTTGAATCGATCTGTGACAATCCTGTTTCTGCCTGAGTAAGATATGTCTGCGCATCTTTTACATTCTTTGTAAACTGGTCAAGTTCCGCTATATCGCCTCTTATTCTTATTGCGCGGGTTGTTCCGATAGGATCGTCCGAAGGACGCAGTATTCTTTTATTTGAAGAGAACTGCTTGCTGTATTTGAGAAATTTTTCATTTGCCTTATACAAATCATTCAAAAACGAAGCTGTCATCATTCCGTTTGTTACACGCATATTTCACATTCCTTTCTTTTTAAAAAATCTGTTATAATCCGACAACGCCTGTTCCGTTTATCAGCTTGTCAAGCATCTGGTCTATCGTGGTAATCATACGCGAGGATGCCTGAAAACTTTTCATATACGTCATCATATTTGTAACTTCTTCATCAATTGATACGTTTGATACAGACGCTCTCTGTTCGGTAACACTGTTAGATATTATCTTCTGAGTATCTGCCATATCATTTATATACTTAGCCTGAACGCCGACTTCCGATACAATTCCGGCAAGGAAGTCATCTATTCTGCCTATTGCAATACCCTGATCCGCAAAATTTGTATTTTGTATGGCAGCAAATTCAAGCGCATTCATATTATTGCCCTCCTGAGTATTTTCTGCGCTCAGGTCGATCTCTTTGTCAGATGCCGCTATATTCCATACGCTTTCCTGAAGAGCATCGCTTATCTTCATATTCATAGCAGTTGTAGATGCAGGGTCAAAAAAGTCAAGTCCGTTTGTTGACTTATTGCCGTTTTCATCGTTAGGTATAGAATAACCCTGCTGATTTATCTTGTTGAATATCTGCACTATACCTTCCGTAAATGTGTCAAACTGCGTCATAATATAATCAAGACCGTAAGTCAGAGCGGAATCTCCGTAAATCATATCAAGATCACCCTTCATTGTTCCGCCTTTGATGTTTCCAAGACCTGATGAAGTATCACCTGTAAGCGTCATTCCGCCGACACTGATATTATGTAAAGTATAATTGCCGTAATGGCTCTGATCTCCCTCCGAAACCACAAATGCAGGCTCCATATCTTTGACCATTCCATTTTCAATTGTCAGGCTTGAAGTATCCATATCCAGAAGAACGTTATCCGTGCCTGAACCGAGATACACAGATACTCTGTTTCTTTCATCATATTTGTATGTGATATCAACAATTTCAGATAATTTATCCAGCTTCAGATTACGTTTATCCATAAGGTCATTCGCATTTTCACCGCTCAGCTCATATTTTACAATAGACAAATTCAGGTCTGCGATTTCGCGCAGGAGATTATTTGCCTCCTTAGCTGAAATAGTAAGCGCTTCATCTCTGTCTCTCTGAATTTTTTCAAGTTTCTCAGCATAATAATTCATAGTTTCAGTAAGAGTGATCGCATTCTGACGGACAAGATTTCTTATATCTTCATTCTGCGGTTTTTTTGAAAGTTCCTGCAAAGAACCATACATATCCAGCAAAACGCCTGAAAGACCGCTGTCTGACGGTTCATTTACCACATCTTCGACATAATACATAGTATCAGCCTTTGTTTCCCACGCTTTATACTGCGACATTTCATTTCTGTACTGAGAGTCCAGAAATTCATTTCTTATCTGCTGTATATTCTGTATCCTTACACCGCCGCCTACCTGTCCGTTAGTATACTGAAGAACAATTCCCTGCACAGTTGCTCCGTCTATATTTACAAGATTAAGCCTCTGACGGGTATAGCCTTCAGTGGTAGCGTTAGCCATGTTATGACCGGTAAGTTCCAGACCTCTCTGGCTGGCAAATAATCCCGTCTTTGAGATTTCCAGACCATAAAAAGTGCCTCTCGACATATTCACACCATCCTATCAAATAAATTCATATTTTGTATTGTACTTTTCTTATCTTTTCCGTCCGCTCCGTAATTATTGCCCGGATCATCAAAAAAAGAACTTTTAACATCTTCTATATATGCAAGCCGTTTCTGCAAAAGCGCGCCGTTTATACCGTTCAGGTCTTTCATACGGTTAAGAAGCGTTTTTATTTCAACATTTATATCCCCAAATTCCTTTTTTGCCTCGCTGTCACGTTCCATAAGTTTGTCATGAGTTATTTCGCCCTCGATATTAAGGCGTTTTGCCATATCCTGAGCAGATTTTATACGGAGATTTTCCACAGCTTCGATCTGTTTGATAAGTTCCTTTTCCTCTTCAAGAATATTTTCCAGATCAGCTATATTATTTTCAATGACAGCGCGTCTTTTTTTCTCTCCCTTTTCCAGCATGAGTTCATACAAACGCTTATGAGTATTAAGACATCTCAGCAGCTGCTGCGCATCCTGTTTCATAAACAACACACTCCTTTAATACAAAGAGCTTCCGGACAAAATATTTCTTGCGACCGTCTGCGGATTGATTTCATATCTGCCGCTTTTTATCTGTTCCTGTACAGAAATAACCTTATCCATTCTCACATCACTATCCCCGACATAACGCACTTTCATTGCATCTGAGGATATTTCAACACTATCAAGCGCCTGTGAAAATCCAGACGCGGTATAAGGTTTTTGTTTTATGTTATTTCTTCCGTATGCTTTAACGGATTCCGGATATACACTTCCGGAATACATATAGTTAGAAATTTTCATAAAGCGCCTTCCTTTCTTTAAAATTACAAAAGTATTGTATTATGGAAAATTATTTTCTTTCATTGCCGCCTTTGCTGGTTTTATCATAGAGTCTGTTCATAACACCGGCTCTGTCCAATTCATCGCCGTTCGGCATTTTTGATCTCATATTTTCCGTTGCTCCCATCATCTTTTTCGCCAGTTCCGCCTTGCATTCTCTGCAATACTTTTCTGTAAGCGAGGGTTTTCCGCATCTTACGCATACCTTGCGCGCGCCTTTCAGATCGCCGTCCTTAGGTGTAAGCTCTATTCTGTTTTCCCTTATCAGATACAGAATATCTTTCTCGGAAATATCAAGTTCATCGCATAGATATGAAATACTTGTATCAGGATGTTCATATATAAAATCGCGTATACGCGTCACATATCGTTCAAATTCATCCAGACAATCGTTACAAAATAATTTTCCTGCCTTTGCAAGATATATATTCCCGCATCTTTTGCAATATTTAAAATCCATAAGCTATCCCCACTTTCTAAGAGTTATCCGCCGCAAATTTTATCTTCCGAATTTTATCGTCTGAGCGAATTTGCGACACCCTCCATTTCATCGGCTGTCCTGAGGACTCTTGATGAAAGCTGATATGCTCTCTGAGCGCGTATTACATTCACCATTTCCTCCGCCAAGTCAACATTGGAGGATTCTATATAACCCGAAACCATAACGCTGCCCTCAACCAGTTCCGCCTCGCCTGAGGCTTCGGTTGCGGCATAATTGTTTCCGCCTATCTTTTCAAGTCCTGCTGTTGACGGGAAACTGACAACTGCCATTTTAGCCACTGCCTCGCCGTCAGCGCCAAATACATTTCCTTCCGAATCTATTCTTATCTGAGATTCCGGAACATCTACGCTTATTCTGTTGTATCCGTCATCAAGAACATAATTTCCTCCGGCATTAACCAGATAATTTCCGTCCTCCTCATTTGAGATTCTGAAAAAACCATCCCTGGTATAAACCTGTTCGCCGTTATAATTTTCAACAACAAAGAAAGTGCGGTCATCTGTCAGGTTCACATCAAGGTTTCTGCCTGTTTCTATCATCGGGCCGTGCGTATATATTTTTGAAATGGAATCCGCAATAACGCCTGTTCCTTTTTTCAGATTTTCCTCGCTTGAGCCGTTTGACGCGTCAAGCATATTCACATACATCGCGTCTTTAAAATTCAGACGGTCTTTTTTATATCCGTATGTATAAATATTGGATATATTGTTGGCGGAGGTGTCAAGATATTTCTGTTCGCCAATCATTCCAAGTCCGGCCGTATGAAGAGCCTGTATCATATAAAGTTTCTCCTTTCACGTTATACTCTGCCGAGTTCTACCGTTTTAGCCGCAATGGCATCAACACTTTGTATAACTTTTTGATTTGTTTCATAATTTCTGTATGTTTTTATCATATCTATCATTGCGGAAACCCCGTCAACATTTGAGCTTTCTACATAGCCCTGTCTTATTGTCGCCGCTGACTCCTGCATATTCGCCGTTGTATTATAGTAAAGATTATTTCCTTCTTTTCTTAAAAGCGAATTATCGTCAAACGAAACAAGTCTGAGTCTGCCGACCTGTTCTCCGTCGCTGTTGTAAACCTCGCCGCTTCTGAGGATTGTAAATTCACCCTCGCCGACGTTTATCTCGCCGTTCTCACCCTGAACCGGCAGATTGTCCTCATTGACAAGTATGCCTTCATTTGTCACATGAAATACGCCGTTTCTCGAATATCTTTCGCCGGCGTCAGTGTTAAACACAAAAAATCCATCGCCCTCAATTGCGGCGTCGGTGTAATTTTCCGTTTCAATCGGCGTTCCTCCGCTGAAATCCACAATCACCTGATCCACATGGATACCGTGATTGAACGGACCGACCTCCTGTGTCTGATTTATCATATTTGATTCGTCAAGTTCTGATATAAGCACATCGCGAAAAGAGCGTGAAATCATTTTATCTTCTTTAAAGCCTGTCGTATTTGAATTGGCTATATTATTTGATATAACATCCATGCGTTTTTCCTGCGTAAGCATTGCAGTTCCCGACACATATATGCTTCTGAACATATTATTCTCCTTTCCGGATTTTATTATCCCGAACAGTAAAATATATTATGGAAATGCTGAATAAATCAAGATAAAAAAATAGTTTTAGTCCCCTGACGACGGAAAATAGCTCGTAAGCGGTGAATTTCCGTAGGAAATTCATTCAGTAGTTTTGCTACGCAAAACCGCTTACTATGTAAGCGTCGGATATCTTTCCGATACTTATGAAGAGC
>CAZLOX010000116.1:0-6106 GCA_964561265.1 uncultured Lachnospiraceae bacterium
TACAATTTCAATCTTGACTGGAAATTCTCAAAACCGGCAAAGGACACATGGCCGCTCAGTTCGGCAGTCGATACTACGCTTGACAGCGCGGGGCATAAATTCTATGAAACGGATTTTGACGACAGCGGATGGGAGGATGTATCACTTCCGCATACATTCAATGATTCAGACAGTTTCCGCACTGTTGCGCTTGATGCCGGCGACGGCGGTTCATACAGGGGAATTGCATTCTACCGCAAACATTTTTCAATTCCTTCTGAGGAAACCGGTAAAAAAGTGTTTATCGAATTTGAAGGAGCAAGACAGGGTACATATGTCTATGTAAACGGAACAATGGCAGGATATTACGAGCTTGGCGTTACTCCGTTCGGCATGGATATAAGCAAATATGTAAACTACGGCGGAGAAAATGTAATCGCAGTTGCGCTTGACAATACTTCCTCGCGCGGAATGACTTCGATTATTGCCGAAACAAAGCCCGGTTCAGCCCCAGGCTCAAATGACGGCAGTGCGTTTCAGTGGAACACAAAAGACTTCAACCCCGACATGGGCGGTCTTACGCGCAACGTAATACTGCATATAAAGGACACAGTATATGAAACACTTCCGTTATATTCAAATCTGCGCACCAAAGGTACATATGTGTATGCCGATAATTTCAATATAAACGGCAAAAGCGCAAAAATCCATGTTGAAACCGAAACGCGCAACGAGAGCGGACGTGACAGGTCACTTTCATTGGAGGCGGTAATCACAGACGCGGAGGATAATGTTGTCGCAACTTTAAAATCCGATGCGGTAACTGCAAAACCGGCGGATGATACCGAACGGAATTATGATTTATCCATAGTTCCGTCAGACGCATATGACGAAAATCCCGCTCCGCTCAATACAGAGTCACTTCAGACTACCGTTATATCTGTTGAGGGAGATGTCAGCAGTCTGCGTTTCTGGTCGCCGGCTGACCCGTATCTCTACAATGTATATACTATTCTCAGGGCAGACGGAAATGTGGTTGACACAAACAAAATAACGACAGGTTTCCGTAAAGCGGAGGCAAAAGGCGGCGCTGACGGCGGAGTATTTATAAATGATGAATATGTATGGCTGACAGGTTACGCACAGCGTTCAGCCAATGAATGGGCGGCAATCGGCGTTGCCAACGACTGGCTCAAGGATTATGACGCTCAGCTTATTCGTGAAAGCAACGCAAATTTTGTAAGATGGATGCACATTGCCGCACAGCCGGCCGATATCCGCTCATACGATAAATACGGTATAGTATGCGTTCAGCCGGCAGGCGACAAAGAGGGCGATGCGAGCGGAAGGCAATGGAATCAGCGCATGGAGGTAATGCGTGATACAATGATATATTTCCGCAACAGTCCGTCAATTCTTTTCTGGGAAGCCGGCAACAGCGCAGTTTCCGCGGAGCATATGAAAGAAATGACACAGCTGCGCAAAACGCTTGACCCTCATGGAATGAGATATGCCGGTTCAAGAAGCATAATCGCAGAAGATGCGGTCAACGAGTCTGAATATGTCGGCACGATGCTTGGAAGAAATGTATGGAACGGCAAAGAATTTACCCCCGGCGGAGCCGCGGCACGCGATGCGCGCGCGGTAGTCGAAACAGAATATCACCGCGAAGAAGCGCCAAGACGCGTATGGGATGATTTTTCACCTCCTGATTTTGATTACAGAAATATATACTCCGGAGGTTCAAAGATAAGCTATAAGGACGCTTACGATTTAACCGCTGAGGATTTTGTATTAAGTGACGCGAGAGAATATAATCAGTATTATTCAAGCCGTATGCAGGCAAACAGTCAGACGCCGTATTACAGCGCGGCGGCGGCGCTTTGCTGGTCTGATTCAAACCAGCACGGCAGACAGCAGGGCAGTGAAAACGCGCGTATGAGCGGCAGAGTTGACCCTGTGCGTATAAAAAAGCAAAGCTTTTACGCTTATCAGACAATGCAGAGCAAAGAACCGTCGGTTTATGTTGTGGGACACTGGAATTATCCGCAGAATACGGAGGATTATGTCTATGAAGAAAAGAATGACCAGTTTGAATATACCGGCAATACGACATTGCGTGACCCGAAGCATAAAACCGTTTATGTTGTCGCGTCAAACTGCGATTATGTAAAGCTGTTCATAAACGGCAGTGAAATCGGAGAATGCAAAGATGCGCAGGACGGTTTCATATATACATTCAATGATATAGATATAACACAGCACGGATATATTGAAGCAGTTTCCTACGACAACAGCGGAAAGGAACTTGCGCGCCACAGAATCGACACAGCCGGAGATGCGGCACAGATAAGACTTACTCCTGTGACAGGTCCGGAGGGACTGCTTGCAGACGGAGCGGACATAGTTTATATTGACGTAGAAGTAACAGATGAAAACGGCAATATCTGTCCGCTTGATTATGACCGTATTGATTTTGAAGTATCCGGGCCGGCGGAAATGCTGGGCGGATACAACAGCGGAACAAAAGACCTGAATCACAGCAATAACTATGTTTATGCGGAATGTGGCACAAACCGCATTTTCCTCAGAGCCGGCCGTGAAGCGGGTGAAATTACAGTTACGGCAAAACGCGCCGGAATGCAGAGCAGCACTGTAAAAATAAAATCAGTTCCCGTTGAGGGCGGACTCACAACAAAAATGCCTCAGGTAAGAGAAAAGGGAGCATCCCCCGAACCTCAGAAAACAAAGACGGTATCAGAACCGATGAAACGACTTGCAGGTGTATTCAAGGTAAATTTCGGTGTAAACACTGCCGTAACAAGCAGGCAGGACAATTCCGACAAAACAGTGAAAATATTTGTAAACGGCTCTGAAACGGACGTGTACGCGTATAAAATGGTTGGAGTATACGGCGAAATAGAAAAAGTGCTTGACGCGCTGGATATAGAGTATACTTATGACGGAAAGACGCTCACAGCCAAATATAACAACAACACAATAGCTACATCTATCGAAAATTCCGAAATGCTTGTGAACGGCGAGCCGTCAATAATCAACGACTGGCCGCAGATCATTGACGGCAGACTGTATGCCGAAATCAGCGCGATTGCCGCAAATCTCGGGCTTAATGTTAAGGAAAGCGAGGGTAAGTACGAAATATGGAAATGAAAATAACTAAATTATTTGCTTTAATGGCGTTATCGTGCACGCTTTTATTCACAACCGTCACAGCCAGTGCCGCCGACAGGGTGCTGTATGAAAAGGACAGTGCCGAAACCTCCGGCGCACCGCAGGATCTGCAGGGCTGGGGCGAGGAAAAATTCACAAGATGCATATTTGAAGCGGACGTGCAGTTCAAGGCTTTAGGAAGCGGCTTTACTCTTTACAACAGCGACAATACAAAAGGCGGAACATCAATACGCGCGGTTGACCGCAACGGCACAATGACGCTTGCCGCCGACGGCGGAACCGGTGATTATTTCATCTATTATATAGCGCTTGACCCTTCCAAGTGGTATCATATCAAACTGATTGGCAATTACGGAGTTCAGGACGGCATGATTGATATGGTTGTGGACACATATGACGAAAATATGCAGATAACTGAAACGAAAAATTATTATCTGATTTTAATGAATCAGATGTATGCGTCGTCGGGAGTCGGTCCGGAACATATACGCGTTGAAGCAGACACGGCAGTTAAGAATGTAAAAGTGACCGAACTTATGCCGGACAGCGTGAAACTGCCGGCTGTTTCAGGCACTGTTACCGCCAGTGACCGCATTGATATGACGGCAAAATTTTATCGTGACGGCGAGGTTTTAAATTACAGTATGCCTATAGTTTACAGTGTAAACGGTGAAGGTGTGGCGGTTGATGAAAACGGCATTCTGATCGTTGACGAAAACGCGGAAAACGGCAGTTTCACACTGACAGCAAAATCCGGCGATATGTCCGATACGCTTGAAATGAATATTGTAAGCGGTGATGTTTTTACAATTACAGCGGCGGTATTAAGCGAGGACGGACGCTCGATTGATGCGGTAAGAGCGGTAAAAAATTACTTTTACAACAGCGAAGCGGCATTTGTTGCTGCCGTTTATGATGACGGCGGAATACTTCGGGACTGCTTTGTTAAATATCTGCCTTCAAATGCCGTTAAAACAGGAACAGAAAGCGATATTGTAATGGGATATACACTGCCATCGGATTTCAATGCTGAAACATGGACTGTTGAAATTTACGCATGGGGCGCGGGTGAAAAGGCAGATCTGCCCGAAGTGACCGGCGATGTTGCCGTACGCGGATTTTACGAAGCAAACGGCGGCGCTGTTGTATGGCTTGGAGAACATAATGCAGTAGCGGGAATGATTAACGGCAAAACAACATTTATGCAGATCGGCAATCCTGACGTGTTTGTCAACGTCAGCAAAATAACGCTTGCATCAGTTCCTTATATTCAGGATAATGCAACATATGTCAATGAAGAATTTATAAAAGCGGTAAAAGATTAAGGAAACATAGTTTCGGAGCATATCAGTAATTCAGTATTGCTCCCCGATTACATTGAGGGGAGCAATAACTATTTTTTAAGGAGAACAAATTATGAAAAAAGTATTGTATATTATCACCTGCATCAATCTTCTTTTTCAGATAATATATATGACATTGGGAAGGATTTTGGAAATGGGAAATCTTAAATATGTATTTTATGTTTTCAGACCGGAATATATGGTTGTATCAGGCTTGGTCGCTTTTATAATTATATGCTGTTTTGCAGTATTGACTATAAAATCCGTTAAAAATTTCAGAATAACAGATCTTATCGCAATAGCATTGAATATTGAGTATTTATTTTATTATGCCTATTTTATGAGCATACAATAATAAATTTCAATATTTTTCCTGTAAATATAAAATATCCCATGTCTTTTACTGCGAAAACGCCGATTTATACATTCTTATACTTGACTAATGCCGAAAATGCTGATATAATATAAGAAAACTGAAAAATACGGAGTTACCATTTTATTTTTTTGTCTGTACATTTCAGATACATCATGTATGAATGTACGCTTATTTTACAAATGAAAGGCAGGTTTTTATGAAAAAATTTCTTTGTTTTATGTGTATAACCGCGGCATTGTCAGCCAATCTGACGTCGCACGCCGATTTTATGAGCAGCTGGGCTGAAGATGAGTTTAAAAAAGCGTCACAGTCTACTCTGCTTTGCCACTCGGTAGCGTCAGGCGATATGACAGGCGCCATAACGCGCCGTGAATTCTGCGAACTGTCAATGTCTTTATATTATAATATGAATGGTATAGTCAATAATGAAAATGTATACTCCCCTTTTATCGACTGTGATTCAAAGGAGGTAGCACAGGCATATGCCTTAGGAATTATATCCGGAGTAAGCGCAAACACTTTTGACCCTGACCGTGCACTCACCCGTGAAGAAATGGCACGCATACTGGTGCAGACAATAATGAGCGCCGGAACGGAAGTTTCGCTTGCGGCAGAGGACATACAATATATAAGTCAGTTTTCAGACAGTGACAAAATAAGCGATTGGTCTGAAAACGCGCTCATTTTCCTTATAAAAAACAATATCCTCTCGGGTATATCCGAAAATGTTCTCTCCCCCGATTCCACTGCTTCGCGCGAACAGGCCCTTACCGTTATCAACCGCGCATATTCGGCTTTCTGCGATAATCAGAAAAGTCTGGCTATCCCCGAAATTCTCTCCGCTGACGAGGATCTGAATATAACATGGTCGGAAGTTGAGAACTGCTCTTTGTACAAGGTTATTCTGAAAAAAAATAATGTTCTTGTATCTGATTCAATAGCGTTTGAGAATAAAATCTCAGTAAAAAACAGCGGTACAAGAGGAGTAAAAGGAGTATCTGTTGTGATTGAGGCAGTGCTTGCCGACGGTACAAGCGTATTCAGTATGCCGTATGAATTTCAGAATGAAGACCCCAATGATATTCCAGTGGAAACATCCGCTCCGGTTCCGGCAGGTCATACCGCGCCTTCAGGCTCAGGTTCAGGCGTAATACTAAAATCACCGTACACACCACCGGCAGCAGCTTCAGATACATCCAACACAGTCTCTGCCGTA
>CAZLOX010000116.1:6116-7623 GCA_964561265.1 uncultured Lachnospiraceae bacterium
CGCCAATTTATCGGTTGAAGAAAAGAAAAAGATAGCATTTGCAGGCGGCGAGGCTTTCACATCAAAGGAAGAAGCCGAAGCAAACATGACGGAAATTGAAGTAGATGTATGGCAAATTGCCTCCGGCGGGGAAAAAGTTGCAAAGAAAAAAACGCTTACAGTAAATAAACATATTGCTGACAATGTAAGAAATATATTTAAGGAGATCTTCGAGAGCGAGGAAAAATTCCCGATAAAATCCTGCGGCGGTTTCCAATGGAGAACAGCATCATCCGGACGTTTATCACAGCACAGCTACGGAACCTGCATTGACATCAATCCAAATGAAAACTACTACATAAGCAAAAGCGGAAGCGTTTTATCAGGCAGTTACTGGAAACCATATGAAGACCCGTATTCAATACCGGCGGACAGCGAAATTATAAAGATTTTTGCGAAGTACGGATTTTTGTGGGGCGGCAACGCATGGGGCGAAAACAGTTCAAAGGATTATATGCACTTTACATATCTTGGCAACTAAAATTATGAAAAGAGGTTTTATTACTATGAAAAAAATATTATCAGTACTTTTAATAAGCGCATTTATTTTATCCGGATGCGGAACTCAGCAGCCTTTATCAAGAGATGTCGGCATCAGCTATATGTTTAACGACGTACAGAAAGAAAGCGAGGATGAAATATCCGCAAATGAAGCAATTTTTCTTATATCAGCAAATCTCAGTCCTGAAGCAAAATTCGACCTTACAAAAGAAAAAGTCGTTTTTTCAGCCAGCGGAAGAGAAGAAGTTGAGGGTACAATGTGTTATACCATATTATTTGGCGTAGGACAGGAAGACGATTTTGAAACCATAGACACATACGCAGTAGACGTTCACGGCGGCAGTATCTTTGAGAAATCCGGTCCCGGCGAATGGAAAAGTGTTTACAGCAAATAAATAATTTAGAGCCTATCCGTAATTAAAAAAGTGCATATTGCGAAGTCGGATTTTTTGTCAGATTGTACAAAAAATCCGACGCATACTATCGTATG
Source organism: uncultured Lachnospiraceae bacterium (assembly GCA_964561265.1). Classification (GTDB taxonomy): domain Bacteria; phylum Bacillota; class Clostridia; order UBA1381; family UBA1381; genus JAFLUR01. The sequence continues at coordinate 7,147 of CAZLOX010000116.1, forward strand.
CCGAGGACTTTTTTGGGCGATATGTAGGTTGCATAGGCGAGCAGCAAGCAAAGCTTGCGACCAGCCACAGGAAAATCAGCAAGCAAGATGTACTTAATTTAATTTACGGATAGGCTCTTAATATTGTCAATTATTGCCGACGTATTATTTATACGCCGGCAAACTTTTAAAAAACTATAACAGGAGGGATTTTATGGATAACAGAACGGATTTAAGCGGACAATGGGAGTTTATCGTTGACACCGACAAAACAGGCGAAAAAAAGAAATATTTTTCTTCTGAAAAAACGGACGGATACATAAATCTGCCCGGTTCTTCGTGCGAGGCAAAAATCGGTGAAAAAGCGGTTTTTTATGATGAAATGACAGCCGAAAGTGTGCGTTCGCTCAGAGCCGCATATGATTATAAGGGTGTTGTATGGTACAGAAGAAAAATCCAGATGCCGGAAAGTTATAAAGGCAAAAAAGTATATTTATA
>CAZLOX010000117.1:0-7462 GCA_964561265.1 uncultured Lachnospiraceae bacterium
TCTTCCTTGCGGCGTCGGACCACCACCGCGCCCCCGGCAATCAGAGCGGCCCCAGCCAGGGCGCCCAGGCCCAATAGCGCGCGGTTGAGCTCGTCGCCGGTCTGGGCGAGCAGCAGGCGCCGGCCATCGGAGCGGGTCATGTTGCCATGGACCACCGTGCCGTCGCCATCGAGCGTATCGGACACATCCGCCGGCCGCACCGTGCCGTCGAAGCCCTCGGGGTAGGTCGTGGAAGACGAGCTCGTGTTGTCGCCTTCGTTGTTCCGGACGAACTGTTCCCAGCCCTCGCCCGGATCGAAGCGGTTGCCCACCTCGGGCACGCCGTCCTTATCCTCGCCCTTGAGTGTAGGCGTCGGCAGCTCGTCGGCCGGGTAGCCGAAGGAGCGACCCACGTTGCCGATGTCGGTCGACGTCGCCTCCGATGTCACGACGGCCTCGAAGGTGAGCACGGCCACCTCACCGCCGCGCAGGTTGCCGACGAACACTGCGATGTTGCCCTGCTTCGGCGAATAGGCCTCGTCGGGGCAATCGATGACCTGGCCCGACGGCAGTGTCAGCTTGATAGACCCGGCCACGGGGTTCATGCCCTTCGGCAGCGTGTCTTCCAGCACCACGTTGTACCACATGGTATAGGCAGCATCGGTGTTGGAAAGCGTCACCGTGTAGGCGATGGGGTCGCCCACGTGGACCGACTTATCGGCGCGCTCTTCCAGGTTCTTCGCGCTCTTTTCCGTGATGAGCTTGCCGGGCTCGGGAGCGCCAGGGAACACCTCGTCGATGGGAGTCGTCGGAGACGTCGGGGGCGTGAGCTCCTCATCCGGGTTATCCGGGTCGGGATCGACCACGTCCTTCGTGCTGTCTTCCGATTCCTTTTCCACGTCATCCCAGGTCTTGCCGTGGTCTTCCGGATCGTAGGGGCCGACGGGCACCGGCTCGCGATCGGTGACGACGGGGCCGTCCGGGTCCTCCGGGTCGGGGCGCACCGTGCTCGAGGGCTCGGTGCCGTAGGCATAGGCCTTGTTGGCCGGGGTATCGATGCCCGTGGCCGCCGTCGGCGTCACCTTGCAGTCGAAGGTAACCGACGCCTCGCCCACGCCGTACAGGTCGCCCAAGCAGAAGCCGATGGTGCGCGACGCCTCGTCGTAGTCCACCTTGAAGGACTGGTATTCAGTGCCGCTGGAATCGCGCACGACCGCCGTGCCGGGCACGTAGGCCACGCCTTCGGGCAGCGGATCCTTGATGATCACGTCGTACCAGGCCGAACCGGGCTTCGTGTTCTTGGCCGTGATGGTGTAGCGCACCGTGTCGCCCACCATGGCGATGGACTGGTTCTTGCGGTTCTCGAAGCCGGGGGTCACGTTCTGCACGCTCTTATCGACCGAGATGTCACCGCCGTCGCGCGGGTCCACGTCGGCCGGAACGAGCACCACGTCGTGGTCGTCGCGCTTGTCCGGATCGGGCTTCATGTCCGGGGTGACGGGCACGGTCACGATGACCTTCTCCGTGACGGTCTTGGTCGGGTCGGTCGGGTCCGGGCGCTCGATGGTGACCGGGATGTCCACCTCGGTGATGTCCGGGTCGGTCTTGACCTTCTCCTTGATGAAGCGGTCGAGCTCGTCGGCGATGTCCTGCGGCGTCTTCGGGTCGTCCTTGTCGCCGAACTTCACGATGCGGTCGCCGGGCAGGATCGGGTCGGGAGTCCACGTGTCCCTATCCTCCGGATCGGTGAGCTCGGGCTTGGTGGGATCATCCGGATCGGCCTTCTTGGCCATGGCGAACGGGGAATCCGGCGTCACCTCGCCCACGGGCACGCCCGGCAGCTCGCCCTCGCCGGGGTTCGTCGGGTCGGTGGGATCGGTCGGATCCGTCGGAGTGGTCGGGTCGGTGCCGTCCGGGTCCGTCGGATTGGTGCCGTCGGGCGTCTTTTCCAGAAGCTTGCCGCCCAGGATGTCAGTGGCCTTCTCGGGGGTCGGCACGATGGGCGTGGGCTCGGTGGGGTTCGGATCGGGCTGCGTGGGGTCGGCCGAGGTCGTCTGGGCCTCGACGGGCAGGCCCTCGGCGGGAATACGGTCGTCCCAAGTGAACTTCTCGGGGTCAACGCCGTAGATGCCGGACACCTTCGACGTGCTCTTCAGGTCGACGGCACCCTTCTTCGGGTCGAAGCCCTCGTTGTTCACGGTCACGTCCAGCTTGAACTGGTAGGACTGGTCGCCGAACAGCGTGGGCAGCGAATCGACGATTACCTTGCCGTTTTCGATGCGGTATTCGACATTGGGCACCTCGTTGCCGGACGGGTCGATGACCGTCAGACCCTTGAACGTGGAATCCTTGGGGATGCCCAGCTCGTAAACCGGGTTGATGCACGCGGAATCCGACGTCGTGTTCGTGACCGTCGTGGTGTAGCGCACCGTGTCGCCCGGACGCACCGTGCCGTCGCTGCGGTCGGTCACGTACGAGGTCATGCCCATTTCCAGCTTCGGCTCCTTCGCCAGGTCGGGGAAGACGTAGATGTCGAAGGACTTGGTGACCGAGCTGTAGGCGCCCGTGCCCTTGATGGTGGCCGTGATGGTGGTCTTGCCCGCGGAAAGCACGCGCGCCACAGCGCCCACACCGTAGTCGGTCTTGCCTTCCACGTATTCGCGGTCGGTCATGAAGTCGTTGGGCTCGATCTTGATAACCGCCGGGTTCGAACTGGTGAATTCGATATCGCCGATGGAATTCGTCTTCACGTACAGCGGGAACCAGTCGGGCACCTGCTTGGTCACGTTGCCCGCCTCGTCGGTCTCGTCGCGGAACTGGGACACGTCGGTGTTCTCTTCGGTGCCCTCGACCTCGTCGCCGACCTTGAAGTCGCGCTGGTGGTCGGCATCGAGCTTCAGCTTCTTATCGTTGGCGGCCTTTTCGGCGTCGGTGAGGCCCTCGCCGTTGGGGACGTAGCCGGTGCCGAACTCGTTGAACAGCTCGAAGTCGGGCACGGCGAGCTCGATTTCCACGGGGGAAACGCTCGTCGTCGACTCGTAGTAGTTAACGTAGGACGAGTCGGTGTAGGCCGGTTCGATATCGCTCACGCCCGCCTGCTCGTAGGTCGCCGGGCCCGCCGTCGCGAGGGGCGCGGCCGTCGGCAGGGAAAGCGCCGAGGCCATGGCCGCGCCGCCGCGTGCCAGGGCGTTGTCGCGGGCACTCGTGTACTTCACGTAGACGTGGTGCTCGTTGCCGGAATCGGATCGGTCTTCAATGCCGAAGGCTTCCAGCTGGCTGCGGGTCATGTCGAAACGCGCCATGGTGTGCTCACGGCCCGAAGAATCCTTGGCGATCCAGGCCTGGGTGAAGGCGGCGTTTTCCAAATCGGCGCGGGTGAATTTGATGACGCCGCCCAAGCGCTCGGGCACCGCTCGACCGTCGATATACAGCTGCAGGGTGCCGGTCGGCGACAGGCAGGAGCTCTTCGACATGTTGGACCCGCCGGCGTAGGTGTCGCCGAAGGGCAGCACGTCGCTCGTCACGTCAACGGGCACGACGAGGTGGTTGTTCGTGGCGGTGTTGAAGTTGCCCGCGTTCTCGTCCTGGATCCAGGTCGGCTCGGAATATTCGCGCTCCACGATGGTGCCGTCGGCGTCGGTGGTCTTCACCTTGATGGGCTGCGTCAAATTCCAGCTGGTCTTGGAAGTGACCGGGGAAATAGTGGCGCGGCCCGTGGCAACGTGGCCCCAGTAGGTCTGGGCGAAAGCGGTGTTCGACTTATACTGTTCCGAACGCACCTCGATGTCGTACAGGCCGGCCTCGAAGGGCGTCTCATTCGTGGTGGCTGCCACACCCCAGGCGTCGCCGTTTTCCTTCATCTGCTGATAGTTGTATTTAATGAAGTCGTTGCTGTCCAGCTGGCCGCCCTCCGGGTTTTCCACGGGAATGGGCGTCTCTTTCACATTCACCTTCGTCAACGGCAGGCCGTCGTAGTACTTCGACCAGTTGCCGCTCACGAACTTGTCATCGAGCTCGAAGGTCTCCCATTCCTTGGCCACGGTGTCGCCACCAGAGGCGTTCGACGAACCTGCCGGCAGCGTGGTGTTCGACTTCAGGAGCTTCTCGCCCACATAGTAGGAGAAGTTGGCGTCTACCTGGGAAGTAGCATTAATGCCAGCAGGCAACCACAGGTACAGATAGCCGTTGTTCAACGTGGACGGCGCACCGTAGACCGGATCGGTGGGGAACTTGTCGATAAGCAGTTCCCATGACTCCAGCTGCGCGTTGTAGTTGGGCGTTACGCCACCGGCCTCGGCAGAAGCCTGGATCTTCGGGCCAACGTTAACGGTGAGCATGCCCACCTTGGTCTTGCGGTCGAGGTCGCCATAGGCCTTGCCGTCATTGTCGTTGCCCTGGAAGCGCGTGCAGTACACCGAGCCGCCCGTAATGATAACGTAGCCGTTCTGGCCGCCGATTTCCAGGAAGCCACCACTACCACCCCAGTGGGGAAGGAGCGTGCCGCCCGTAATGAGAATGGTCTTGCCGGCGTTCGTGCCGCCGCAGCCCTGACCGAAGGCGTTACTGTGCGTCGCACCGAAAGCTTCGACATAGCCACCGTTGATGGTGATGTCGCCGGCAATGGTGTGATTGGCGTTGCGAGAGAGGATGGCGTCGCGCATCGGATAGGTGGGCTGAGCGCCGCGGGACATACCACCAATATAGGTGCAGCCGCCGCCGATGGCGGCACCATGATAGGATGCATAGGCGTACACAACGCCGCCGTTGAACGTAGTCGTGGTGCTACCGCCGGCGTGACCGCCGCCGATACCGCATCCAGCACCGTTGGCACCATCAGCCTTGCCATTTGCCTTTGCGGTAATGGTGCCGCCGTTGAACGTCATGTCGCCGGAATTCTCCAGCGGGCCGCCGCCGATGGCCGCAGAGCGAATGCCGCCCAGGGCCGTCAAGGTACCGGGGTTGCGACTCTCAAGGTTGGAAAGGCTCGAGACCAGATCTTTGCCGTTGCCGGTTGACGTGGCCTGCTTCCCATCCTTGTTCATATACGTGATCCCGCCAGGAATAATGCCCTGCTCCGGCGTTATGGCCTTGCCGTTTACGTCAACGTTGCGGACGGCGTCGTCAACAACCAAAATCGAGCCCTCACCGCAGCGAAGAGCCGGGAACTGGTACGAGATATGCTTGTTCTCAGCAGAAATACTGGTGTGATAGGTTGCGGTCAGCGTATTGTTGGTGTTGTCGGCCAGCGTAAGGTGAACGTAGGTCTTGTCCTTAACATCAGCACCCGTCACTTCGGCGGTCATATTGCCCGACTCGGTACTGTTGGTAGCAATGTTAAAGGGCATGTAGCTGGAAATGTTCACGCCCTCGAACGTAATGTCGGCCTTTACGCCAGGATTTACACGAATGGACGTCGCAACGGCGGTACCAACGCCATTGGTGTTCTTAATGAAGTAGGTACCGCTCTTTTTAATGACAATCGACTTGATGTTCGTCGTCAGCGGCGTGGTGCTATATAGGGGAATATTGCGACCGTTATCGTAGCCATTCGCATCGCTCTCTGTTGCCCCGCGGCCCAAGTTGGAATAGGCCACAGTTTCCAAAGCGTAGTCCTCGTTAGCCTTGCCGCCCTTGATGGACAGGCCTTCGTAGTCGGTGTAGCCATCGGTGGTCTGCACGGTGGCCTCGATGGTCGAGGCGTCGGCCTGATAGTCGGCCGGGGCCGCTTGGGCCGCGGCGGCATCGGCGGCCGACGGAGCCGCAGCGGCCGCCTCTCCGGGAACAACCGCTGCCGGCTCGTCGGTCGGCTGGGCGTCGAACGTGGTGTCTTCCACGGCCGCGCCCTCGGAGTCGGTCGAGGCATCCGCGTCAGCGACGTCGCCCGATGCGTCGCCTTCGGCTCCCTCGTCCAACAACGCTTCGTCGGAAGTTCCATCAATCGCAGTCGCTTCGGCTTCAATGCCATCGGCGTTTTCAGCGCTTTCGATACCCGCCATGGGCGTGGCATCGTCGTCGATCACGCCCGAGGACGTGCAGCCCGACAGCACTAGCAGCGCCGACAGCGCGATGGCGATCGTCTTACGTGCGGAGGAGGCTACCCCCCCCCGAAGGTTCTTGCGAGTCACGGCCTTCTCCTTTCCCGCAGGGCGCCCCGTCCCTGATACGGGGCCGCCCCTTGGCGTCTTCTGCTACCGCTCTCTTACGGTTGGTGTCTCAATCTCTCTGGCGACAGTTTCGCCATTAAAACAAGGGAAGTGTACGGGAGCCTTTATACGCGCGCAAACAAACCGTCATATTTGACAGCCGTTTGACAGGGTAACGAACAGGAAAACCCTACGCCAAGCGGCGCGCAGCACTCCGCAACGCCGCAGAAACACCGCCCGCCGCACGCGCTCTTCGTCCCGTTCGCTGTGACGATTGCGTAAGGTTGACGGCTTGTTGACTCGAGCGCATAGGGTTTGTGGCAAAATATGCGGATGTGCAAAATAAACGCAGCTTAACCGCAGAAGAGAACGTAGCTTAAACGAACGAATCAAGGAGAAGCACATGGGACTCCTCTCAAAATTCGAAGGCAGGATGGAAGACACGGTGGAAGGCGCCGCCGACCGCATGGGCGCCGCGCCCCTGTCCCCCGTCCAGATTGCCAAGAAGGCCGAGAAGCAGATGCGCCGCGAAAAGATGGTCGGCGCTGGCAAGCAATACGCCCCTACTCTTTATACCGTGCTCGTGAGCGCCGATGATGACCGGCGCCTTCTGGGCTACTACCCCACCTTGGCCGGCGAAACCGAAACCTACCTGGCCGCCAAAGCCGCCGAGCAGGGCTTCGTCATGGACGGCGCGCCCCTCGTCCGCTTCATCGTCGACGACGACCTGCGCCACGGCAAGTTCGACGTCATCGCCGAAATGGTGGCCGGTCCCCTCGTCGAACAGCTCCGCCAGGAAGAATATGCCCGCTACGGCATCATGAATCCCGCCGGCCGCCAGGCCCCCGCGGGCTACGGCTACGCCGCCCCGGCTCCGGTCGCCGCGCCCATGGCGCCCGCCTACGCGCCCATGGACGACTACGGCGACGATGACTACTACGAGGAAGACGACGCCCCTCGCCAGGCCTACATCTACGACATCACCAACGACCGCGCCTTCACCCTGCCCGGCCAGGCCGAGACCATCGGGCGCGAATCGAAGAACGACATCGTCATCCCCGACATCAACGTGTCGCGCGTCCACGCGGAAATCCGCCAGGACGAATCCGGCGCGTGGATCCTCACCGATCTGGGCTCCACCAACGGCACCTTTGTGAACGGCCGCCAGATCAAGTCCACCGCCATGCACGACGCCGACCGCATCATCGTCGGCACCACCAACCTCGAGTTCCAGCTTATCTAACCAGACCCGCGGTCACGCGAGCCAAGGAGGTACTGGGTGATCGATCTCGTTCTACTCATAGCGCGTATTATGTTCGTGGCGCTGCTCTATCTGTTCC
>CAZLOX010000118.1:0-7427 GCA_964561265.1 uncultured Lachnospiraceae bacterium
GACGGAACCCAGAATGACCAGTATGTATCTGTAAGCGCGATTGTAAGCGGTTTACCTACTATATATCCGATAAGAGTTCCTATACCGAAAAAGTCAAAAAATTTATAATCGAGATATGTCGATATAATATATGTCTGAGGCGGAACTATTATCGTGAGTATAACTATGAGGAAGAGTATATTCTTTCCCTTGAAGTTAAACCTTGCAAAGCCATATCCCGCAAGCGCGCATGATATTATCTGCAGAACCGAACTGCCGACCGCTATAAACAGCGTATTCTTCACAGATGACGGATATTTCAGAAATTCCCACGCAAGCGCCATATTGTGCATTGTGAATTTGGACGGTATCCATACAAATGTTGAATTGCCCATATAGTCACCGTTAAACGCGTAGCTTAACATAGTGAGCAGAGGATATATTATGATAAATCCCAGACCAATCAGAAGAAGCGCTCTGAATACAGCCCATATAATTTTTGTCACTTTAAATAGAACACGGTTTTTAAAATAATTCACATTATCTTCGCTGAATATTTCATTGATATGCTCTTTTGAAAAATCCGGTTTCTTTTTTGCTGTTTTTGTTTTATCTGCCATTTCTTACTCACCCCCGTTAATCTTCCATATAAACTACGTTGCGGAATATTATTTTCTGAACAAGCAGTATTACAATAAGTATGACCAGAAAATATATCCAGCTCATCGCCGAGCTTACCCCGTAATTAAATCCGTCAAAATACGTTTTTACAAGCACCATTACCTGATTTGACGTGTCTGTAAATGAGTCTATAATTGTGTAAACCACGCAGAGAAGGCTGAACGGTGAAAGCAGCGGGAATGTTATTTTCCAGAATTCTTCCCAGCTTGTCGCGCCTTCCAGACTCGACACTTCATAATAGGACTGAGGTATTGTCTGTAAGCCTGATAAGAACAGCAGTATCTGTATACCCGATTTCCAGCATATATTGAAAATCTGATTTACCAGTGTCTGCAGATACATAAGCACCGGAGATGCGCCCATTTCATCCGGAAATATCGACACGCTGAACAAAAACGCCGTATCCTCGCCTGTTACGCTTGTTGACATTCCGTTTTCGGTAAGAATCTGTATTGATATTCCGGACGCGATAATTACCGGCAGGAAGAACAATACACGCGCTACCGCTCTTCCGTGGAATTTCTGATTAAGCACAACAGCTATAACCATACTGAAAAGCACCAGCACAGGCACCTGACCTATCATTCCGAGCATCGAACTGCACAGATTTCTTATAAAATTCGGGTCTACCAGAAGCGCTTCCCTGTAATTTTCAATACCAATCCATGCCGTCTGCATTCCCTCTTTTGTTACGCTTACATCGCTGAACGAGTATATAAGCGTTGAAAATGCCGGAATCAGAAAGAAAAATACAGCTCCGATGAACCATATAGCGATAAAGCCGTAGCCGACCATATCATTTTTCTGAGTAAGAGTTAATTTTTTTCTTTTCATATTCACCCATCCTTTCTGAAGCTTATCCGGCACAGATGAAATCCAGCGCCCCTACTTCGCCGTAAGGAGTAGTCACCGCTTCATCATTATAATTTACAATTGTTCTGATACCGCCCTCGTAAACCGTTTCATATACGCCGTCGGATAATTTATTGTGTCCGGTCATCAGTTTTCCGGCTGTTTTTTCCGCAGCTTCATTTACCTTTTTATAATCTTCAACCGTGCGTTCAAACCATGTGTCAAAATTACAGCTGTACAATGTGTTCAGATATGTGTCCTTCAAAATGCTTGTATTCTGGCTCATAAGAGTATATTTAAGACTTGAACCCGTTTCCACCGCTTTCAGCACAGAATTTTTCCAGTCTGACGACAGATTGATCGACGGAGTTGAATAAGATACCATGCCGTGTATTACCATCTGATAGAACGGAATATTTTCATCTGTCAGTTCATTGCCGTATTCGTTTACAGGCACATCAGCGATAGCCTCCGCGCTTGGGAAAGCGTACGCGTTCGCATTGCTCAGCATGATCTTTCCGATATTATTATCATAATCCGCAAGGATATTTTCCCAGATATGCACAGTTTCACCGCGTTTCACTCCGCCTTTCGCATTGTCGGAATACAGCTTTTCACCGAGATAATCCATCGACAAAGCCCCTATGTTAAGTTTCTGATATGGGCTCATAAAGCTTGCCGCCGCATCCTTGACCTTGTTAGGTTTGAGAAGACTCCATCTTCTGCCGTACATACTTTCGTCTGTTGCTGATTTTACCTGATATGCCGGCGACTGATTCGGCGCTTTTGCAGCGTCAAATACAGAGTTGTATCCGGCTCTGTCCTTTGAATATTCCGCAAAATTTATAGACGGATATATTGTCGTTCCGTTTTCCTCCGCATATTTGACAAGTTTGGAAAATCCGCGGCTTCCGCCGAGAATATTCTCAAATGACGGCGATGTTTTGACCTTCCTGCGCTGTGAATTTTTTGTCCATCCGTTGTATTTTACAGCGATATCGCTTATTCCCGCATCATTATACTTCTCAAGCATATCCTGCATATCGGAGAATGTCGTCAGCGGTTCAAACACTTTGCGGACAATACCGAATGTGCTTGTTCTTCTTTCAACGCCTGCATATGTTTCAATGTAAAGTTCGTTTTTATCCGCTGATTCCGACTTGCTGAAACCTTTGTTATCTATAAGATAATTTCTGTATACTTCCGCCATTGAGGAATAATCCGCCTTGTCGTCTGAAAGGAAATAATACTGCAGTGTAAAGTTATTTTCATCCGCAAGCGATTCAGACAGAGGCTGTGTTCTGTTTTCTCCGACAGAGAAATCTATTATCTTATCCTGAACAGTCGGGTAAACCGTATTGAACGCCGTTGTGTTTCCTGCAACAGCCGCATTTATTATGCCGATACTTTCATTATTTTCTATAATCGTAAAGAAAGCGTTGTTTCCGCGTTTCATTCCGTAAACCGGCATACGCACAAGACAGTTTGACAAATCCGTCATACTCTCTATATCCTTGTACTGACCGTATATCGGCGCATTATAGGCTACTGAATTTACCTTTCCGTTATTGAGGTTCACAATAGAACCTGAACCCTCAGGAATAAATATATAGCCTGTTTCATTCATTCCCGCCGCTCCGAAAAACGGAAGAAAATCTATCTGCGTGATATTGTAGTCAACGTCCATTTTATCCTTTGAACCGCCGACCGTTTCCTGACGCGTAACTACCTTAGGCGTGATATCGTTTATCAGCAGTTCCGCTTTTAAGCCGTCATCGTTCAGTGTGTACTGTACCGGCACGGTATATCCCGCGCTTGCAAACTCATACATGAATTTTATACCGTTGTCCACAAGTTCATATGTAAGTTTTTTACGGTTTACGCAGTCCGACTGGCTTGTTGCGACTGACGAGGAATACCCCTGCGTATAATAAAGCACAAGCTGCGATGATACTCTCATCTTTATTTCACCGCCGGATATTGTATCCTCATTGCGGTCCTGCGGATTGGAGAACCAGTTATATCCCGATTCCTTTACATGAACCGCAATTTCTCCCGTTTCAAACTCCGCGTATAAAATATATCCGCTGTTTTCCGCAACCTGCGTGAATGAGTCGGGTATCGGAAATACTACGCCTGCCGGCGACATAGCGGAAGTGTTCACATGGGAAAGTTCCGCGCCTTTGTCCACTTCCTCCTCCGGCTCGGCAAACGCGCCTGTCACAAATATATTCGCCGCAATCAGCGCCGCTGTTATAGCTAAAATTCTTTTCTTCAAACCGTTCCCCTCCTAACTCATTGTTATCCGGTAAATAATCTCATATGTAATATTTACCACAAACATAATTACCTGCTGAACCAGACTGTATACCAGAAATGCGAGGAACAGCATTATAAGAAGTCCGAGAATTGTAAGGGCGATCATTGCGACAGTCTGCCCGAAATTGAAATCATGTATTTCGGTTATTGCCGCTATTATCATATACCCCGACCATATCTCTCCGACAATTTTTATAACGTTGATGTAAGCGGCTTCCTCATAGATAAGGCCTTTGCTGAGTACTATGCAGATAAGCGTCGTGATCATCATAGGGATAAGGCAGTACGCGCCCGCTGTGAATATATCCACAAGCGTCCCCTTTCCGTCCATAAAGGTTGAAAAACACCAGTTTGATATGACCGCAAGTATAAATATTGCTACTGTCATCAAAAATATTGTTCTTATATCAAGCTTTTCGGGTCTGTACTGATTGAATACAAAATCCATGCTTGATCTGTTCATTATCTCGAATATATACCATAAGAATACCAGTACGATGGCATATAGGAGAGAGCCTTTTTTATTGTATTTAAGTTCCGCAAAGCCGTCAAACGGATGAAACATAATATAGAACGGATACTTAAATTTGCTCATTTCGGCAAAACTTGTTTTCATTTCTTTAACCTTCCTTTCCTGAGAGGTTCAATTACTTCCCTCTTTTTATTTTCTTTCTTATAAATGCCGCTATTTCACTGCGTTTCTTTATAAGTAGATATCCGCCTATAATAACAATCAGAAGTACGACCACCACCGCGGTAAAGTTCTTTCTGAGAATATATGTCCTGTATTTTTTCTTCGACTGCGAATAAAGATATCTGTGATTTGCCAGACGGAAATTGTCCATTGCTGACTTGTATTCGCCTACCATATGCTCCGCTCTGCCTATGCCGGCATACGCCCACTCATAGTTGTTGTTCATATCGCGCACTGTTTCCCATGGTTCACGCGCAAGAGCATATCTTCCCTTGTAGTGATAGTTTTCCGCTTCAATGATATATTTTCCGTATTCCGTCGGCTCGAATACAAACAGGCTTGCTTTCGCGTTGTCAAGCACAAGTATATCGCTGCCGGCGTTGTCTATTGCTATCGGCTCGTTGAATGTTCCCCAGATAGTATCTTTTTTGCCGAATATTCCGAGATTCCACGATTCCTCGTCATACATATACACACGTCCGAAATTTTTGTCAAGCGCGTATATAAATCCGTCGTCATCAACTGTAACGTCTATAAGAGCCGATACGGTATATACCCAGTTTACGGTTTCTCCGCTCAGATCTCCGTATGTCATATCTTCATACAGTATATTCTTTTCGCTCGGATTAAGTCTTTTTATCTGCGCTGTCGTATATGTTTCAAGCGCGGTTGCCGTATAGATGAAATCCTCGTTGTCTATGAATATATTTGTATACTCTGTCGGCTGTATTGTCGCAGCATAGCTCTGCTGTGCCTTTGTAAGAACCTTTCTCCACATAAGGTCGGCTCTCTGCACTGGAGTAAGCTGAATTTTTTCCGCTCCGAAAAATCCGTTGAAATTGCCGTCAGTATCAATGGAAATCATACCCTGATTTATATTGTCCGACAAAATATACATCGTTCCTATGCTGTTTACAACTATCTTTCTCGGCGCAAACACTATATCGTCCGAAAGATATTCCGTTTCCGGCTTTCCTTCAACGCGTGTGATATTGCCGTTAAAATCGGTGACAATAACTCTTGAATTTCCCTTGTCGGCAATATATAAGAGTTCCTTTTCACCGTCGGCGAAAATTCCGCTCGCCTCTTTCAGCGGACTTTCCGCCCCGTCAAGCGTGAACTTATCCACTACCTTTTTGAGATTGTATTTATCATCCAGTATAATAACTCTTCCGTTTCCGGTATCCAGAAGATATACATTGTTCTGCTTATCCACAAAGACATCGGACGGTTTGCTCATATGCCCGATTCCAAGAGAATAGCCTGTTATTTCTTTTTTCGGCAAAAACACATTCGGCGCGGGAACTCTGTCCCCGTAAGTATCATATGTATATCCGTCATACGGCTCCTTTGCAAAAACCGATACCGAAGCGGAGAATGTGAACAAACACGCAAATATTGCCGCCATTATTCTGTATTTCATATCTATCACTCTCCTTATTTGATACCCGAATAGCTCATAGTTTCGATAACATTGCTCTGCGATATGATAAATACCACGATAGGCGGTATCATCATAATAAGAGCCGCCGCCGCGCCGACACCGGCACGCGCTATACCGGCAGTCGCTATCTGATTGAGCGCTGTCGGGAGCATTTTGAGTTCCTCTGAATATATGACGTTATTTCCCGCTGAGTTCCATATATCCTTGAATGAGAATATAAGAAGAGTAAGCCATGCCGGCTTTACGAGAGGCATAACGATTTTCCAGAAAATCTGAAATTCAGTCGCGCCGTCTATTCTTGCCGATTCAAGCGTTTCGCTTTCTATCTGTATCATAAACTGACGCATAAGGAAGAGTCCGAGCGCTCCGGCTATCGGAGGGAGTATAACAGCCCAGTATGTGTCAACCATTCTGAATACCGACATTACCATATAAAGAGGTATAGCCAGTGTACCGCCGGTAAAGAGCAGCGCCATCTGAATTGTCGAGAATATCATTTTTCTTCCGGGAAAATTTCCCTTTGCAAGCGGAAACGCGCACATAGCCGCAAAAACAATATGGAAGAATGTTACCACAACGCTGACAAAAACGCTGTTGAATATATATCTCGAAAACGGCACCCACAGGCTTGAACTCAGCTGAAAGAGCTGTCTGAAGTTGTTGATTGTCGGGTTGGTAACGAAAAATTTAGGCGGGAAAATAAATATTTCCTCCAGAGGCTTGAACGCGTTTACAATCGACAGCACAAGCGGAAGGCACATAAACGCGCCCATTGCGAGCAGCATGAGTATAATCAGAATATCTCCACCGACCGAACGGCTCATCCTTTTCTTTCTTGTCGCGCGGACGCTTTCGCCGCCGCTTGACTTATATTTTCTTTTTAATTTAGCTTCCTTTTCTTTTTTCACTTACCGCACCCCCTTAATCATCCGGATTTAACAATTTAGTTATAAGATTTTTGGTAAGTATCATAACCACAGTAAGCATGAAGGATATCGCCGCGGCATAACCCATTTCATACCTGACACTTCCGTAGTCGCGTATATGCGCGGTGACGGTATGCACCGAATAGTTCGTACTCGGAAATCCCGAAAGCACCATTCCGACATTACCTATAGCGAACGACGCCGCGATCTGCATAACCGCACCGAACATCATCTGCGGTTTCATCGACGGCACCGTTATGCAGAAAAGTTCCTGAAAACGGTTTTTAACTCCGTCTATCGCTCCCGCTTCATACAGTTCAGAACTTACGTTTCTGAAACCTGCGACGAAGGACAGGAAGCTTGTTCCGAGGGAGAGCCACAGTTCTATAAGGACTATGACCCCGAAATTATATTCCGCGTCGGTCAGCCATTTTATCGGCTCGCTTATCAGTCCCCACTGCATAAGGAATGCGTTTACATAGCCGTATGAATCGGCGGAAAAGATAGTGCTCCATATTACAAACACACTTCC
>CAZLOX010000119.1:0-7426 GCA_964561265.1 uncultured Lachnospiraceae bacterium
TAAGGAGTGTGATTTTATGCCTAAAAAGCGGAAAAACGGCGAAGGAACCATATATCAGACCAAGACCGGCTTGTGGCGGTGTGAAATAACTCTTGGATATGATGAAAACAATAAACGTATAAAAAAGACGGTATCAAGCCGCAGTCTTGAAGAACTTAATAAAAAAATCAATGATTTAAAGTATCTGAACGACCGTAAAATGCTTGCGGAACCGCAGAATGTTGTTATCTCTGATTGGCTTGATTTCTGGCTGGAAACATATAAAAAGCCGTCTGTTAAACCAACTACATACGATATGTATTATAATGCTGTTCATACATATTTAAAACCTTCTTTCGGACATTATAAACTTGATAAACTAAACACAATAACTATCCAGAAGTTTGTAAATGACATATCACAATGCGGAAAGAACGGCTCTCCGCTTGCTCAGTCAAGTATTAAGAAAATTCTTCTTACTTTATCTCAGGCATATGAACAGGCTATAAAATTGAATATGCTTTATCAGAATCCATGTGAATTTGTTGTTCTTCCGAAGAAAGAAAAGAAAAAAGCTGTCGCATTTACCGCGGATGAGCAGCAGCGTTTTCTGTCGCACTGCACGTTTGATACAACATATGACTGCCTTTTTATATTTGCCTTTAATACCGGAATGCGTATGGGGGAATTATTCGCGCTTACATGGGCGGATATAGATTTTGATAATGAAATAATCAGGGTTAATAAAAATCTCACCGTAGTAGGCGATTACGATGATAATACAAGCACTAAAACAAAAACATTGATCAATTCTACCAAAACGGAAAGCGGAGAAAGAGAAATACCAATGACGAAGCAGGCATTGCAGGTACTAAAAGCGCAGAAAGAACGCAATAATGATGATTGTGTTTTCGTTTTCCATTCAAAGAATAAAACACCGCTGATGAAACGCAATGTATACAGAGTCTTTGAAAGACTTTTAAAATTGTCGGATATTTCTTCTCCTGTTACGTTTCATTCAATACGTCATAGTTTTGCTACACGCTTACTCGAACGGGGAGCGGATATAAAAACAGTATCGACACTGTTAGGGCATCAGTCTATTCAGATCACTCTTGATATTTACAGTCATGTTTCAAATAATTTAAAGAAAAATACTATTTCATTATTAGATGAATAGGTGCGGTAATGGTGCGGTAATAAATCGGATATGTTATAATCATTTATGGTTTATTATACTCCCAAAATGACGTTTTAATGCGGCTTTTGGGAGTATAATAAATCAAATAAAAGCGTTATAAATCCTAAAATCAGTACTTTTAATCAAGGTGTCCCGCGTTCGAATCGCGGATAGCTCACCAAGAAAAACCGCTTAAACACGTTGTTTAAGCGGTTTTTTGTATGTATTTTCGCTGTGACTATATTTTGACTATCACAGCAAATAAAAGATTATATAAAGAAATTTTTATCTCCGGCAATATGAATGACTTCATTAAAGCTCAGTAAATACTGTAAATAAAAAGCCTGTCCGTAATTCAGACATCTTCTGCCTGATTACAGACAGGTTTTTTAATCAATCCGAAATATAAATATTACCGTATTGACAGGCCGTTTTTGCGGAATTATAATCTATATCGGAAAATTTATATGAAAGAGGGGTTTTTAATTATGGACGGATATGTACATTCAATAGAATCATTCGGAACGGTGGACGGGCCGGGGATACGTCTTGTTGTTTTTTTGCAGGGATGTCCAATGCGGTGCCTGTACTGCCATAATCCCGACTCATGGGAGATCAACAAAGGCGAAAAAGTATCGGCGGACAAGATAATTGAAGATTATGAATCGTACCGGCAGTTTATGAAAAACGGCGGTATTACCGTAACTGGCGGCGAACCGCTTATGCAGACAGATTTTGTTCTTGAACTTTTCCGTAAAGCAAAGCGGAAAAATATTCATACCTGTATAGACACCTCCGGCATAACATATGATCCGGACAACAGGGAATATTCTTACAAACTTGATAAACTCATGGAGTATACCAACCTTGTAATGCTTGATATAAAGCATATCGATCCGGAGGAACACCTTAAACTTACAGGGCATACAAATGAAAGAATACTGGAATTTGCGCGCTACCTTGACGATAAGGGCATTCCGCTGTGGATACGTCATGTCGTTGTGCCGGAGATCACCATGAATAAAGAATATCTTTATCAGCTCGGATATTTTATCGGCGGACTGTCTAATCTGAAAGCGCTTGACGTACTGCCGTATCATGATATGGGGAAGGAAAAATATAAAAAACTCGGCATTCCATATCCGCTGAAATTCACACTGCCCCTTGATGTGAAAGACGCGGCAAAAGCTAAGGAAATCATAATGTCCGGAATAAAAGACCGGTTAAATGCCTCTGTGCCGGAATAATATGAATATTAACGGTGCTGCGGGAAAGTCAGCCGTTCCGTGACACCGTTAAATTATTTTTGCAAAATCTCTTGTTAAATGCGGTATAATGTGTTAAAATACTTATGGGAGGAATGCAGATGTACGATATACAAACGAAAGTGCTTAACGAATATGACGAACTGCGCGCAAAAGCGGAATCTGACCGCCGGGAACGTATTGATGAGATATATAATAAATTCGGACGTATAAAGGAGATAGACAACGAAATCAACCGCATAGGTTTTTCGGCAATAAGCAATATATCAAAGAATCCTCAGAACGCCGAAGTTTACAAGTATGAAATGAAGCAGGCGATTCAGGCTCTTGACGCTGAAAAAAAGCGGATACTCGCGGAAAACGGATATCCGCCGGATTATACAGATCTGCGTCACAGATGTGAAAAATGCGGCGATACGGGATATATAGGCAGTAAAAAGTGTTCATGCTTTATCAACCGCCTTATAAAGGAAAGCTACGCGGCGTCAAATATTCCCGATCTGGAAAACTATATTCTGGAAAATTTCAGACTTGACTATTATTCACAGCAGACTATGACTGATGAGAATACTTCTCCGTATGAAAGAATGAAGGGAATAAAGGAAATAGCCGCTGATTTCTGCGATAATTTTGAAACTGAAACAAGGGGTATGCTGTTCTGCGGAAAACCCGGACTCGGCAAAACCTATCTTTCAAAGTGCATCGCAAAGAAACTGGCAGATAAAGGCAAGACGGTAATATATATATCGTCGATCGGACTTATCAATGTTTTCTATGATTTTCAGTTCGGACGGGAGAATGACGGTATTCAGAAAGAGCTTTTATATACCTCTGACCTGCTTATTATCGACGACCTCGGCACTGAGGCTGAAACAAAAAATACTCTTCCGTATCTTTTTGATATTCTTGATACAAGAATAAGCCGCGGCAAAAAAATGATAATAAACACAAATCATACTTTACAAGCTATCACTCATCGCTATTCGGAAAGATTTTCGTCAAGATTATTCGGTAACTTTAAAATACTGAAGTTTCTTGGTACAGATATAAGGATTATGATGGATTAATATTTCAGGAGGGATTTATTTTGGGAAGATTATTCGGAACAGACGGAATAAGAGGAATTGCCAATGTTGAGCTGACTGCTGAACTGGCATTTAAAACAGGTATGGGCGGAGCATATGTGCTTACAAAGACAGTACCGCACAGACCGCGCATACTTATAGGAAAAGACACAAGAAAATCAGGCGATATGCTTGAAGCCGCGCTTACAGCCGGATTATGCTCGATAGGAGCGAAAGTTATACCTCTCGGAGTTGTGCCTACTCCGGCGGTGGCATATCTTACAAGAAAATACAACGCTGACGCGGGTGTTGTAATATCGGCGTCGCATAATCCGTGCGAGTATAACGGTATAAAATTTTTCAACAGCGACGGCTACAAATTAAGCGATGATATCGAAAATGAAATAGAGGAATATATCCTCGGCGAAAAAACGATTGAAGATCTTCCGACACACGGCAGAGTGGGTTATGTTATGGCTAATCACAACGCACTTGAGGATTATGTAAGTTTTGCCGTATCGACCGCGCCGTGCAGGCTCCGCGGACTCAAAGTCGCAATAGACTGCGCAAACGGAGCGAACTACGCCGCCGCCTTCAAAGCGCTTTCAAAACTTGGGGCAGACGTTGAAGCTATACATAACACTCCGGACGGTGTAAATATCAATTCAAAGTGCGGTTCAACACATATGGAAAGCCTGCAGAGCTATGTTGTGTCGATCGGCGCAGATGTCGGTATTGCTTTTGACGGTGACGCTGACAGAATGCTGGCGGTAGACGAAAAAGGAAATATAATAGACGGAGACCAGATTATGGCCGTATGCGCCAAATTTATGAAAGAACAGGGCAAACTCGCAAAAGATACCTGCGTTGTTACCGTTATGAGCAATCTGGGATTGTCGATTATGGCGGATAAAAACGGCATAAATATGCCTAAAACAAAAGTCGGCGACAGATATGTGCTTGAGGAAATGCTTAAAAACGGCTATGTTATCGGCGGAGAACAGTCAGGACATATAATTTTTCTGGATCATAACACAACCGGCGACGGACTTGTCAGCGCAATTCAATTCTTATCAGTGCTGAAAATGACCGGACAAAAAGCGTCAGAGGCTGCATCTGTGGTAAAGGTTCTTCCGCAGGTACTGTGCAACGCTATAGTAAAGCCTGAAAACAAAGACAAATATACCGAGGATAAGGAAATATCGGCTTATATAGACGAACTTGAAAAAGAATTTGCCGGAGAAGGCAGAGTGCTGATACGCCCGTCCGGAACAGAACCGCTTGTAAGAGTTATGATAGAGGGCAGCGATAAGGAATACATACAGAAACGCGCGGAAGTTCTTGCGAAAATGATTGAAGAAAAATTAGGATGACAGGTGAGGCGGTATGAAACTAAAAACAAATATCAATCTGATATATATAATATTGCTGTTGATTTTTTCGTGTATAAATATATGTGTATATCTGCTTGATTTTAAATTTATACCCATAAGTTATGCAGCGTTTACGGTAATATATTCATGTGTATTTATTTTTCAGGCGGTGACGGCTGTAATATATAAATCGGTACAGACAAATATATCAGTCATATGCACGCGATTCATACCGCTCGCCGTAATTATATTTGCCGTAACATTGGCATTTTCACTGAAGTTGGATGCATATAAGTCAATTTACGTTGACATATTTTTTATATCAGCTGCTGCATCTGCATTTACAGTGTTTTTTGCTAATATCAAGAGGAAAAAAATCAGGATTCTGATGGCGGTGTTAAATGCTCTTTGGTTAATTCCGTTATTGGCAATTATGGTTATTTCCTTGATATTCCTTGCGTTTCTCGGCGACTTCGGCGTACAAGAGATAACACAGGAATTATATTCTCCGGACAGTACATATTATGCCTGGGTATTGCGCACGGATGAGGGCGCTATGGGCGGAGATACTTATGTGTATGTAAGAAATATCAAACGCGATAAAAATATCCTTATCGGTACGCTTAAATCAAGGGATATTTCTATAAAATACGGAAATTGGTCACAGGTTTACTCTCTGGAATGGGAGGATAATGAAACTCTGCTGGTAGACGGTGAAAGATTTTATGTTTCCTGAAAGTTGGTGAAGCGATATGAAACTACTAAAAACAAATATCAATCTTATATATATAATATTATCGTTGGTTTTTTCATGTATAAACATAGGCGTATATCTGCTTGATTTTGAATTTATGCCCGTAAGTTATACAGCTTTTACTGTAATATTTGCAGCGGTATTTATTCTTCATGCCGCCGCCGCGTTGAAGTATAAATCTGAACAGACAAAGGCATCGGTAATATGCGCATGGTTTATTCCTTTGTCCGCGGTTATATTTTCAGGCACTCTGACATTTTCGCTCTCTATGCCTGAATATACTTTATTACACTTTGAACTGCTTCTGACAGCGGCGCTTGCGTCCGGATTTGTGGTATTTTTTAACAGCATAAAAACAAAGAAAATAAAAATTCTGACGACGGTGTTAAATGCTCTCTGGGTGATTCCGTTATTGGCAGTTATGGTTATTTCCTTGCTGCCCTTCGCGCTTTTCGGCGCTTTCGGCAAACGCGAGATAACACAGGAATTATATTCTCCGGACGGCACATATTATGCTTGGGTAGTAAATTCGGATCAGGGCACTTTTGTGTATGCAAGAAATGTTAAACGCGATAAAAATATCCTTATCGGTACGCTTAAAACAGAGGATATTTTAATAAAACACGAAGATTGGACGCAGGTTTACTCCCTTCATTGGGAAGATAATGAAATGCTGTGGATAGACAGTGAAAAATATTATGCACCTAAAAGCTGGCAGAGTTAGAAAACTTGTCCAACGTGAAACAATGAAAATTATTCGACAGAAGTAATTCTGAAATAATTATTTTAGATTTTATACGGGATTTTATAAGAAAATTTTAAGGGAAACATTGATTTAAATGTCAATGTTTCTTTTATTGAAAATACGGAAAGGAAGAAATATTATGATTACCGTAAAACAGGCTGACGAAAAAAACGCGGGAGAAATAGCGGCTCTTGCCGATATTGTATGGCATGAGCATTTTGTTCCGATTATAGGACTGGATCAGGTGGAATATATGCTTGATAAATTCCAGTCGGAAAAAGCGATAGGCGAATCAATGCGCGGCGGCGGATACGAATATTATATGGCTTTTGAAAATGGCGATTTTATCGGGTATATGGGCATACATGAGGATAAGGAATATAATTCCGTACTTCTGAGCAAGATTTATATAAAAAAGGAACACAGAGGCAAAGGCGCGGCGCGCGCTCTTTTAAATCATGTTATGGCGTCATACAGCAAATGCGGTATGTTCTGGCTTACAGTAAACAAGCATAACAGCTCCGCTATTGCGGCGTATGAAAAATTAGGATTTAAGACCGAGCGTGAAAGTGTAACCGATATAGGCGGCGGATTTGTTATGGACGACTATGTAATGGTTATAAGGCGGTAATAATCTTCCCGAAGAAGTAATATAAATAATTAAGCTTACTTCTTTGGGAGGAATTTTTATGATGAATTATATCTGGGGCGCTATGATTATTGTATCAATAGTCGTATCGCTGATAAACGGAAACTGCGCTGAAACGGTAAACGCCGGAATTGAGGCGGCAAAGGGTTCTGTCGGCACTGTATTATCCTTTGCGGGGATATTGTGTATGTGGTCGGGAATAATGAAAATAGCGGAGGACGGCGGAGTATCAGGCATTATTGCAAAACTGCTCTCCCCTGTAACAAAACGTATTTTTCCGCATATCCCTCCGGACAGTGACGCAATGCACTATATTACGATGAATATAACCGCAAATTTACTTGGTATGGGAAACGCGGCGACTCCTCTCGGACTTTCGGCTATGTCACAGCTTGATAAGATAAACGGTTCAGGAGA
>CAZLOX010000120.1:0-299 GCA_964561265.1 uncultured Lachnospiraceae bacterium
CCTTGATTCCCGCCGGTTCGCCCATACACGCCAAGATGCACGAACTCAGCCAAGAGGCCATCCGTATTACGATGGAACTCAACAACCGCTACCACACCCCCGAAGAAATCGTCGCGCTGATGTCGGAGTTGACGGGCGCGCCGGTGGACGGCTCGTTCGCGCTGTTTCCGCCGTTCAATACCGACTGCGGCAAGAACCTCCGCATCGGCAAGCGGGTGTTCATCAATTCGGGCTGCAAGTTTCAGGACCAGGGCGGCATCACGATAGGCGATGACGTGCTCATCGGGCAGAACGCCGTG
>CAZLOX010000120.1:309-7392 GCA_964561265.1 uncultured Lachnospiraceae bacterium
AACCACGCCATGGATCCAGCGCGCCGCGGCGATATGGTGCCCGCGCCCGTCCGCATCGGCAACCAAGTGTGGCTGGGTGCCAACGTGACGCTGCTGCCGGGCGTAACCGTGGGTGACGGCGCCGTTGTGGCCGCCGGCGCGGTCGTGACCAAGGACGTGCCGCCGCGCACCATCGTGGCCGGCGTCCCCGCCAGGGTCATCAAAGAGATATAGGAAAAGTGTAGTTTTTGAGGCCGAAATCTTATGGAAAAGTGTATGGTTTACGGCATAAACTTGCAAAAAGTTGTAAAGTTTTCCAAAAAATGTTGCAAAAAGTTGTAAAATCATACAAAAAATACTTGCAAAAAGTTGTAACTTTGCAGTGAAATAACCTGCAAAAAGTTGCAACATGCTTGAACGAAAGATATTTAAAAAATTCAACGACTGGAGAATATCCAAAGACAAGAAAGCCTTGCTTGTGAAAGGTGCCCGGCAAGTGGGTAAAACAACGAGCATCCGCACATTCGGCAAAAAGTACTACAAGCATTTCATCGAGATTAACTTCGAAAAGACCCCCTCGGCACGGGAGGCCTTTGCCGGCGACTTGGATGCCAAGACAATAATCCTCAACTTGTCGGCCATGGGGTATGGCCCCTTTGAAAAAGGAAATACGCTCATATTCTTCGATGAAATCCAAAGTTGCCCCGCCGCCCGTACCGCCATTAAGTTTTTGGTGGAAGACGGCGCCTACGATTATATAGAATCTGGTTCGCTATTAGGTATCAACTACAAAGAGGTGTCTTCCTATCCTGTGGGCTTTGAAGAACAGGTTGAGATGTACCCACTGGATTTCGAGGAATTTTTATGGGCTAACGGCGTTTCGACCGACGTCATCGCCTTGCTTCGGCGAGCCTATGAGCACGTCTCACCCCTGCCCGACTTCCTGCACGAGCAGATGATGAGCCACTTCCGCCGCTTTCTGATTGTGGGCGGTATGCCGGAGGCGGTCATGGCCTTTCTGACCGATAATGACTTGGAGAGAACCCGTCGCGTGCAGGCGGCGATATTGGACGGTTACCGCAACGATATCGCCAAATACGCCGGCGCCGAACAGCATTTGGCCAAGCGGGTGTTCGACGCCATTCCCGAGCAACTCTGCAAGAAAGACAAACGTTTCGTGCTGGCCGATTTGGAGAAGGGGGCCTCGCAGCGCAAGTTCGGCGACGCCACGCAGTGGCTGGCGGATGCGGGCATAGCCTATTTCTCGTTCAATGTCAGCGCGTTCGAACTCCCGTTTGCGTTCTCGGAGAAGCGGAACCTCTATAAACTCTTTATACTCGATACCGGCCTTTTGAGCCGCATGAGCCTGAAAGACATCCAGTTTCCGGTGCTCAACGGCGAGATAGACATCAATGAAGGGGCGCTGACGGAGAATTTTGTGGCCACGGAGTTGGTCAAGCGCGGCATATCGTTGAACTACTACGACAAGAAGAGCCGTCAGGAGCTTGACTTCATCTTTCCGGAGCGGAACCGCATCTCGGTCATCGAAGTCAAGTCGGGCGACAGCTACACGCGCCACGCCTCACTAAACGCCATCCGCACCACCCACCCTGACCGCCTCCACCGCAGCATTGTGCTAAGTAAGTTTAATGTGCACAGAGGCGAAGCATCAGGTAATGATACATCCCTCCACCCGGATGAAGTCTTGTACTACCCGCTGTATATGGTGATGTTCATATAGGGGGACTAGGTTATATGTAATTTTGATGATAATTTTTGGGAAGCATGACAACACAAGATGTATTTGCTAACTTTGACATAATAGATAAAAAGTCTTTTACTTTTCATGAAATAATTGCAGCACTAAATGCTTTGGAGAAAGATGAAACCAAGAAACCAGAATATCAATATGAATACATAGCTTTCCGTCTTCAGCCACAACATGGTGAGAATCCTTGGGGGGATTATTATTTTGGCCCATATCTTACTGGGACTGATAATGAGGGAAATATTATTTGTATTCCATCGAAGGAACAAATTACGCCAGATGCAGTTTTGTATTGGGAAAAAAGGTATAAAGAAGTTATAAATCCATTACTAAAAATGCGTTATGCCGCACTAGTATGGGATTATAAAAGAGCAATAGTAAAAAGCAACTATGAACCCAATCTATATCGTGTTTTCGTTGATAGTATGTTAGATGTTTGTAATGGTGATTATCAATATCATCCCACATTAACAGTTAATGTTTTGGAGCGTTTATTTGATATCGTTAAAGGTCAGTCGGAAGATTTATTGCTAGTTAAGAAAGCCTATATCGATTTCGAAATGCGGCATCCAGAAGATAAAAATGTGCGTTATTGGGCATCACGATTCGAGATGATGCTTAAGTATAAAAATAGTTTTGATCAAAAAGAAAAAGAGGATATTGTAGCAGAGCATGAAGCACGTCTAAAAAGACTCAATACCCCAGATGAAAATGGTAAAGTTAACCCATGGAATATTCAGGATCAAGTGTCGCTTCTTGCAGAATATTATAATTCATGTTCTCGGAAAGACGATATTATACGATTATTACAAGTCTTAGAAGGAGCATTTTACAAAGAGCAATCACATATGACGAAACTGCAGTTTGTAGGCAATATAGAACACATTTTGCAGTTGTATCGCCATTATAATCTTCAAGATGAAGTTAAACGTGTGCTGTTAGCCATACAACAGTTAAGTATTGGAGCCAATAGTGAGTTAGTGCCGATTGAGTCTGAATTCGAAATACCCCAAACATTTTTTGAATTAGCCGATAAAATGTTTGGTAATGGGGCTGCAACAGATGAAGAACGATTAAATAATTTTGCAAACTGTTTTTTTCCAAAAAAGGAGAAAGAGGAAACAAGTATGAAAAAAATTGCTACGGAAACTCCTTTGCGATTCATTCTCAAAACGCAACTGCAAGATACTAAAGGACGACCAATATCTGTGGTTGGGCCAATTGACGAAGACCCAGAAGGTAATCTTGCATATTATATAACTGATAAACTTTCTTTGGAAGGAGGATTCCTTCATATAGCGATTGACAAATTATTTAAGGCCGATATCTCTACAGAGAAGATTATGAATAATATAATAGCCGCATCTCCAATTTTTGAAGAGGAACGTTATACAATAATAAAAGAGGCTCTTGACTTTTTTGTTAATGGTAGATATATTTTATTCTGTCATTTGATTGTTCCTCAGATTGAACATGCTGTATGCAATCTAGTAGAAATGGCCGGAGGGAGCATACTTCGATTGCAAATGAAAGGCAAAGGATTCCGATACAAACAACTTGATGAATTGCTCCGAGAAAAAGAAGCAATCGATATTTTAACTGAAGATGGTGCATATTATCTTCGTCTTGTTTTGACCAATCAAATAGGATTAAATATTAGAAATTTGATATGCCATGGTATTCTACCGGGAGAACATTTTGGTTATGCTGTCGCAGAAAGATTGTTTCATGTACTCATTCTTTTAGGGCGTATCGATATGAAATCAGTCAAATCCTCCTAAAGATGTTTTGGTGGTCTACATGTGGTTGTCTATTAATTTCACAATACCTGGATGGGCTTAGGACGTTCGTATGTGACGATTTGTAGAGGACCTTTGTAAATTCCATGAAGATATCTTAAATTTGTAAAAATTAGAATTGTACTATGAAACTACCAGAGCCACAATCGTCATCGTTTAGTGCATTGATAAGCGATATTGAAAAAGGCATGATAAAGATCCCCCAATTTCAGCGTGATTTCGTATGGGATTTGGCAAAATCAGCCAATCTAATGGATAGCATTGTGAAAGGTTACCCTATTGGTACATTCATTTTTTGGAAAACAAAGGATCGCTTACGTAGTATCCGAAATATTGGTGGGGTGGAATTGCCGGAACCTGTTGATGGAGATTATGTATACTTTGTTTTGGATGGACAACAGCGGTTGACTAGTTTGTTTGCAAGCCTAAAGGGCATTACTATTCAACGAGAAAATGGTAATGAAGATGACTATTCGCGGATGTATGTAAATTTGGAAGCACTAGAAGATGAACAAATAGTGGTTCTAGATATTGAAGATGAAAAAGACAAATCCTATATAAGGCTGACAGATTTATTGTATGGAGGATTGACATTGTTGGCAGGTTATCCGTCTAAATATCATTCAAAGATAGAAGAATATAAAAAAAGGATAGAAAGTTATTTATTCTCTGTTATATCTTTGAATGAAGCAACCCTTGATGTGGCGACGGAGGTTTTTACGCGCATCAATGTTGGCGGTAAACCATTGACATTATTCGAGATAATGGTTGCTAAAACTTTTGATGCAGAAAGAAATTTCGATTTATCGGAAAAATTTCAAGAATTGGTAGAACGGCTTCGTCCATTAAACTATGAAACAATTTCGGATGCAACAGTTTTACAATGCATTTCAATTTTTATCAAGAAAGATTGTACGAGAAAAGAAATTCTCAAACTGAACAAATTGGAATTCATTGAAGCCTGGGAGCAAGGAGTTGGGGCTATAGAAGCCGCTATCGAGTATTTTATCAGTTATTTCCGCATACCGGTAAGTCAGCTTTTACCTTATAATGCTTTGATTGTTCCCTTCGCTTATTTTTTCTATCACAATACAGATAAACCTACAGGGGATAAGCAGAGATACCTACAAGATTATTTTTGGCGATGCGCATTATCAGGGCGTTTTTCTTCTTCTGTAGAAACAAAACTAGGACAAGATATCAAACGAATTGATTCCATTTTGAATGAGGAGCAGCCGAAGTATGATTGGAGCATTGATATTTCAGAAGACAGTATTGAAAATAATGGGTGGTTTAGTGCTGGGAGAAGCTACATAAAGGCTATTTTATGTATTTACTCTTATCAGCAACCAAAGTCATTTAATGATGGGTCCCTTGTTAATATCAGTAACTATTGGCTAAAACAAGCTAATAGTAAAAATTATCATCATTTTTTTCCGAAAGCATATTTAGAAAAACAAGGCATAGATTATTTTAAGGTTAACCATATTGCCAATATAACCATAGTGGATGATTTTCTGAATAAACGAGAAATCGGAGCAAAATCACCAGCCAATTACATGAAGAAATTTATCAAGCAAAATGATGATATAGAAACAACGATGAAATCCCATTTAATTAATAATCTTGAAACTTTTGGTGTTTTAGATAATGATTATGATAAATTTTTCAGAAAACGTATTAAAGCAATTCATAAAGAATTAAAGAAAAGAATCATTCCTCAAGACAGTGATGAGATTGTTGGCGTTTCCTTGCCTTCAAGCGAAGATACTATTGAATGATTTTTTATCGGAATTACGTTTTGTACGAGATTTGGAACACGTTGCGTTTGGACAAGGTAAATCAACTGTTGGATTACTTCAATTACGAAATGGGTGCAATACCCAAAAGGTAAGTATGTTGATTTTTTGAACAAAAGGATAGAGAGGTTGTAGAGCATTCTTCACTAAACCCCTTTTCCTTCATTATCAATATTATAAAGTTTGTCATACCCCAAATTTGTTTTTTGGTAATTTTGGGGCATAAACAACACAAACCATAACTATCAACACATATACCCGACAGGGTGTAATTTTTAAGTATAATGGACATTTCGGGTGATAAGCCTGCATTTCAATAGTATCGGAAACTACTTGAAGTGTCGTTTGATACGTTCCCTATCCTCCATCGCTTTCTCGTTCTTATGGTATAGTTCTATATAGACAATTCTGCCTTCTTGTTCAAAATACGCATAAACCAAACGAAACCCACTTTGCACGCCCTTGCCTTTAAACGATTGGCTGGCTATCTTTTTTACTTTAATAACGCAGGTCTCTATGCCCAATCCCTCTATCCTGAAACTGAAAGTCGGATTGGCATCGGGATTGGTTCTCAAAACCATTCCAAGCACCTCAATGTCCCTCTCAAGCGTGCGGTATTTCTTCAACAAGCGTTTTAAATCCTTGTCGAATTCGGTCAACGTCTCTATACTAATCATCCTCCTCGCCGTTATAGGTTCTCACCGAATAAGGAATATCCCTGTAAAACACCAACTCATAATCGATTACCTGACGATCTTTGGAGGCTTTCCACGGCATATCCCCGTGCGAATACTCGCTTATCTCCGTTGCGGACATTCCACTCAATTTATCAAGAACGTTATTCACCACTTCCAATTCCGCGCCGTTGAACAGTTTTTTGTTCGCGCTTACCAAAGGCAGATAGCGTTTCTGAGAATAGCCAAAATAATCTACCGTCAAAGATTTTAGCTGTCCCGCGGCCTCCATATCGCTCAAAATTGCAGAAACCTCACGAGGCACCGGGCCATTGGCCAACTTTCTGTATGTCGCTCCCGAAAGATGTTCTTCGTAAATTTCATAGTAATTGAAATCGCAGAAATAAAGAAGCTTATACAATACCGTCTCTCCAATATTGGGTTTTCCGGCACAACGTTCCAAGATATACAATATCAGGTTGGTCAACTTCTCTTTATTCAAATGGGGTTGCGACTGACGCATCACCGGTTCGGCGGTTTCCTGTTCTTCCATAACAGACGGCATATCGTATTTGAAATCCGCCGACATAATTTCATCTAGCGAGAAATTCAACACATTGGAAAATTTCAGAAGTTCTATCGCGCTGACATTCCTTTTTCCCAATTCGACTTGCGTTAAAGAAGGCCGGGAAATACCGGTTTCAGAAGCCAATTTTTCTTGCGAAACCTTGCTTCTATTACGGAAATACGCGATCCTTTTCCCTATCTCTTTGTTGTCTAAAACGGAGTTCATCTGATTAGGTTTGATGCCGCAAAGGTACAAAATGTTTCAAAACAAAACATATTGATGTATTATTTTCTTACTTTTTAGGCGTGGATTGTGCAATGCCGTACAAATGTGATTGTGTAGATATTTGTGTAGAGCAAAGAAATGCGTATTTTCGGGGTGATGAACCCTATGAACACCAAAGCCAAAGGTTATATTATCGGCGCCATTGCGGCGGCCACTTATGGGCTGAACCCGCTGTTCGCGCTGCCGCTCTACGGGGCGGGGCTCGATCCGG
>CAZLOX010000121.1:0-7339 GCA_964561265.1 uncultured Lachnospiraceae bacterium
AATAGATGCTGCTTATGAAGGTATTTCATGTTTGGCATTATTTGAAGCAAAAAGAGATCTTTCAAAAGATTTTTTGATACGACAATTATATTATCCATTTCGTACCTGGCAAAGCCGCATAATAAAAGCTGTAAAACCTATGTTTCTTATATATTCTAACGGTATTTATAGATTTTATGAATATGCTTTTGAAGATATTAACAACTACAATTCATTGAAATTGATTAAACAAAAGAACTATTCTGTTGAAGATACCGCAATTTCTGTTTCGGATATACAAGACATATTAGAAAGTACATCATTAGTTAGTGAACCAAAAATTCCATTTCCACAAGCAGATAAATTTGAGCGTATAATCAATCTATGCGAATTGATTAGTACTCAGGAATTAAGCAAAAATGACGTTACGGAAAAGTATGATTTTGATGCAAGACAAACAAATTATTATACAGACGCAGCTCGCTATTTGGGGTTAATAGAGAAGAAAAAGGAAAGCGAGACACCCACTTATACAATCAGCGAAACAGGACGCCGAATTCTTAATTTAGGCTTTAAGCAAAGACAATTAGCATATTGTAAATGTATATTGTCGCACAATGTATTTAATACGATATTAAAGCTTTATTTAAAAAATGGTGTTATGCCATCAACATTTGAAATAATTGAGATTATGAAGAAATCAGCTCTATATAAAATAGAGAGTAACAGTACGTTTGAGCGACGTTCATCAAGTATAAAAGGATGGTTGAACTGGATTATTTCATTAATAAATGAATAATATACAAAAATCACCAATTTTCTTTTACGAGAAAATTGGTGATTTTTGTACTAAATAATAATTATCATAAGTTTTAATTTTTTATATTTATTCGCAATTATAATTTTATTTTTATTACAGCGAACTTTTGTAAAGTTTTGTGTAAAAACCGTTTTTCTTCAAAAGCTCCTCATGATTTCCCTTTTCGATTATATTTCCGTCCTTCATAACCAGAATAATGTCAGCGTCTTTTATTGTGGACAGACGGTGCGCTATCACAAAACTTGTCCGTCCGTTCATCATTTTCCTGAACGCACGCTGTATTCTCTTTTCGGTCATTGTATCTACATTGCTTGTCGCCTCATCAAGAATAAGTATGTCAGGATTTTTGAGCATTGCGCGCGCTATTGTCAGGAGCTGTTTCTGCCCCTGTGAGAGATTGGAGCCGTCCTCGCTTATTACCGTGTCATAGCCGTTCGGCATACGCTTTATAAAATACTGCGCTTCCGCCGCCCATGCCGCCGCCGCTATTTCCTCGTCAGACGCGTCCGGCTTTGAATAGGCTATATTTTCGCGTATAGTTCCGGAAAAAAGCCATGTTTCCTGCAATACCATTGCAAAACTGCTCCTTAAACTGTCGCGCTTTACTTCGTCTATCGGACTTGAATTGATAAATATTTTGCCCTTATCTGTTTCATAAAACCGCATAAGAAGATTTACTATAGTTGTTTTTCCCGCTCCTGTCGGACCGACTATGGCTACTTTGTCGCCCGGTTTTACCGATACCGAAAAATCTTCGATAAGTTTTTTATCCTTTGAATACGAAAACGCCACATTTGAAAATTCAACGCTGCCATCACCTTTGTTCAGGTCAGGATAATCCGCGTCGCTTTCCTCGCTTTCTTCTTTTTGAAAACGGAAAATTCTTTCAGCCGATGCCGCCGCCGACTGGAGCTGAGTTAAAATACCGGTCATATTGTTTATCGGCTTTGCAAACTGTGTCGCGTATATCAGAAAACTTGATATCATACCGATACGCATATGTCCGTTAAGCGCTGCTATTCCGCCGAATATACCAACACTTATATAAGCGAGATTATTTATGAAACGCGTGGTCGGATTTACAAGCGATGAATAAAACTGCGCTTTCTGTCCGCACTTGTTGAGCCTTTCATTTATCTGCGCAAATTTCTCTATTGTAACATCGCCGTAGCCGAAAGCGTTTACGATCTTCTGATTTCCTGTTATCTCCTCAACATATCCGTTCAGTTCACCTATGGTTTCGGACTGGATACGGAACATTTTTCCGGAGCTTGACGCTATAAATTTTGATACAAACACACACAAAACCGTAATGGCAAGCACTGCAAACGTGATTTTGTAATTAAGAGTGAACATAATCACAAGCGAGCCGATAACCGTTACAAGACCGGAAAAAAACTGCGTCATTCCCTGCAGAAGTCCGTCGGATACCGCTTCGGCATCATTTGTAAAACGGCTGATTATATCGCCATGCGGTGTGCGGTCGAAAAATTTCAGGGGCAGAGTTGTGATTTTATAAAACGCGTCCTTTCTCAGACTTTCTATAACCCTGCTTGCAAGCGTATTCGTGAGCGCTGTTGTTATATACAGAAACACCGATGAGAAGAGATAGGTCAGAATAAGAATGATACAGTAGCTTTTTATCGTTCCGAAATCCACGTTTCCTTTGCCATCTATATAATCTATCGCCTTTCCCGAAAGATACGGGCCGGCAAGAGTTAAGCCGTTTGCCAGAATTGATGTGAGTATCAGATGAAAAATCATAAACTTGTAATTTTTCATATATCCGCCGAGTTTTTTCAGTGTGTCTTTCATGCCGCACCTCCCGCTTCCTGCGAAACGCATATTTCCTTATATATCGGACAGTTTTCCAGAAGTTCCTTATGCGTGCCGATACCGGCTGTTTTTCCGTCGTGCAGTACAATTATTTTATCGGCATCCATAACCGATACCACTCTCTGCGATACGATAAATACAGTTTTCTTATACTCTGATATCGCGCGTCTTAAATTTGATTCGGTAAGATAATCCAGCGCGCTTGAACTGTCGTCAAGAATAAGGATATCGGCATTTTTGACTATTGCGCGCGCTATCGTCAGACGCTGACGCTGACCGCCGGAAAAATTCATTCCGCCTCTTTCCACTCTTGAGTTGAGTTTATTTTCCATACTGTCTATAAAATCAAACGCCTGCGCCGTTTTCAGGGCTGAAATCAATTCTTCGTCCGTTGCGTTCTGATTTCCTATGCGGAGATTTTCCGCTACTGTTCCGGAAAAAAGCGTTGCTTTCTGCATAACTACGGCGGTCATATTCTCGACTGCCTCTTTTGAATATTCCTTTATATTTCTTCCGTATAGAAGAACTTCGCCGTCTTTTGTGTCGTAAAAGCGCGGAATAAGATTTATAAGCGAACTTTTGCCGGAGCCTGTCGCGCCGATAATGCCGATTGTTTCGCTTTTTTTCACCTTGAAGGAGATATCCTCCACCGCAAGAAGCGGTGATGACGCGTACTGCATTGACGCATTTTTAAATTCAACAATATATTCATCGTCTATGCCCTTTGTCTGCGTTCCGTATATCATATCGGGCTGTGTGTCCAGAACTTCGCCCACTCTTTTTGATGATGCATATGCTTTTGTGTACAGCACAACAAGGTCGGCAACAACTATCATCGCGTTTAATATCTGTGTGATATAATTGATAAACGCGATAATCTGTCCCTGCGTCATACTGCCGGAATTTACCCTTATTCCGCCTGCCAGAATTACCGTCGCTACGGCAAAATTCATAATAAGCGCGGTTATCGGATTCGTTGCCGCGGCTATCTTTCCGACATATACCGAAACGCCGGTATATTCGCCGTTCGCCTCGTCGAAACGCTCTTTTTCGCGTTCTGTTCTTGAAAATGCGCGGATTACTCGTATTCCGGAAAAGTTTTCACGGAGAAGCAGAGAAAGCCTGTCAAGTTTTTTCTGAACAAGCGAATAAAGCGGAACTATTTTCTTCATCACTATGCCGAGAACCAGTATAAAAAGCGGTATTACTATCATAAATATGACCGACAGTTTAACGTCGATGAGCATAGCCATGACAAGACCGCCTATACAGAGAAAGGGCGCTCTTATGACAAGACGTATAAGCATGGCAACCGCCGACTGCAGCTGGTTCACATCGCTTGTGATTCGGTTTATAAGGCTTGACGTGCCGAATTTGTCCATCTGAGAATATGAAAATCCGCTTATATGCTTAAAAAGCGCATTTCTCACATCGGTGCCGAATCCCTGTGACGCGATGGATGCGGAATACTGGCATATATATGCAAACAGCACGCCGAATACGGCAACGGCAAGCATAAAAATGCCCATTCTTACTGTGTAGTCCATATCGCCTTTTTTTATGCCGTTGTCGATCAGAAGCGCCATAAAAGTCGGTATAAGAATTTCAAGGACGGCCTCCGAAAGTTTAAAAAACGGGCCTATAATAAGCTGAATTTTGTATGGTTTTAAAAAAGGCAGTAATTTTTTCAATTAGTTTACCTCCTTATTTTTAAACATTGAGTTATTGCTGTGAAGATACACGCTCAGAACAAGACCTATCGCTATAAAATTTGTTATAAGGCTTGTTCCGCCGTAACTCACGAACGGCAGCGGAATACCGGTAACAGGCGTAAGACCTATGCACATTCCTATATTTTCAAAGGTGTGGAAAAACAGCATCGCGCCTATTCCGGTGCAGATGTATTTTCCCATTGGAGTGTCCGCGTCCTGCGCTGTGCGGAAACAGCGGTATATTATGAAAAAGAGCAGCAGCGTTACAAACACCGAGCCGACAAATCCCCATTCCTCGCTTATTACGCTGTATATGAAATCGGTATGTTTTGTCGGGAGCAGTTTCATCTGATTCTGCGTTCCCTGAAGAAACCCCTTTCCGGTAAGCTGTCCGGAGCCTACCGCTATTTTTGACTGTATAACATTATATCCGCCGACAAGAGGCTCACTTTCTGGATTTAAAAATACCTTTATACGCGTTTTCTGATGGGGTTCAAGAAGAAAAAAGTATATAATCGGCAGCGAGGCTATACCAACGCAGAATGTTGGTATTATATATTTATATGAGATTTTTGCGACAAATATCATACATATAAACATAAAAGTAAACACCATAGCGCTGCCGGCATCCGGCTGGAACATTATAAGCAGTATTATAACGCCGAGGTGCGCTATAAGCAGCAGGAGCGTGAGCGGTTTGTTTACATTTTCCTCCACACGCTGCAGATGGTATGAAAAGGTCAGCACAAAGCCGATTTTTGCAATTTCCGCCGGCTGAAACCCGATAACCGAATTAAAGCGTATCCAGCTCCGCGCGCCCCAGTTGTCGGAAAAACCTATTCCGGGGATAAGCACCAGAATCAGGAAAATTATACAAACACCGTATATATACGGCACAAGCACGCTGAACTGTTCATAATCGAAAAGCGAAACGGCGGTGAGCAGTATAATTCCTATGGCGAGCGACGCTGTCTGAACGTATACGTTGGACATAGTTTCCATACTGCGCGTGGCACTGTATATGGAAATTATGCCGAAAACAGATGTTATCAGCGTGACCGCAAGCAATACCCAGTCAAATGAACTTGCGGTCTGCACCAGATTATTTTTTTTATTCATTTAAAAACTCCTTTCGTAATTTATTCAAAAACACTAAACCGACTTTTTCTCAGGAAGCGACGGCGTAACATACACTGTGTTGTAATTATCATATATGACCATGCCGGGTTTTGCTCCGGAAGGCTTTTTCACATTTTTAATAACAGTGTAGTCAACAGGCACCTGCGATGAACTGCGCGCCTTGGAATAATACGCCGCAAGCTGCGCCGCCTCGATAATTGTATTTTCCGTCACATTTTTGTCCAGTCCGAATTTTATGACGGTATGCGAGCCGTGGATATTTTTCGTATGCAGCCATAAATCGGATGAATTTGCAAATTTCAATGTAAGATAATCATTCTGCGTGTTGTTTTTTCCCACATATATATCAAATCCGTCCGAACTTGTGAAGTGCATTGGTTCGGATTTGATTTTCTGTTTCTTTTTTGAACTGCTCTTTTTTAAATAACCCTGTTCCGCAAGTTCGGCGCGCACCGCGTTTATATCGTCCTCGCTTTCAGCGTTGGAAATAACGGCAAGCGTGCTTTCGACATATTCAATGTCGGTTTCGGTGGATTTTATAAGCGGCCGCATTTCATTTTCGGCATTTTTTGCTTTATTGTAGAGCTTGTAATACCTCTGCGCATTCTGCGAAGGCGAGAGAACCGGTGAAAGAGGTATAGTTATTTCAGGTGAATTTTCCTGATAATAGTCCGATACCGTGACTTCGCTGTCGCCCTGTTTTATTTTATAGATATTCGCGGTAACAAGGTCGCCTTTTATACGGTTTTCCTCTTTATTTTCCGAATCTTTCAGTATATTCCTGTAAAGAATAAGCTTTTTTTTCGCGCGTTCGAGATGATTTGTCAGCAGTTTCACAAGGTCGGCGCTTTTCTGTTTCATACGTTCGGCAGAATCACGTCCGGAATAAAATCTGCTCAGAAGCACATTCATACTTTCAGCCGGCGTTATTTCTACGCCGTTTCCGTACTGCGTGATATCAACTGATGAAAAGTCAATTATTTTTCCGCCTGCCTTATCTGTTATCATACATGGTGAAAATATCGGATTTTCACCCATTTTTTTTGCGTTTATAAGTATAAGCATTTTTTCGCCTTCGTTCAGTTCGCCGATGCGTTTTGACGTTGTTCCGAGAGAACGGAATACTATCTCACGCGCAGTCAGCGGACTTATTCCGGATATTTTATCAAGAACCGCCTTGTCGGCGCGCGTTCCGGCGGGAATATCTGCCGAAAGGTCTATATCAATAACCGCCGTATCGGTCAGCGGGATTTTCTCCTGCGGCGGCGGAGAAGCATATATAAGTCCGGGAAGAACCTGCCGCACCGAACTTACGGTAAAATCTATATGCTTTATGCTGTCAATGATCTTGTTTTCGCTGTTTATAAGTATAATATTGCTGTGACGCCCCATTATTTCTATAATAAGCCTTTTGCTTGTCAGACTGCCAAGCTCGTCATAGCTTTCTATGTCAATATATATAATTCTTTCAAATCCCTCCTGCGATACTGCCGTTATCTTTCCGCCCTGAATATGCTTGCGCATAAGCATACAGAACATCGGCGCGGACAGCGGGTTTTTCTTTGCTGTTTCGCAAAAGTGAACGCGCGGATGCGCGGCGCTTGCGCTCATAAGCAGTTTATGCGCTCCTTCCGGAGAATGTATATGCAGGATGATCTCATCCTTTTCGGGCTGATAAACCTTTTCTATCCGTGAACCTTTCAGTATCTGCAGTTCATCTGTCAAAGCCTTTACGGCAAGTGCGTCCAAAGCCATAAAAACGATTTCCTCCTTCTTCAAAATAAGATATTGCTCCCTCAACTAACTCTTGAATTTTTCTGCTTGCCCAAACTGTGAAATTCTGCGTCAGAAA
>CAZLOX010000122.1:0-7308 GCA_964561265.1 uncultured Lachnospiraceae bacterium
GTGGAATTTATGAGCGGATATAGACATCATATCCACGCCCATATCCCTGACATCAAGCGGAATATGACCTGCCGCCTGAACCGCGTCGGTATGGAAAATAACCCTTTTTTCCTTTGCTATTGCGGCAATTTCCTTAATGGGCTGAATCGTGCCTATTTCGTTGTTTGCTGTCATTATTGAAATAAGTATGGTTTTATCATTAACCGCGTTTCTCACGTCTTCAGGATTTACCTTTCCGTATTTGTCAACGGGCAGATAAGTCACCTCAAAACCATGTTTCTCTAAGAATTTACAGCTTTCAAGCACAGCGTGATGCTCTATGCTTGATGTGATTATATGATTTCCCTTATTCCTATGAGCAGAAGCAATACCCTTGATTGCCCAGTTATCCGCCTCGCAGCCTGACGCGGTGAAATATATTTCATTGACGTTCGCGCCTATAAGCTCTGCTATTTTCTGGCGCGCGCCGTATATTGCGTCAATAGCCGTTCTGCCGACCTGATAAAACTTTGAAGAACCGTTGCCGTATATATCGGTAAAATACGGGGTCATTGCGTCAAAAACTTCACGTCTGAGACAAGTTGTCGCATTATTGTCCATATAAACCGTCATTTAAGTACCATCTCCTTTTTAATGACAGTGCATCCAGTCACTGTCAGACATAACAACGGAATTTTTTTTCCTTTTTTTATTTTATAATATATATTTTAATTTGTCAATAGGAATAAATGAATTTATACTAAAATAGTGCAGAATATATTCTGTTTTTTAAAATACCGGCAATTTCTCCGGCGGTTTTGTTGTAACTGTTTACCAGAAGAATACCTGTATTTCCATTTTCTTCGTTAAATGAACTTACCGAATTGCTGATAGACGCAATATCAATATTTCTGTTATACACAACCGCGTCAACCCGTCCGCTGAATTCTCCGTATACAACAGTGTTAAAACCCATTCTGTCAAGTTCATCCCTCATATTTTCAAGACCCTTTTCAAATGCCACTACCATAATAAAAACCCTCCCGATACATTTTTACTACTATTATATCGGGTATTGAAATTCTTATACATCAGCAAAAATCCGCGATGTAAATTCCATTCCTGAGGGCAGTGAGGCGCATATTGAAAATATATCAGCCGCGCGGTTTTCAAGAGAAAGTTCTTTTTTGAAATCTGC
Source organism: uncultured Lachnospiraceae bacterium (assembly GCA_964561265.1). Lineage (GTDB taxonomy): Bacteria > Bacillota > Clostridia > UBA1381 > UBA1381 > JAFLUR01. The sequence goes on from CAZLOX010000122.1 coordinate 1,178, forward strand.
CGCCTTTGTTATTACCGGCAGTGAGGCTGTTTTTTTCATAACAGACAGAATTTCTGCCCCTTTTTTATTCATCGCGAGAACCCTTATATACCGCGGCTCTGTGCATACTGTTTTTTCAATTCCAAGCAGGGCGGATATCAGAATACGTCTGACTCTTGCCTTTGAATATCTTTTCGTGCATACTTTGTCCGCAATGCCGTCAAGCGTGTATTCTCTTTTCGCACATTCAAATATTCGGTTTTCTATTCCCTCTGATACGCCGTTTATATTTTTCAGATAATCTTTTCCGAGTATCCTTATCACATATAAAAGCATCGTATCAAGGGCGCGTTTGTCCGCAATATGGGCATTATGAAAGATATCAGCGCATTCCGGAGGAATAAAAGCGGAAAAATCCTGCCTTTTGTAAATCATATCCCTTATAAGCGACGCGCTGGCATATCCGTCCTTTGTTTCAGCTGAGTTGTGCTGTACGTTTATTCTTGCGAAAGTATGCGGAATTATACTGCTTTTCAGCCGTATGAGAGCTTTTACATATTCAAGCCCCAGAATATTATTCGGTTTTGCCAGAATATCAGCGTCTGTCATTTCCGAAAAAACCTTGTCATATGCCGCGGCATATCCGTATCCTTCCTTTAAAAGCGATTTTAGCATTGCGGACTGTTCTGTATTTTCCGATAAAATACAATTCGCCGCCTTTGTGATTTTTACGATATCCGCGCATTCCGAGCCAAAATATAATGAATTTATACAGCCGGTTTTTTCCGCCGTGCATACTCCGCCGTACGCGAACATTTCCGCGCCGTTGACTGCGTATTCTGCCGGAAGTTCGATAACGAGGTCGAAGCCGGCGGATATTGCCGCTTTTGCTCTTGTAAATTTGTCAAAAACGGCAATATCTCCTCTCTGGACAAAGTTTCCGCTCATTATTGCGGCAGCTGCATCATTGTCTTTTTTTATCCTTTCAAGCAGATATTTATGCCCGTTATGAAACGGATTAAATTCGGCAATGACCGCTCCGACGCTTATATGAGAACCCATGAACTGAACCACTTCAGATAATCTTTTACATAATCCACATTTACAGGATGTCCTGACAGTACAGGATAGAACATTGCAAACAGAATTACAGCAATTCCGGCATAAGCAAATGCGGCATATTTCATCTTAGGATATTTTGCGCATATTGAGTATACCGAGAACGCTATCGCCATAACCAGAAACGGCACTGACGGGAAGTAGTGGTATATAAAGGTAAGTCTTTCAATAGGTATCCAGAATATCAGCTGTGACAGATATCCTATCATTATAAATATTGCTGTTTTGTTTTTATTTCTTATTGCCTCATAGCAGACATACAGATATGCCGGTATTCCGACCCACCATACAGCCGGATTTCCGAATGAGCTTATACCTTCTTTGATATTATCCGATATTGTCGATGAGAAATACCATATCGGACGCACCATTACAATCCATTCATACCATTTTGATGAATAGGGGTGAGTTGAACCAAGAACAGTGTTTCCGTGGTATGTCAGCATATCGGACTGATTTTTTATAACAGTGGCCAGTCCGTTTGCATCTTCCGTCATCATATACGGAATATATGAAAGAACATATATCACCAGCGGAACGGCGATAAATGTCAGACAGCACCATCCGAATGTTTTAAGCGCGAATCCCTTGTAGTTATCCACTATATATCTGTGAGATATACCGTTTGTTTCGCCCATAATATTGCTTTTTGCATATGCGTATTCCATATAGCGTTTTATATATGATATAAAGAATATCAAAGCAAGTCCGGCGGTGGCATATACACCTGTCCATTTGCTTGCCGCAGCCAGTCCCATGGATATTCCGGAAAGCGCAAGCGGAACAAATGTCTTTTTAAGCGGTGTGTCGTAAAAACTCATATTGTAATATTTAAACATAAAGTAATACATCAGCATTATAAAGAATGTTCCGTACACGTCTATTGTGGCAATTCTTGTCTGCGCGAAGTGCATAAAGTCAAAGGTGAAAAGCAGAGTCGCAATTACTGCAAGATAGGTATGTCCGAACATTTTCTTGATCATTGCATATATTACCGGAATCATCAGGATACCTATAACTGTTCCGGAAATTCTCCAGCCGAACGGAACCATTCCGAACAATTTTATGCCGATAGCTATAATAACCTTGCCAAGCGGCGGATGCGTCCATTCATAAACGTGCAGACCGTGCACAAATTCATACGCTGTTCTTGCGTGATATATCTCATCAAAATATGTGCTGTTTCTGAAATCATACCGCTCCGGCACATATTCCTGTTCATCGAAAAGCCCCGGAAATTCCGATGCGTTTACCGGAACCATAAGCTCGTTTTTATCGTTATACAGAGCAAGCTCCTTTATCATTACTTTTTCTTTTTTTGCCGTTATTTTAACATATCTTCCGCTTTCCTTTATATCAGCGTCTTTCCATGCAAAAACAGATACCATTTCCACTTCATGCGGCTCTGTGCCGTTAAATGAACTGTCATCTGATACGGCGACATCAATCTTTCTGTTTTCGTACGCGCCGAGAAACCAGCGTATTTTATCCAGTTCAACTTTTTCACCCATATCCAGAACAATACTGTCATTTTCAAGCGGAAGGGTGTACTCATTCTGAGGCGCCGTCTTATCGCCCAGATCATATATTGCAATTACGCCGTATACTGCCATGATAATAACCATAGCTATAATATCGAATTTTGTAATCTTCGCAAGCACCGCACTTCTTTCTATGCGCGTTTTTCTTGGCATGGCAGTAACCACTTCTTTCTTTACGGAATTTACATTGTTATTACCGGACTGAACCGCCGGAACTTTATTTCTGACATACAGCGTGTATGCCTGATAAACAAGCGCGCACAGCAGAATCACATTTATCCATGACGCAGCCATAACCATCGGATGACGGAAGAAATCGTTAGGTGATTTTTCATACACAAACAATATATATGCCGTATTGATGAACTGCGATACGCTCGTAAGGAAGAACGTGAAAAATGACTGAGCCGACGGCATTGTTATATAAGCCATTATGAACATTACCATAGCCGGGAAAATATATCTTTCGTGCATTTTTATTGAAAGCATATATACAGCTGCCGCAATAAAGCCCATTGTAAAGTAATATTTGGAGGGATTTTTTGCGTTGAAGAATATATATCCTGACGCGAACACAATAAGCGCGATAAATGTATATCCGAGTATTGAAGAAATTGTTGTAAGTCCTGCCCAGTTCTGTCCGAATGCCGCCCATATATTAAAGGCGTTGACCGTCATATATGGATATGATGAAAGTGTGTCCATATACTGTTTGATAACATTCTGAATACCAAACGGAAGCATTAACAGAAAAACAACACATATGGACAATACAAGACTTATGATATTTTTACCTATTTCCGCGCCTTTGTTTTCTTTTTCGCCCATAAACAGCTGTTCCACCATTGCGAACAGCACAACAGGCGTAAACATAAATGCCTGAGGTTTAATGAACAGTGCCAGACCGAATACTATATATGAATATATAAGTTTTTTATTGACTATAAGCAGAGTCATTACTAAAAGCAGCAATGTATACACTGAGTCAACCTGACCCCAGAATGAACTGTTGAGTATAATTGTCGGATTGAAAAGGTAAAATCCCGATATAATAAGCGCCGCCGAATCTGAGAATTTTTTTTCAGCCGCCTTATATACGATATATCCGGTTGCCAGATCGCACAGAACGGCAGGCAGTTTTATAATCAGCCTGACCATTGCCCCGTTGGTGATCACGCTTTTAAGCGCGCCAACGATCCACAATATATACATATATCCCGGAGGATAATCTGTAAATGCGTCTGAGGTATAAAAGTTTGAAAAGCCGTTTTTGAAAATCATATCTGACCATGCTGAAAAGCAGTTCATATCGGTAGTATGACCGGGATAGCGCGCGGAGGCAACAATTCTTATAATAGCCGCCGCCGTCATCATAAATATGAAATAAATCACAGTGTTTGAACTTCTTACGATTTTATTACCTTGCGTCTGAGGGTGCAGCAGCGACATATATATCAATATGCCTGCAAGCAGCATCACAGCAGAAAATAGAGTAACAGAAACCATATAATAACCTTCTTTCTAAAAATATAATACTCACTCTATTTTACTACATAATTTCTTTTTTCGCAAGGATTTTATACTTAAATATAAAAAAATTTTTATAAACCTCTTGACAAATAACTATTACAAGTGTAATATATAAATATAGTATTACATATGTAATAGTTGAGGGGGAGAAAGTAAATGAAAAAGACAAATGAACTCAGCGGTGCTGAGCTTGAAGTTATGCAGATTTTATGGGAACACGGCCGTCCTATGAAAGTGCAGGAAGTATGCGATGAACTTAAAAATAAAAAATGGGAATACAGAACTGTCGCAACTTTGCTGATCCGTATGCGTGAAAAAGGCGCGGTGGAATGTGTAAAGGAAAATAAAGCTAATTTATACACGCCTTTGCTTGACAAGGAAAGCTATACAAAATCACAGACAAAATCATTTGTGCAGAAACTCTACAACGGCTCTGTGAAAGACCTTGCCGTATCGCTTTTCAGAAGTGACGAAATGTCGGAGGAAGATATAGAAGAGATCCGCCGTATGTTTGATTTATAAGGAGGAGTGCGTTATGTTGACTGCAATATTCAGAAACATACTGCTTATGTCTGCCGCCGGAAGTATTTTAAGCGTGTTATGGCTGTGCATGAAGCCTGTGTCAGAGAAGATTTTCAGTCCGAAATGGCGGTATTATATATGGCTGACGGTTTTAATTGTGCTTGTACTGCCGGTATCATTTACCCTGCCGGAAAAAACGACGGATATTCAGCCTCAGCCGCCGCAGATTAGAACTGACACAATGAATACGGAAATTACAGAAAAAAACATACAGACAGCTATTCCGCCGGTTTTGCCGGAAATCAGACAGATACCGCCGGATATTATGCAGTATTTAAGCCTTATATGGCTTATAGGTGCGGTATCTGCTGTGATTGTGAAAATGGTGAAATATCTGATATTTTCACGCGCACTGCGTAGAAATTCGTATAAGGACAACACTGTTTTAAATCTTCCGGAAAGACTCAGAGTGCGGAGGACTCAGCTGCTTGACGCTCCGCTTATTACAGGACTTATAAAGCCTGTTTTGTATCTGCCGGATATTGAACTGACGCAAGACGCTCTGAATTATATCCTTATGCACGAACTTGTTCATTACAGACGTCATGATTTGCTGTATAAATGGTTCACAGCGTTTGTGCTGTGCATACACTGGTTCAATCCGCTTGTCTACGCCGTGTCCGGACAGATCGATATGGAATGTGAAATTTCATGTGATTTTGCCGCTGTCGGCAATTTGCCGGAACAGGAAAAGAACAATTATATGAAAACTATTCTTGATATGCTCTGCGTTTCAAAAAAACATACCCAGACTCTGACAACACAGATGGCAGGCAGCAAGAAAATACTTAAAAGGAGGTTTACAATGATTAAAAGAAACAAATCAACAGGAAAAATCATATCGGTATTATCGGCGGTTACGGCACTGATTGCGCTGTCGGGCGCGGTTTTCGCAAGCGGTGTATTGTCGGGAAGTATGAAAGACGGCAATGCCGGCACAGTTAAAGCCGATACAAATGACAATAACATAATCAGTGCTGCGGATAACGGCGAAAATTCCGGCAGTATAAAGCAGGAGAAAAGCCGGAATAAAACAGACGAAGAAGAAGATAATGCAAATAGTATAACCGCTTCTGAAATATATGATGACGGCGGAGATCTTGATAAAATAAATCCGGATCCGGCAGATGATGAATGGTATAAAAGGGATACCTATTTTAAAGACGCCGACGGACATACATTGGAAGTAGTTCTTTACGGCGATGGTCTGCTGCAGTTTGTCCGTGACGATCTTTCTTTTTATTACACTTATACAGATAAGGTTGAATATGAGAATAACTGGAGAATTTATGACTGCAATTACGGAGCAACTGCCGTTTATTATCCGGGCAGTCCGGCGCATCTTGAAATTTATGATAAAGAGGGTCAGACGCTATACAC
>CAZLOX010000123.1:0-7218 GCA_964561265.1 uncultured Lachnospiraceae bacterium
GAAAAGGAGGATTATTAAGGAGGGAAAACCTGCGCAGGTTTTCCCTCCTTAATTGGTTCTTTGATTACTTTCTTGACATCAAGAAAGTACTTCGGGAAGGGTGCGGTAAATCGTAATTCAAAAAATATCCAAGGGAGCGCCGAGACGCTCCCACGCGATACACAGCAATTCCATAAAAAAAATATTCCCAAAAAAATATTCATATAAAAAAATTTATACGAATATTTTTTTATAACCGCGGTATAATTATAATAACCGATAAAATCTATCGGGCATTTAACGGCTGTTAAGAAAATACCGGCTGCAGTATCCGGTATTTTCTCAGATATTACGGCATATATTTTAGTACAGAGGTGTTCGGTATCGGCTCTGAAGAACGGATACTGAACGCGCTCTGAGGAAGGAATGGTTGTAAATGAAAATATTGAAATGCTTATTACCGGCGGCGCTGATATGTGCCGTGCTGACATCATGCGGCAGCGGTGGTGCAGCATCCTCGCCAAGTCCGGCGGCAACTACAAAACCGACAGCAGCTGCAAATAATCTGAGCGCTTCTCCGGCCGTGACCGCAGAAAGCGGCGCGTCAACGGGAACAACCGGCAATAATACAGGAACTGCCGGAGATGACGGAGCGATGGGCGATGTGAAAAAAGCCGCTGATGATGTAGGAAATGCGGTGGGCGACGGAATAAACGCGGTAGGCGACGGCGTGAATGCTGTCGGAGATGCGGTGAAGGGAAACGAATAATAAAAGAACCTCTTTAGGCTGAATGCTTAAAGAGGTTTTTAGAGTCTATCCGTAATTAAAAAAGTGCATATTGCGAAGTCGGATTTTTTTGGGCAATATGGCGGAAAATCAGCAAGCAAGATGTGCTTAATTTACGGATAGGCTCTTAATTTATTGATGTTCAGGTGCGCTTATTTTTTCAATACAATTTTTCTTTACGCGCGCGAACAGGAACAGGGTTATTAAAAGCGCGGAAATATCGCTTATCGGAAATGCGAACCATACGGCTGAAAGTCCGAAAATCATTCTCAGAGCAAAAGCAATCGGCACAAGGAATATAAGCTGTCTTGTTACGGAAATAGTAAGGCTGAATAATCCTTGTCCCAGCGCCTGAAATGTTGACTGTATCACTATACATACTCCAGATATTACAAAACTTGCGCCAAGTATCCGGAGTGCCGGTACTCCCATTGAGAGCAGAGCGTCATTGGCGTTGAATATTTTGAGTAGCTGTCCCGGAAGGATTAGGAATACTGATGTTCCGACTGCCATAATCGCTGTTGATATGCAGAGGGATGAACGGATGGTCTTGTATATCCTGTCCTTTTTTCCCGCGCCGAAATTATATCCCACAATCGGGACCATACCGTTTGTAAGACCGAACACCGGCATAAATACGAATGACTGTATCTTGAAATACGCGCCCATAACCGAAATTGCGGTATCATCCTTGAGAATCCTGTTGACGATAGCGGTCATTACCGATACGATCGACTGCATTATAATAGACGGCACGCCTATACGGTATATGTCCTTTATAATTTCAGCGTCGAGGCGGAAACCTTTCATTGATATTGATATTTCTTTGTTCTTGGTTACATTAAATACAACAGCAAGAAGCATAGCGGCGATTTGTCCGGTAACTGTTGCTATTGCCGCTCCCTTTACTCCGAAGGACGGACAACCGAAATATCCGAAAATAAGAATCGGGTCAAGTATGATGTTTATTATAGCGCCTGTTCCCTGAGTGAGCATGGAATATATAGATTTTCCGGTTGCCTGAAGAAGTCTTTCAAGCGTTACCTGCATAAATACTCCGATGGAAAATACGGTGCAGACCATAAGATAATCCGAACCGTAATTTATAACTTCGGCATCATCAGTGAAAATCGCAAAGAATTTGTGAGATATCACAAAACCGACTATTGCAAACACAACGGCGCTTATTACGGACAGGAATATACCGTTTGTAGCGGCTTTATTTGCCTGATCGAATCGTTTTTCGCCGAGTCTGCGCGAGAGGAGCGAATTTATACCTACTCCTGTTCCGACAGAAAGCGAAATCATCAGCGACTGTACCGGAAATGCAAGCGAAACCGCGGTAAATCCGGCCTGACTGTAATTTGAAACGAATATGCTGTCCACGATGTTATACATTGCCTGCACAAGCATTGAAATCATTATAGGCAGCGATACATTCATAAGCAGTCTGTTTATGGGCATAGTGCCCATTTTGTTTTCTTTCTGCATAAAAAAAATTCCTCCTTATTAAAATAAAATCTGACTTATGTAAATCAGTGATTTTGGGTATAAATTTTATTATAACATAAACCGTACTGTATTGCAATATATTTTTTCAGATTTTGCCGTTTTTTATCTGAATTTTGAAAGTATATTTACCGGCAGTATGATTTTTACATTGAATATAAATATTTTAATCTGAAAAAAATAATTGACATATGCCTGATTATATGGTATAATAAAAGTATAAATAGGGATTAAAACTTTCATTGATAAAGCCCCGGGACCGTCATTCCCGGGGCTTTATTTTTTGTTAAATTACAATAAGTATTGATCTAACCATTTGCAGATATAATAAGCAATTATATTTGTGAGGATAGATACTATTATTGGTATTGCAACCTCCATTGATAATCACCTCCTTATCAATAAAAAGGAGGCTCGTAATTTAACAAAATATCAGATATATACCGACAAATACAATTATAAGATACTTTGTCGAAAAAATCAAGTGAAAATTAATATTTACCTGTTTCTTTTCGCAGAATAACAGGTGATATAATAACAATAGCTTTTTACAATAATTTCATATAATATTTTTTATTAAATTTTAAACCTACGCAGCTTATGCGGTACTATATGTATGAAAGGTACTTTTCAGACGGGGAGATGGTAACTTGGAAGCAAGCACAGTGTATAATCTGCTGTATGACAATATGGATAATCTGTACGCTTTTTCGCTGTCACGGCTCGGGGACAAAATTCAGGCGGAAGACCTGACAGGAGAAATCATATTACAGGTCGTAAAATCATACAAGTCAATAAGAAATGATAATGCTTTCTTTGGCTTTATGTGGGCGGTTGCTAAAAATACTTATAAAAAGTATTTGCGTCAGCGTAAAGATACAGTACCGTATGACTGCAGTTTTATGGGGATTCACTATGAAACTCCGGAAAATATTTTGCTTGAGAATGAAGAAATTGCATTGTTAAGACGTGAACTGTCGCTGTTATCGAAAAAATACCGTGATATTACGGTTAAATACTATATCAGCGGTATGTCATGCAGAGAAATTGCCTCGGAGTTAAACATTTCTGCCGAAAATGTAAAATATACGCTTTTTAAGGTACGAAAAATATTGAAAGAAGGTATTGAAATGGAAAGAAAATATGGTGAACAGAGTTATAACCCGAAAAAATTCAGCCCTGATTCATGGGGCAACCGCTGTTATATGTCACCGCTGTTTGACCGCAGACTTCCGGGGAATATATTGTTTGCGGCGTATGAAAAACCTGTGACTATACAGGAGATAAGCTTAGAGCTTGGAGTATCTCCGGTGTATCTGGAGGACGAGCTTGAAATACTTGTAAAGGCAGGTATAATCAAGGAAATAAATGGAAAATATCTGACCAATATAGTAATCTTATCAGAGGAATTTGAGCGCGCGGCTCAGAAAAAGGCAGAAGATATTCTTACATTATTTGTTGACAATGCCCACAAACTTGCTCAGAATATGGTTGACGCAGTTGCTGAACTGGATTTTAATTATTGTGATAAGTCCGAAAACCGCATATTGTGGCTGATATATTTTGAAGCATTGAAGCTGGCGTTATGGGACTGCAATAACCGCAGTTTTGACAAAATAGGAGGTTGTCCTAAATGGCCTGACGGTTCGGAATGCTTATTCTACGGACATGAAAACTGTGACCTGAGAAAACTTGACGGTATTTATGGTTACTGGGAGAATGAGCGCGGTACAGCATACACAACTGTTTTTAATTACAGGGTATTTGAAAAATGTCAGAATTTACAGCATAAATGGGATAATCTGACGACTTTTGAGATTATGTGCAATGTTATCGCAGGTATTCCTGTCGATACAGGCAGTCTTGAGGTTATACGCCTTATTGATGAAAATATCATAGTTTCACGCGGCGGAAATTTATATCCTGATTTTCCGACATTTTCATCAAAGGCGCTGGCCGAACTGGATAAAATCCTGAAGCCATTGGCAGATGAACTGATTACCGCAATAGATAAGGCATCTGATGAAGTTATGGATTTGGTGATAAGATATGTTCCTGCTCATCTTAAAGAACAGGCGGCAGATATTGCAAAATTTAATTCTTCTGTTGAAGCGGTAGCCATATTTATGGGTATACTTGTTGAAAAGGGCATACTTATACTTCCGGATACCAAAACAAATCTTGGTATTATAGGGGTAATTAAATAACATAATGGCAGAATAAAAATAATTGTTGTTTGAATTTATAATAAAAATAAAACGACAGATTTGATTTGCATAACAAATTTGATTTGCATAACAAAAAAAGGCTTGATATCAAGCCTTTTTTTATGTTGTATTATTTTGTGATTTTGTCGCATCCCATATAAGGAACTAAAACTTCCGGAATTGTAACCGAACCGTCTGCATTCTGATAATTTTCAAGTATAGCCGCGACTGTTCTGCCTACTGCAAGTCCTGAGCCGTTCAGCGTGTGAACAAATCTTGCTTTATCCTTAGGATTGTCCTTAAAGCGTATATTCGCGCGGCGCGCCTGATAATCCTCAAAATTTGAACAGCTCGATATTTCAACATAACGTCCGTAGCTTGGCATCCATACCTCAAGGTCATATGTTTTCGCTGACGAAAAACCGATATCTCCGGTTGAAAGGCATACCACCCTGTAAGGCAGTCCGAGTTTCCGGAGAAGTTTTTCCGCGTCATTTGTGAGTTTTTCAAGCTCATCGTAACTGTCTTCCGGACGGGCGAATTTTACAAGCTCAACTTTGTTGAACTGATGCTGTCTGATAAGTCCTCTCTGGTCACGTCCGGCAGAACCTGCCTCGGCTCTGAAACACGCTGTATAAGCGGTGTATTTGATAGGAAGGTCAGCGCCTGTGAGAATTTCGTCGCGGTGGAGATTGGTAACGGGAACTTCGGCTGTCGGAACAAGGAAATATCCGTTGTTTGCAACCTTGAACGCGTCCTCCTCAAATTTCGGAAGCTGTCCTGTGCCTGTCATTGAATCGCGGTTTACCATATAAGGCGGGAATATTTCGGTATAGCCTGATTCTTCGGTGTTTGTGTTGAGGAAGAACTGTATAACCGAACGTTCAAGCCTTGCGCCTGCGCCTTTGTATACGGTAAATCTTGCTCCGGTTATTTTCGCGGCTCTTTCAAAATCAAGAATGTTAAGATTTGTGCCGATATCCCAGTGAGCGAGAGGTTCAAAGTCAAACTTGCGCGGTTCGGAAAATTTTCTTACCTCTGTATTTGCCGAATCATCTGCTCCTACCGGTATCGAATCATTAGGAATATTCGGAATACTGAGCATAAACATACGCAGCTGTTCGTCAATTTCTGAGATCTGAGCGTCCTCGTCCTGTATTTCCTTAGAAAGTTCGCGCATCTGAGCAAAGATTTCATCTGTATTTTCACCGGCTTTTTTCACTGCCGGTATCTTTTTGGTTATTTCATTCTGACTTGCCTTTTTCTGCTCGACTATATTCAGAAGTTCGCGTCTTTTTTTGTCAAGCTCTATTGCCGGCTGTATGTCGATACTGCTGCCGCGCTTTTTTAAAGCCTCTGTGATTTTTTCGGGTTCGTTTCTTAAAATTTTAATGTCTAACATATAAAAACTCCTTTATTTAAGTTGATAATGGATTATTCAGCGGGCTGTACTTCCGAAGGCGTTTCGGGAGTCTGTGTCTGCTGAAGTGCAAGCTGTGTGTTTATAGCGGTATTTAATTCATTATACACTATAAGCGCGTTTTCCGATATAACGGAGGTGTCTATTGTGTCTATTGTGTTTTTTGCGCCTGTAAAATCTCCTGTGAAAACCAGAGAATAGCACAGAAATAATTTTTCATGCTGTTTTGTTTTTTCATCAGAGTCTTTACGCGCCTGATTTGCTTCTGTGAGCTGATTGTTCAAGTCATTTATTTTTTCGGTGAGCTGCATATTTTCATCGCTGAGTATAGCGGCGCGCTCGGTTATTCCGGCGGTCGCCGTTTCTATCTGTTCATTTGTTTCCCGCAGGATTCTGTCCTGTCCGAAAAATGTAACGATAATTATTATAAGCGCGACAAAAAATATTAACCCTGTGTAAAGATAAAGACTTTTATTTCCGAATTTCATAATAAATATTCCTTTCGTTTACTCTGTCTTTTTCTCTTCTGTATAAAGCGCTTTTTCGACAGCCTCTTCTTCTTCCCTGGTAAGTTTCACTGAAGCCTTTCCTCCAATCAGGGGTTTTATATAAGTATAGCAGCTGTCGTTTCCGTACAGGGAAGTAAATACAAATCCGTCATTATACTGATTAAGCACAGCGAGAGAAAAGCTGTAATTTCCTATCATATAATCATACGCGTTGAAATTTACTATTCCGATACGGGAGAGAGCGGTTTTGCAGTCGTTTTCAGCTTTATTTATTTTCTCCGACGATTCTCTTATCTCGTCTGCCGTGCTGTTTAATTTTTCATAATAAGTTTCCAGTGCTTCTGTGAGATTTCCTCTTTTGCTGTACCGCATAAGACGCTTTATTTTTTTTGCGTTGCTTACGGAAATGCACAGACATACAATAAGCAGTACCAGACATACAAGAGCCGCGCCGGCAATAATAAGCATTATCTGAAAGTCTGAAAGCAAAGTGTGTACCTCCTTAAATTAAATTTTTAATTCATGCGCGATAAAAGCATATGCGCAGATTTTTACACGCCGAAAATCCTCATCAGTCTTTCAAGGTCCTCGTCATTATAATATTCTATCTGGATTTTTCCTTTTTTGCCTCTGTGGGATATAGTGACTTTGGAGCCGAGAGAGGCGGCGATTTTATCCTGTATTTTATTTATTTCGATATCGTAGGCGGACGGCACGCGTTCGGTTCTGGAAAGTTTCTCTGCCGTCAGGCGTTTTGCCATTGCCTCGCTTTGTCTTACGTTCAGTCCGCCTTCTATTATAGCGTTG
>CAZLOX010000124.1:0-7167 GCA_964561265.1 uncultured Lachnospiraceae bacterium
ACTGTGTACCTGTAATTTCACAATTATAGAACAAATATCCTTCCGATTCCGCAGGATTAGACGGAGCGGTTATAGTTGCGGATTCACCGCCTTTGCCGGCATTCGTCAGAAGTTCGCAGTTATCAAATACAGCAGTCGCACTTCCGCATATATAATCTGTGCCGCCGCCAAGCTTACAGTCTTTAAAGTAGATTCTGCCGCTGTTGATTCCCATAGTATCCTGAGTAGAAATAACCTCACAGTTTATGATCTGCACTTTATCGGCAGATGAATGGAGCGCCGCAGAACGTTCTCTCGGACTTGCAGTAACTCCCTTATAGTCAATATTGGTTCTTGTCTGTAAATATTCATTTATTTCATTGTCGCTTACATTGTTCGCTATCTGTTCTTTAATCCATTCAAGCCTGTGGAAATTGCTGTTGCCGGTATCAGGGTCAACTCCCGTTATATCTGTAAGTTCCTCCTGAGTATAATAGCGGTTATACGAATTTTCAAGCGTAATATTTTCCGCTGTGAAATTATTTCCGTTCTTATCAATTTTTAAAGCTGTTCCCCAGTCGCTCGGGCGGTATGATTTGCCGTCACCAATGGCGTTTTCGTCATAATAGCCCTTTTCGTTACAGCTGTCATACATTGAACCCATGCCATAATACCATGTTATTTTTGCCTCGCCTGTGGTATCAGCCTTTTTTCTTATTGTGATGTACGGCTTGCTTACAACAACCTGTTCGCGGTACACACCCGGCATAAGGTCAATATACACTCTGTCCTCTTCCTTAGCCGGCGCTGTTATGGACGCAAGCGCTGCTGTTATTGTCGGATATTTTGTTTCTCCTATATATACTCCCATTTTATCGGGGTCTATAGTAGGCCTGGGAGTTGTTTCTATAGTAGGCTTAGGTGTCGGGTTTGTTTCCGCGCTGCCGGAAACAAGCTCTGCTCCGACAAACTGCCCCTTTGAGCCTGCTACATATGCATAATATGTTTCTCCTGCCTTAACATCAAGACTAAGCGATGTATGCTCTGCCGCACCCGTTTCATTTTTATGGTATGCGGACTGACCTGCAACATTATCCTTGTTAGCCTTTACATCCGCTTTTGTAATACACAATTCCTTGTTTGCGCCAAGTTTATGAACATATATTTTAAATGTGCCGTCCGATGGCGCAACATACTTGAATGCTGTTCCGATTGCAGCGCCGTTGCTCCATGAACCGTTGTCACCGCTTGAAATGTAGTAATTAAAATTCTTCTGGTCGATAGATACTTCCGATTTTCCGCTTGACGAAACGTTAAACAAAAGCGACAATCCGTTCATAACAAGGTCGCCTGCCTTTTTAGCACTGTCATCTGACGAACAAATCCATGTATTGCCAAGTTCAGGCGGTTCTGGTGAAGGAGTCGGAGAAATTCTCGGCGGATCTGTTACCATAGGAACACTCTGTGATACCGGAACTGTTACTGCCTCACAAAGAGGTTTCATAGCGTCATCGCCGTCAACTGCTTCCCACAGCATTAACTTTGAACCCGGTATATTATCAATTTTCTGCAGTATCATACCATCTATGAGGTTTATATCATAGGTTTTTACATCTTTGAGTGAGCCGTCATCGTTATATACTGCCTGAATCAGAACTGCTTTCTGACTGTCTGTGCCTGTGATTTTTACAATACCGTCCGAATATGTCATATTGACTTTATCATATGATTCACTGTTCATATTGATTGTATATTCTTCTCCGGCAGACGCGTCAAATACGACTGCGTTTATCTGCGAATTGTAGTTTGCGGCTACATCCCTGCCGCTGCTGTCCTTTACGCGCGCATTTTCTATTCCGTTTGTTCTTACAAGGAGTTCGCCGTCCTCGGCCGGAGTGATTTTAGCGGCTTCAACCTTGCCGTCTGCCCATGCGCAGTCAACAATTGCGCCGCCGCGCGCTTTGAGACCTGTATAATTTCCGCTTTGCCATCTGTCAGGCAGGGCAGGAATAAGGTCAATAGCTCCGTCGTGGCTTTGGAGAAGCATTTCGATTATACCCGATGCCGCACCGTAGTTACCGTCAATCTGAAAGTTCGGGTGCTGGTCAAAGAGGTTCGGGGAGGTTCTTGTGGTAAATAACTGTTCAAGCATTGTTGAAGCGGCATTACCGTTGAACGCTCTTGCATTAAGGTTGATTCTCCATGCAAGACCCCAGCCCTGACCGCTGCCTGTACCTCTCGCCGTTACTGATTTCTGGAATGCTTTGAATATATCCTGTTCATTTTTATCTGCACTGTATGCGCTTAAATGTGTTCCGGGGAATATTTCCCACAAACTTGAACAGTGTCTGTGACCTGTGTCGTTTCCTGCGCCATGGTCATAAACATCAGTCTGTTCATTTGTAAACGGATTTGTTACTGTCCACTGTCCGCCGTCTCTTTTGGAAATATCAAATGTTACGTCACCGCGTACCCATTCTTCGATCAATCCTGCATTATCAATTAAATTAGGAGCAAGTTTTCCCTTTTCGTCAGCAAGATAGCTTGACGGCATCTGTTCTGAAATTTTATTCAGCAGTTCCTCATTTTCTGTTGTTTTTCCGAGAATTTCCGATGCCTGCTGTACAGTATCATAGAGATTTCTTATAAGCTGGGTATCCATAGCCGGTCCCGGCTGAACGCCGCCCTGCTCAGGTGAGCATGATGCCGCTGTGATAAGGTAGCCTGTCTGCGGGTCAACAACAAGGAATTGTGTAAAGAATTTAGCAGCTCCAATCATATACGGATAAATTTCCGCAAGATATTCCTCATCCTTGTTAAACTGATAATACTGCCATGCGTGGTCAAGAAGCCATACTCCGCCTGTCGGCCATAAGCCGGCGGTCGCGTTGTCGATCGGCTGAGTGCCGCGCCATAAGTCATAGTTGTGGTGCATTACCCACGGGTCGCCCGGTTGGTATGTATCATCGCCGCGTTCGTTGTACACACCGTACTGATTAGCCGCTGTGATTGCGCCGCTTTCGGCAAGTTCGTCAAATGTGTCTATAAATGGTCTTTCGCTGTCGCCGATATTTAACGGCTGCGCAGCCCAGTAATTCATTTCAGTATTGATATTTATTGTATATTTGCCGTTCCATGAAGCGGAGAATGCCGCGTTCCATTTACCTGTCAGATTTAACGGCTGGCTTTCCGGAATGTCAATTTCGCCTTCTCCCGACGCTTTTCTTCCGGCTCTTGAACCGCTCAGAATCAGGTATTTGCCGTAATTAAATTCAAGCGCGGCAAGCTCATTGTCGCCCTTTGAGTAGGTTGAATAAACTCCGTTTTTATTTGCGTCCGATGTTCTTGAACTTGCGCCCGTTAAAAAGCCGGATTTGCCGTTTATATCCTCACGGACACGCTTTTCCGTCGGAGTATCGCTGTAATCAGCGCCGTCCGCATTTTCAAGATGAATTGATGTCCTGTTGAACTGCTCGCTGAAATCTGCAATATGACGTTCTTTGATTGTATCGTAATCCTTGCTTTTAACATTTGCCATATATGTGTCACAGTCACGCGCAGGTTTTGAATTATCAAGATTCAGATAATCAACATAGTTTGTCGCGCCGACAACATAGATATCCACTGATTTTCCGCCTTTAACGGTAACTGTTTTATTGTCGTCAACCGAAAATGTGCCGTCACCTTCAAGAAGCATACGCGCTTCAAATTTAACAGCATTCACTGTTCCCGGTTCATTGTTGTCTTTGCTTCCGTTTGTGATTGCCGCGGTTACTTTTACTTCATTGTCGCTTATTTTCTCATAGCTGTAAAATCCGTCTTTTTCGCTGTGATATGTATGAAGTTCCGCAGAAAAATCAAGGTCCGCATCCGATTCGATATGCGTTACGACAACCTGATCCGGATAGCTTGCAAAGCTTTCACGTTTATAATGATTTCCGTTATAATCATATTCAACTGTAACTACGCCTGTTTTCATATCAAGGCTTTTAATATAATTTGAGGCTTTATCACTCTGCTGGTTAAAATCAAGATAAACCTCAACAAATGACTTGTAGGCTCTTTGTTTTGTAGGCGAACCAAGGAAAGTTGCTTCAACCATTTTTTCCAGATTCCAGCGTCCCTGAACAGCCTCCAGTGTCTTGTCATTGCTTATGTTAAGCGCCTGATTTGAAAGGCTTTTATCTGCAAATTCAGGATATTTCTCTCTGAACGCTTCATCTCCGACAACAACGTCAGCTTCTCCTATATCAGCAGGACTGCCGTCTGCATTTGCGCCTCTGAAATATTTCCATCCGTCCTCAACACTTCCGCTTGTGGGATTTTCCACAGTGATTTTACCGGCATCATTTGTTTGTTTCACAGTTGTGAGCGTGTTTCCGTTCTCATCCTTTAAAGTACCGTACGGCGAGCCGTCCCACGCGGTATCTTCGTTTAACTGTATAACTTCTTTGTCTATGCCGCCCGCGATCATACCTGCCATTCTTCCGTTGCCTATCGGGTATGAATTAGTCCATAAAAACTCTGAATATGCCCAGTCTGTCAGGAGTTCACCCGGTTTTCCGTACGGATTCTGCACCTTGCTGTCATTTGTTTTTGAAGAGGCATTCGGATTTACCTCCGCCGCATTTTTATAAACTCCGGTTTCTGCAAGCACATTTTCAATTTTGTTGTTGGTCCACATAACAGTTTCAGGGTCAAAGCTGTATGACGCAGAAGCTGATGCGGGCATTGAAGGAATAAGTGACAAACTTAATCCTGCCGCCAGAACAGAGCTTATAATTTTTTTTAGTTTTTTCTCCATCATTTTCAATCCTTTCCGCAGTATCTTATATAAATATAATACATTATTATAAATCAAAAAAACAGTACCACCAGCAATATATTTTTAAATACCAGCAAAATTTTTATTGTGCAAAAAAGAATACCATGTTATAATGATTATATCAGGAGGGATACGAATGTATATCGATATAAGCAAATCAAAAGGAAAATCGCTGTATATACAGCTTTATGACTATATTGTAAGTGAAATACTGAGCGGCAGACTGCATAGCGGAATGAAACTTCCGACGCGCCGCCTGATGGCTCAGCAGTTAAATATTTCACAGACCACCGTTGACAGCGCGTATAAAATGCTTCAGGATACAGGCTATATAATTTCCATACCACGGAGGGGATATATAATATCCTTTAAAGACTCACCGCGCGGCGGTGATATTCCATGGGAAAACAGCGCTCTTGAAGAAATTGTTTTCAGTCCTAACGGAACAGATATTTCGCATTTGCCTAGAGCCGTATACGCAAAAATAATGAAGGATATTCTATACAATGACGGAATAGATATTTTTTCATATCCTGAAAAGGGCGGAGAGTTTATTTTAAGAAATGAACTCGCGCAGTATCTGTATTCTTTCCGCGATATAAAATGCTTTCCTTCACAGATCATTATAGGCGCCGGACTGGAATATCTGCTTTCATCGCTTGCGGCGATATTTCCTGACAGTATGGGGTATATACTTGAAAATCCGTGTGATACTCATTTTTATCATACGCTGTCCTCATACAGGCATAAAGTCATATTTCTTCCGTCAAATACTGATGAATTTGATATTGACGCGCTGTATGCCTCTGACGGTAATATACTCTGCACAGAGCCTGACACGCGTTTTCCGCGAAGCAATGCAATGTCACCGGAAATACGCCGCGCGGTTCTGGAATGGGCGTATGCCGCTCCTGACAGATATATAATAGAAAACGGGTATGATTCTGAACTGCAGTCAGTTCAGAGAAAAACTCTTTACAGCATGGATACGCAAAACAGGGTTTTATATTTAAGTTCTTTTTCGCGTTCCTTATCGCCTGCCGTTAAAGCCGCGTATATGGTTATTCCGGAAAATCTGCTGGAAATATGGAAGAAAAAACATACCTATTATTATTCTCTTGTATCAAAACAGGAGCAGTATGCCCTTGCGGAATTTATACACAAAGGACATTTTATGAAGCATTACAAGCATATGCGCAGAATTTACAAAGAGCGGCGCGAATATCTGAAAGACTGTCTTTTAAAAACATTCGGAGATGATATTAAAATTTACGGCGAAAGCGCAAGTACATATATAAATACTGCATTTTTATCTCTTTGCACAGATGAAGTAAAATGCAAAGCCCGCAAGTCAGGAGTTAAACTTCTGTCATTAAATTCGTTCAATGTTCACAAAAATACTGCTCCTCTCGAAAATGACCGTCTTACGATAGGTATAGGTGATTTGAACAATGAAAAAATCAGGCTTGGAATAAAACTCCTGCATGATATGCAATACTGACCCCCGCATTTTCTGCTTTTCCAAACCGTGAAATTCTTTGTTAGACCTTCCTGAAAAATGTGAGTTTCCGGAGGTGCAAAGGCTGATACCTGAATTTATAAATAACATATGACCGGAAAATTCAGATTGACAAAATGCACGAAGTATAGTATACTGATACAGAACAATGTATCAGTATACTGCGGAAATCCAAAGTATCCTTGATGTTTCAGAAAAGGAGATCCGGAAAATGAGTAAAAAGTTTTTATGGCTTATTCCTGCTTTGATCATTGTAATCTGCATGGTATTTGTTAATGTTTCAAAATTGTCTGTTACATATAAAAGCTTATCAGATGAAGACAGATTTTTTATAATATGCAAAGCGGTTCGGGTTACAGGATTTGACTGGAAAATTATAAATGAAAACGGAATTCAAGCAGACGAACGTTATGTAAAATTAGTTGGAGAGGATCCGCAATATTTTTTAAACTATGATTTACAGGCAGGAGATAATGAGTTTGTATTTTATGGGAAATATATAGGAACAGATTATTTTGACGGTGATGAGTATAATATATTAGAAGTAAGTGATTGGGATATTTTATACCCTGTAAAAAGAAATAATCTATTTGATGTATTGTTGCCCAATTGGTGTATTTTAAAGCATGAGATAGATTGATAAAATCTATACCACCGTTTTTTACACAAATAAAAAAAACGGCTTGAAACCAATGATTTCAAGCCATTTTTTGGTGCCGAAAACCGGGATCGAACCGGTACGGGAATCTCTTCCCACAGGATTTTAAGTCCTGGGCGTCTGCCAATTCCGCCACTTCGGCATAACCTTATTCAGTACCTTTATATTATAACACTCTTAATATCA
>CAZLOX010000125.1:0-7098 GCA_964561265.1 uncultured Lachnospiraceae bacterium
GACTGTAAATCTGTTGCATCTTGCTTCGATGGTTCGAATCCATCCTCTTCCACCATTCTTTTATTTATTATCAATTTGCTGCAAAAAAGGCTTGTTTCAAGCCTTTTTTGTGTTTATGCGGATAATTTTTATTTCCTGTGTAAATTTCTATATGATTCAAGTGTCGCTTTACATACATCTGATAATAATATATATTCTTCTTTTGAACAGCCATCAAAAATTTCCGCCAGTTCTCGTTTGAATTGAATCAGAGAATTATCCACAACATCCATCAGCAGGCAGTCTACCGTTATATTAAGAGCGTTCGCAATCGCAACAATACTCGGTAAACTGAATTTGGTATTTCCGCACTCTATGTGTGAAATGCTGTTTACACTCAAATTGGAATATTCCGCAAGCCGTTCTTGTGACATACCTTTCTTTTTACGCTCATTTCTCACTCTTTGTCCTATCGCTTCATAATCAATTTTCATAAATTTCTCCTAAAACACTGAAATTTTTTTATATTACTATTGTACATCCTGTAAGTATGTGATAAAATAAACTATACATACTTTAAGTATGTATAGTTTGAATTCAGAAAGGATTATTATATGCAATACACAGCTTGTTTTACAGGACACAGACCTCAAAACCTTCCATGCAGATTTGACGAAACCCACCCCGTCTGCATAAAAATCAAAAATCAACTGAAAAGACTGATTATCGGCCTTATCGAAAAAAAGAATGTAACTCATTTCATCTCCGGCGCCGCTCTCGGCGTTGACACATGGGCGGCTGAAATCGTCCTTGAATTAAAAAAATCATATCCGGATATTACTCTTGAATGCGCCGTTCCCTGCCGTTCACAGCCAGCTCTCTGGAATGCCTCCGCAAAAGAAAGATACAACCGTATTTTATCGCTTTGCGATAACGTAACATATGTAAGCAAAGTATACACAGCGGACTGCATGATGAAACGCAATAGGTATATGGTCGATAACAGCGGATATGTAATAGCCGTATGGAACGGCAGGTCAGGCGGTACCGGAAACACCGTCAGATACGCGGCAGAAAGTAAAAAAGAAGTGTACTATATTGACACTGTATCGCTTCTGTCAAAAAAATATTGATTATCTGTATACAGCATATATCCTCTTTTTCCGCATATTCAAAAAAATCTTGCAAAAAGCTATTGACAATTCATGAATTTTACGTTAAAATAGTACTGAATAAATATTCGTATTTCAGTTTTTTACATTTCAGCTGCTATGGCTTAAAGGAGGGTTTTATATGTGCGCATCTTTTTTTAATAACGAACTACTACTTACGCCGAGACTATATGCGGACAGTCCAAGCCCTCGCGTAAGAATAAAATAAGAACAGCCTGTTTTGTTCCGTTCTGCTCGATCTGCATACGGACTTCGGCGGCATATTCTTCAATTCTTATGTGTCAATTGCTCCGACTGAGCCGCTGGGCTCGGTTTTTTTTATTCTTATTACTTTCGGCTTTAATATAAATATCACTTTTATGAAAGGTTGTGTTTAAATGAATTATAAAAAATATAAAAAAGCGTATTATCCCATACCGCTTGACTCGCGCGACTGGTGCGGCAACGAAATAACCAAAGCCCCGATATGGTGCAGCGTAGATCTGCGCGACGGCAATCAGGCCCTTTATTCACCTATGACAATAGAAGAAAAGCTCGAATTTTTCTCTTTTCTTGTAAAAATGGGCTTTAAAGAAATAGAAGTAGGTTTCCCTGCGGCGTCAAAAACCGAATATACCTTTATAAGACGTCTTATTGAGGAAAATTATATACCGGACGATGTTACAATACAGGTGCTCACTCAGGCAAGGGAGCATATCATAAAAAGAACGATACAGGCTTTGGACGGAGCTAAAAATGTCATTGTGCATCTGTATAATTCCACATCGGAAGTCCAGAGAAGAGTTGTTTTCAGAAAAGACAAGGAAGGTATTATAAAAATAGCCACAGACGGCGCAAAACTTGTCAAAGAACTCACCAAAGATTTTCCGGGCAATATCCGCTTTGAATATTCACCCGAAAGCTTTACCTGCACAGAAATGGAATATGCAGCGGAAATCACAAACGCGGTGCTTGATATATTCGAGCCTTCACCGGATAATAAAGTCATAGTTAATCTGCCGTCAACAATAGAAGTTGCGACTCCTAATATATACGCTGACCAGATTGAATATATGCACAAACATCTTAAATACCGCGACGATATCGTTATAAGCGTGCACGCGCACAACGACCGCGGTACAGGCGTTGCCGCAAGCGAACTCGCTCTTCTCGCCGGTGCGGACAGAGTTGAGGGAACTATTTTCGGCAACGGTGAAAGAACCGGAAACGCTGATATTGTAATCATCGCGCTTAATATGTTCAGTCAGGGAATTGATCCTAAGCTTAATGTTGAAAAAATTGACGATGTTGTGGAAGTATACAAGAAGTTCAACCGTCTGCCGATACATCCGCGTCATCCATATGCCGGCGATATGGCATATGTGGCATTCTCCGGCTCGCATCAGGACGCTATAAAAAAGAGTATGGACTTATATGAAAGCGGAAATAAGGAAATGTGGGAAAATCCGTATCTTACGATAGACCCGACAGATATAGGCAGACAGTATGAGCCTATCCTTATAAACAGTCAGTCGGGCAAAGGCGGCGTAAGCTATGTTATGGAAAATAAATTCGGATATAAAATCCCGAAAAATATGCTTGTCGAGTTCAGTTCGATAATACAGACTGTATCGGATAAAAAACAGACCGTTATATCGGCGGAGGAAATATTCAATATATTCTCATCAAGCTATGTGAACCTTAAAACACCGCTGAAACTTGCATTCTACGGCATAGAAGTAAATCACGACAAAGCTGTTGTTTCAGCAACAATAGAATATGACGACGCGGTATCGAAAATAACAGGCGAAGGCAACGGCCCTCTTGATGCGCTCTGCAAAAGTCTGTCTGAGCATTTCTCAAAGCATATAGAAATCGTTTCATATCAGGAACACGATCTTGACAGTTCTTCAAAAAGCAGGGCGGTGACATATATATCCATAAAAGACGCGGACGAGGACAGAATATACTGGGGCGCCGGCATTAACGAAAATATAAACACCTCCTCACTTTACGCTTTGATAAGCGCGGTAAACAGAATGCTTGATAAAAAGTAAAATTTATATTAAAAAACAGTGGTATTATACGGGATTTTGTGTTATACTAAATATAAGGCATATCTATAATAAATGAAAGGAGGTATCCCGCTATGACGGATTATGAGATATTAAAGGCAATTCTTGACGAGGTAAAAGGCTTTAATACAAGATTTGACAAGCTTGAAGCCGAATTCGGAAATCTTAAGACCGAAATTGATACTGAAATTGATAGTCTTAAAACCGAAGTTGGCAAAGTCAATTCAAGACTTGACAAGGTCGAAGCCGAAATTGGCAAAGTCAACACAAGACTTGACAAGGTTGATGCAGAAGTCAGACAAAATACCGTTGCAATCGAAACAACGGTGGATAAATGTCTGCAGGCTTACGGTGACGGATATATCGCGGTACGCGAACAATTACACGATATAAATGTCGATAAAATAAATGATACATTGATGATGCACGATTTACGGCTGACCGTACTCGAAAATGACCGCAAAAACGAAGTACAGGCGAAAATCAGCTGACAAACAACGGCAGCATTGAATTATCATGGTTTATAGGTTCCTCAAAAACCTAAATATATTATACAAGGATTGAACGTAAAACATGGGTATTTTTGATAAATTATTCGGCACGTATTCAGACAGGGAACTTAAAAGAATACGCCCGATTACGGATAAGGTATTATCCCTTGAAGACACTATGGCGGCGCTTTCAAACAAAGAGCTCAAAGCCAAAACAAACGAATTTAAAGAACGTCTTGCAGCCGGTGAAACCCTTGATGACCTTCTCCCTGAAGCATTCGCCGCAATGCGCGAAGCATCATGGCGTGTTCTCGGAATGAAGCACTTTGAAGTACAGATCATAGGCGGTATAATCCTTCATCAGGGACGTATCGCTGAAATGAAAACCGGTGAAGGTAAAACTCTTGTTTCCACACTTCCGGCATATCTGAACGCACTCACAGGCAAGGGCGTACATATCGTTACAGTAAACGATTACCTTGCTAAACGTGACAGTGAATGGATGGGAAAAGTATACAGATTTATGGGATTAAGCGTCGGTCTTATCATACACGACCTCGACCCGCAGGAAAGAAAAGAAGCATATGCCGCCGATATTACCTACGGCACAAACAACGAACTCGGTTTTGACTATCTGCGCGACAATATGGTAACTTATAAGGAACAGATGGTTCAGAGAGGTCATAATTACGCCATAGTCGATGAGGTTGACTCGATCCTTATTGATGAAGCGCGTACTCCTCTTATAATATCCGGTATGGGCGCAGCATCAAGCGACCTTTACAGACTCGCCGATATATTCGTAAAACAACTTTCAAAAAAGGTTGTTACCGAACACGACGACAAACAGCTTGATGAGGATATCACAGAAGACTATATCGTTGACGAAAAGGCAAACACGGCCTCACTTACCGATAACGGCGTTAAAAAGGCGGAAAGAATGTTCAATATAGAAAATCTCTCCGACCCCGAGCATATGAAACTCCAGCATCATATAAATCAGGCGCTCCGCGCAAACGGATGTATGCACCGCGATCAGCAGTATGTTGTGGACAACGGCGAGGTAAAAATCGTTGACGAATTTACAGGACGTATAATGCCGGGCAGACGTTATTCAGACGGACTGCATCAGGCGATAGAAGCAAAAGAAGGCGTGAAAATCGAAAACGAAAGCAGAACTCTCGCTACAATCACCTTCCAGAATTTCTTCCGTCTGTACAGCAAACTCTCCGGTATGACCGGTACGGCTCTTACCGAAGAAGAAGAATTCCAGCATATATATAAACTTGACGTTATCGCCGTTCCGACCAACCGTCCTGTACAGCGTGTTGACGAGCAGGATGTTGTATACAAGAATGAAAACGGAAAATTCAACGCGATAATTGAACAGATCAAGGAATGTAACCAAAAAGGACAGCCTGTGCTTGTTGGTACGGTAAATATAGACAAATCCGAAAGACTCTCCGCTCTCCTTAAAAGACAGGGCATCAGGCATGAAGTCCTTAATGCAAAATTCCATGAGAAGGAAGCGGAAATCGTCGCTCAGGCAGGTAAAAAAGGCGCGGTTACAATCGCAACAAATATGGCAGGACGAGGAACCGATATTATTCTCGGCGGAAATGCTGAATATATGGCGAAAAAAGAACTTGCTAAGCTTGGTTTCTCTGATGAGCTTATCGTTGAGGCAACAGGTTTTGCCGACACTGATGATGAGGAAATTATTGCTGCAAGAGAGAAGTTCTCTGAACTTCACAATAAATATAAAGAAAAATTAGCCTCTGAACAAAAAGAAGTTGTTGAACTCGGCGGACTTTATATTATCGGTACTGAACGCCATGAATCACGCCGTATAGACAATCAGCTGCGCGGACGTGCCGGACGTCAGGGTGACCCGGGAAATTCAAAATTCTTCCTCTCGCTTGATGATGACCTTATGCGTATATTCGGTTCGGACAGAGTCCGCTCCATGGTAGAAGCTCTCGGACTTGAGGACGATCAGCCGATAGAGGCAAGAATACTCACAAACGCTATTGAAAACGCTCAGAAAAACCTTGAAAGCCGCAACTTTGACGCGCGTAAACACGTTCTGCAGTATGACGAGGTTATGAATGAACAGCGTAAGATAATATACAAACAGCGTCAGGCTGTGCTTGACGGCGAAGATATAAAATCGACCATTCTTTCAATGATAGAATCTATAATCGACGAGGCGCTTGACAATTATATCGGTATTTCTGAAATTCCGGAAGACTGGAATATGAGTGCCATAAATGAATTTATGCACGCTGAGTTCGGATATACCGAAAACTTTGAGATCTCCGATGACGAACTCGAAACGATCACACGCGCTGATATACGCGAGCGCATACTTGAAATAGCAAACGCCAAATATGCGGCTCAGGAGGAAGTATTCGGCGATAAAATGCGCGAAGTTGAACGTGTGCTTATGCTTAAAGTCGTTGATACCAAATGGATGGATCACATTGATGAAATGGAACACGTCAAGCATGAGATCGGTCTGCGTTCGTACGCGCAGCATGACCCTGTTGTGGAATACAGATCAGTCGGTTCTGACCTGTACGAAGATATGCTCATGGCAATCAAGCGCGATACTGTAAGATATATTATGAACGCTCAGCCGACACAGAGAATTGAGCGCGAACAGGTTGCGAAACCTCTTGATACAGGCGGTGACGGCTCACTTATAAAAAAGCCTGTTAAAAATAAAGAACCCGGCAGAAATGATCCGTGTCCGTGCGGAAGCGGAAAGAAATATAAAAACTGCTGCGGTCAGGATAAATAAAATCGTTTAAATGCGAAAGGTTGTGATAAAATGATCGAATACGATGAATATCGTATAAAGCTGCAAGGTCTGGAAAAAAATATCATGGAACTGAGGGATTCACTTTGACGTCGACGGGGCAGCCGCAGAAGCGGAAAAATTAGAGGCTCAGTCCGCCGAACCCGGTTTCTGGGATGATATGGAACATTCCCAGAAAATCCTTCAGAAGACAAAACAGCTTAAAGATAAAATAAAACGCTTTGAAAAGCTCCATTCCGACTGGGAGGATACATTAACTCTTATCGAGCTTGCAAATGAGGAAAACGATGAATCAATGCTCGGAGAGATAACAAGTTCCTTCAATGCCATAACAGAGGAACTTGACAGCATGACACTTGAAACCCTGCTTTCCGGCCCTTACGACAAAAACAACGCCATTATGACGTTCCATGCCGGAGCAGGCGGAACCGAAGCGCAGGACTGGTGTTCAATGCTTATAAGAATGTATCAGATGTGGGCGCAGAAAAACGGCTATTCCTGCTCAATGATCGATTATCTCGACGGCGACGAGGCAGGAATGAAAAGCGCCACAATACTTATAGAAGGACTTAACGCTTACG
>CAZLOX010000126.1:0-7097 GCA_964561265.1 uncultured Lachnospiraceae bacterium
GGTGTCGGACGATATTTTTACGCTTGATCCGTGCTGCAATCCGGCGTCGGAGTTCTGCGACAGCCAGTCGTTTATGGCATTCCGCAATGGAGAACCGGTAGGAGCCGTGACCGCCATCATCAATCATCCGATAAATGAGAAGACCGGTCGTAAGGTTGTTCGTTTCGGTTACGTCAACTTTGTGGACGACGCAGAGGTTGTTGACGGCCTTTTTGATGCCGTACAACGCTGGGGCGCCGAGCTCGGTATGGACGAGATTGTTGGTCCGATGGGCTTTACCGACATGGACCACGAGGGCATGCTCATTGATGGATTTGAGGAACTGGGTACTATGGCGACCATCTACAACTATCCCTATTATCCCAAGCACATGGAGCGTATGGGGTTCGAGAAGGATGTGGACTGGGTGGAATACCGTATGACGGTGCCCGACAGTATTCCGGAGAAATATTCGCGTATCGCCGACCTGGTGGCTCGAAAATTCAAGCTCCACACTGTTGATATCAAGAGTAAGTCCAAGCTCAAGGAAAAGTATGGTCGTGCAATTTTTGAGTTGGTCAATGAGGCTTACGCTGACCTCTACGGGTTTGTTCCTCTGACCGAACGCCAGATTCAGTGCTATATCGATCAGTACATAGGAGTGCTTCGCCTTGAGGACGTGGCTCTGGTGGTGGATGAAGATGAAAAACTCGTTGCTTTCGGCATTTCCATGCCATCACTCTCAAAGGCCCTGCAGAAGAGCCGTGGCCGTATGTTCCCCTTCGGGTGGTACTATCTGCTCAAGGCTATCCGCGGAAATGTGGATGTGGTGGACCTGATGCTGGTGGCCGTGAAGCCCGAATATCAGAATAAAGGCGTGAATGCTCTTATCTTTACGAAATTAATTCCGGCTTATATTGCCAACGGCTATAAGTTCGCAGAGTCGAACCTGGAGCTGGAAGGCAACGAAGCCGTGCAGAAGCAATGGGAGTATTTCGAGCGCCGTCTTCACCGTCGTCGTCGTGCATGGAAGCGGGCCATCAAGCTCGATAAGCAGATGCAATGATCCTCATGTGTTTAATAAATGTTAAAATGCGTCTTTTGGTGTAACGATGCACCAAAAGATGCGTCTTAGAAATAGACATCTACATAATAATATAACAACTCCATCCTATGAATAAGATTCTATCTTTCCTGTTTATCCTCTTGCTTGTGCTGATGTGTGCATGCAAAACCAACGCCACCCAGCCGGTGAAGAGCGAAGCGACTACCACCAAGGAATATTCTGTGGGTGCTTTCAGCTCCCTCGAGGTGTATAATGCCATAGGCGTTAAGTATTCGCAGTCCAAGCAAACGAAAATGGTGGTAAGCGCCACTCCGACAGCGCTTCAATATCTTCAGGTGAAGGTGAAAGGCGGCAAGCTTTCCATCTATTTCGACACTCCCCAGGGATTCAAGGGGCATCTTACCGCGTCTGTCACCCTTAGCGGTCCTACTCTGAACGGAATCACAGCTTTCAATAGCTCAGATATCGAAGTGATAACGCCTTTCAAGGGCGAGACCATGAAGATTGAGTCCTATAATAGTGCGGAGGTTGAATTTAAGAAGTCGGTAGAATTGAAGACGCTCAATATCGGCGCTTTCAATTCCGCAGAGGTTGAAATTTCCGAACTCGAGGCGAATCATGTAACCGCTCAGTCCTATAACAGCGCAGATATTGATTTGGGAGGTACGGCAACCAAGGTATCGCTCGAAGCGTATAATACCGGAGGTATTGATGCCTCGGAATTGGTGGCCAAATCCGGAAAAGCTACCGCTTTCAATGCCGGGTCCATCAAATGCAATGTGACTGATTTGCAGCTTGAACGCTATAACGGCGGAAAAATCAAGAACTTAAAGTAATACGAATTCGTACCACCGTAGTGTAAGTGCGGTGAGCAAAATATAGTGAGGAGGAGTGAGCAATCATTCCTCCTCTGCTATATTTTGCAACCATCCGAAAATAGCTGACTTTCGCATTACAGAGCCTCTGCTCTCGGACTTAGACGAGCGTCCCAAGGATCCACTTTGCTCCTGAGCACCTGGTGGCCACGTTCAATCAATGCAGCGAGGAGAGCCCTGCCAATAAAGCCCTCGCCGCCGGTCACAATCATTTTCATAGTGTGTTATAGTGGGGTTGGTTTTACAATCAGAGATTTAAAGTCCAGCATATAGAAGCAGGATTCATACACGATGTGCTTGCTGTATATTTGGGCGGCAGCGTGCTCCAGCCGGCAACCATTCGAGTCATGGAAGCCAACGCCGAACACAGCACCTTCGATGTCATCGCTCAGGAGTGTTTCAATATCCCGCCCCATATAGTAGGCGTATGGCTTGTCAGGTTCGTCGCAGATGTCAAAGGGCGTGATGCACTGATGACCGTGCTCCGATAGCTTGGCCTTGAGCCTCTCGGCGTGGTGCCGGGCCTCGATGAGCGGACGCCCGGTGATGGGGATGGAGATGTAGAGCTTCATTTTTTTTGCTTGAAAATTTGCACAATGTTTTTACTATTTGTATATTTGCGTAGATATACTGGTCTTAGGACTGCATGTCACTCTCAGAGCCGGATTTTTCCGGCTCTCCGTATTTATAAATCTCGCAGTATTTTTTCTGATTCTTTGTAATAAATAATACGACAGTTTAATCTCTTACATTTATTTAACTCACTCATAAATTTTCCAATTTTTGCCCCATTCTCAATTCTAACGACAACCAGCTTCGCTCCTTGCTCTTTTACTGCGTGTCTTATGTATTCCTCAATATGATTGTGACTTTTACTACTTTTTAATTCGGCAGGTTGACCATCCATTATTACATCATACGATCGACCTTTTGTTAAACTTTCATCCGATTTATGAGCAATTTTGTGCCCAATTTCGGCTAAGTCATGAGCCATATCTTGCTCTTTCATGAACACTTTCTTTGCGTTCTTTGATTTAGCAGCGGATTTTATTCTATCTTCATGCGTAACAACATATCCACCAGTTTTACTGTTAAAATAGGTTTTCTCCCAATATCGACCGTAAGAACGGTATTCTTTAAATTCTTTACTCGGATGTGAATGAGAATATCGAATACCATCGTAATCCTTTATACCCATCCGTCACCTCCTTTCTTGCGTTGAACGATGAATTGTTCGCAGTAGATGAGGCTGTGCTTGGCGCAGAACTCCTGAGCTTGCTTTCCCCCGCCATATACAAGCATATTCGGGGAATCGCATCCCGAGACACGACGGGCAATATCAAGCTCTGCCGAAAGTGCGGGCAGGTTGTCAGCGTAGCAACGTGTGGCAAAGGCATTGTACCCATCAGGAACACCAAGAAGATTCAACTCTCGGTATTTCTCCGAGACCTTCAGGTCGACCCACACACGCAGGCCGTTCTCCTGAAGCCAACGAGCAATCCAACGCTTCTTGTATAGCAGTTGAAGGCCATAGGCAAGAGGCATATTGAGATGGAGGGTGTAGTTCGGTTCCACCACTTCCTGACAGCCGGAATAAATCAGCTTCTCAGGCCGACGCCAGATATTTTCAAATCTGTAATCATCGACGTAGAAGTGATAGGTGGCAATACTCATCGGACGCCGGGAGAAGGCGCCCCAAGGTGCAAAGGGGAGTAAGAGCCCGGTCTGAGGCTGACAATCAAGCCGGAGATTGGGGATTTCGTACTGGTTGTCGCTTGGGAACAAGCGATCTTGAGGATGGATGAAGTCATTTTGATTCATGGTGATGGGCAATTAAATCACCTGCAAAAGTATCCCTCAAAACAATAAATTCTCCAAATCAGCGAAAACACCGAAATTATCTCATTTTACAAAAATTATATCTCCGGCTTGATTATCTGCGTTTTACGCTTGCTTTTTATTTGTCTCTTTCTAAATATGAGTTTTTCTATTCAACTCAAAGCTCGTCAAATTCCCTTTCCAGTTCGGCCTTTCGGGCAAGAAGGTATTCGAGATATTTGGCGTTGGCATTGGCCACGGCTTCCTTGATGATGTCAGGCACAAACTCTGCGTAGTATTGATTTATCTGAATTACATCGGCAGCCTCTACATTTCGTATCTGGCGCTCGATGTCGTACAACTGCGATTGCAATTCGCAGGCTTTTCTGAATATTTCATTATCCATAAAATCGGGAATATAAAAAGCCCGACTGACTTTGAGGGTCAATCGGGCCGGGAAGTCGGCTTATGTAGATGAACGATGCAAAGTAACTACAAGTTATCCGACAAAATTTGAATTTCGTATGCTATTGTATCAAGGGCGTCTTTTAGAGTCTTACGCTCCTGTTCTGTCAAGTCGTCAGGTTTACCGTTTTTTATATCGTGATTAAGTTTATGACACAACCACGATCGGGAACGGCCGAAGAAACGTTCTGCTATATAGGACACTTTCAGTACTTTCGAAATATCCTGCTCTTTAAAGTCAAAAACCTTTTCAGATGGTTTTGACTGCTTGAATCGCTCAACAGCCTCATCGGCAAGTCTGGCGCCCTCCTCAGATTGTGCTCGCGACATTATCTCTTTAATTAACTCTTCTTCCATAATTATAATATTTATATCAAGAGAGCCCTCCTCCGTTTGGGAGGGCTCCTTTGGTTGAGGTCGGGCTTATACCCTTGTCAGTTCTTTGACTACCGCTCTAATGGTGTCTCGGAGGATTCTCTTGTCGCTCTTATCAGCCATTTGGCGGAAGTTGAGGAGAAGTCTGACTACCTCAATGATTCTTTGAATAAACTTTGCATCGTTCATTTTGAAATCATTTTAGTTAAACAATCGGGTTAATGTTCTCTCTGTCTTTCGACACACAAAGATAGTCAACTTTTGTTGATTGTGCAAATTTTTAGCGAACTTTTTTCAAAAAAATACATTTTTCCGAGTTGAGTCAATACTTGCGGTTGTGCTTGTAGGGTCGGCTCTCGTTGTAGCGCATCTTCTCCCGGATGTGCCAGTCAAGGTCGAAACCGAGAACCTCAGCCCAAACCGTGCAAAGTACGACAACCGAGAACAGCTGATCGACAGTCGTTTCTTCCTGAGAGAGTATGTCAACACATTCGAGGGCTGCCACGCAGAACTCATTCTCAATATCCTGCCTCTGTTCCTCAAAATATAAGTACAGCTCGGGTTCCAGATACTCAAGCTCCGCAGGGTCGTAAGCTCCGGAACCGATGGCATCGAAGCATCGGATGCAGATATCGGCAATCTCATCTTCCACGGTGCCCTTGATGTACTTCTCGAAGTTGGCTACCCGGAAGGCTTCGCCATCGTAGGATAGGGCGGCCGAATATGCAGAGCGGTCGGCGTGGCGGTCTTTGCGGTCGGCCTGAACGGCCTCGGCAATTTCGGTGATGATGAGCATCAGTACCCGTTCATCACAACTGTTCTCCCAGAATCCGTGTGCCACGGCGTTGCGATGGGCACGGTCAATCAATTCCTTGTAGTCCATCATTTGAGCAGGTTCTTGAATTCCTTTGAGGGTTTGAATGCCGGAACCTTATGTTCGGGGATTACAATCGCAGTACCTTTTGCGAGGTTCTGAGCTGTCTTCTCGGCGCGGGTCCTGATTGCGAATGTCCCGAAGCCACGGAGATAGATGTTCTCGCCCTTGGCCATAGTTTCCTTGACGACATCCATTAAGGCGTCCACGCACTGCTGCGCTGTTTCGACCGTCTGGCCGGTTTTCACGGCAATAGCCGCTGATAGTTCTGATTTTGTCATAGCTTTAATTTTGATATTTGATGTTTTATATTTAACTTTGCAATGTCAGGAGTTACAGAGCGCGATAATGTCTTTAGTCTGCTACGTTCCAGTGACACGTGGAGGGAGGGCATTCTACCCTCCTCATTTTTTTAATTATGAGTCCACTCATAAACCTTTTTGTCTTTACTAATTACCAAGATTGCCTTGAAACGGAGGGTATTGCTCTGATGTTTTTCATATTCCTTAATACCTGCGTCAATATCAGTTCTATGAAAGAAGCCGTTACGATCATATAGCACGGCAACCTCCGATCTCTTTTTCTTGGCGTGCTCAAGAGCTTTATTAACGGCCTTAGCAGCCCTATCCGGAGATGGGGGAGTTGAAGGTGTACTTTGCTCAAAGGTAAGTTCTTCCAAACCAACCCGACCTTCACTGTACTTGTTATTACCTTTACTACTGGTAGCTGTTATGTTCTCGTGACCACCTTCAGAAGTCAATTTTACATTAATTCCATGATCAGCCATCGCTTCAGCTGCTTCAATTTCCTCCGGGTGGAATCGATGACCTCGTTGATACAGTACATACGCACCTGAACGTGAAAAATAGCTCCTATCGGTATCATATAGACCGGTAGCCAAAAGTTGTTGAAATTGAAGCCAGTTTGCTGTAATTCCATTGGGCGTTACTACTCCAACAACTCGTATCCCTCCGTAGCTCTTAGCCATTGTTCGCCTCCTCCCTGCTCTTGCGCATCACGGACATATACTGCTCCACATACACCAGGTTATTTTTCCGGCACAGTTCTTTAACCTTGGCGCCTCCGCCATAGACTATCAGATTCGGGTGCTCAAATCCTGATATTTCTTTGGCCACTGCGAGTTCATCAAGAAGAAATTCCGGACAAGCCCCAACGCCGCGGGTGGCAAAGGCATTGTACCCGTCAGGTACGCCGAGCTTGTTGAGCTCGCGGAACTTGTGCGATACATGGAGGTCCACCCATATCCTGACACCGCACTCCTGAAGCCAACGGGCAATCCAGCGCTTTTTATAAAGCAACTGCATCCCATAAGCAACAGGAGTGGTATCGAATAGAGAGAAGTTTGGCTCAACACATTCCCGGCAACCGGTATAAACCACTTTTTCGGGATGCAGCCAAATGTTGTTGAAACGGTAGTCGTCGACATAGAAATGATACGTTGCTATACCGTTCCTGCGCCGACAGTAGGTTCCCCACGGCGCAAAAGGAAGGAGTAAGCCCGTCCGGGGTTGACGGTCTAAAAGTAGATTGGGTATTTCATACTCGTTGTCGCTTGGGAACAAACGATCTTGAGGAAATTGGAATGTTTGTTGCATAGTGATGAAGAGATGTTTCACCTGCAAAA
>CAZLOX010000127.1:0-7007 GCA_964561265.1 uncultured Lachnospiraceae bacterium
TGCGACGTGTGAGTAGGCATTAGCGGCGGTTTGTTTATAACGGCAATATCCTCATCCTCATACACTATTTCGATCGGGATATTCACGCCGGCTATGTCCGATTTTTCCTCCTTCATTTCCAGCCGCAGCACATCGCCCGCCCTCATAATATCATTTATTTTTCTTACAATTCCGTTTACCTTTATGCCGTCTGTGTTTTTCAGATGAGAGATAAGATTTGATGACATATCATATTTTTCTCTTATAAAAGTTTTTATTGATATTTCCCTGTCGATTGTATCTTCAAAAACGCGCATTTTATTCTCCTTCCAGAACTCCGGCAAGACACGTCGCAAAACGCTCCGCGCCTTTCAGAGCTTCCTCCAATGTATTTCCGCTGCTGCCAACCTCTACTATAAGACTTCCTGTGGAAGTGTGCATATTAAATCTTTCCTGCCTTAAATTAAGAGGGCGCATCAGTTTCGGATATTTTTCGTTTGCGTATGCCTGTATATGAGCGGCAAATTTAAGATTTTCACGCCATTTGTCATGCGAGAGCCCCATTGCGTTTGTGCCTATTACAAGCATGACCTGTGAAGACGTTTCCCCGTCTATATCCGCGCATACCTTGAGTTTTTTGCCGCTGCGTTCTATTGAGTCGCGGTGAACGTCAAGGACTACCTTTATATCGGGATACTGTTTCATATTATTCTTTACAGTTGTAAGGCTTCTGCCGTAGGCGCCGTTATATGACGGGTAGTCATGTATTGTCTTGTCATGAACCGTTTTTATTCCGTGTTCATTCAGAACTTCACATATTTTTTCTCCGACTGCTATGACATTTTTTGTTTCGTCAAGATTTCTGTCGCTGCCGGAGCCGTTGTCGGAGTAGGCTTCGGTAGTATGGGTATGCTCTATAAGCACTTCGACATTCTGTTTGGTTATTTTAAATTCAAGCGGTTCTTTTGAGAGAGCCTGTGCGTCAACATTGTAATCTGTCGCGTTGGAAATATCCATTCCGCGGCTTATATTGATTGTTTCTGTATCCTCCGCGCTGACCGCTGTTTCGGCGCCTTTGTCCGTGCCGGTTTCCGCTGCAGGAGAGGGCGAGGGTGGGTCGTTATATATTCCGCTGCCTATTCCGGCTATATCCCATGCAGAGTATGATATCGGAAAAAATACGGGATTTGAATATATAATACTGCTTATATCGGTTATATCAAAGCCCAGTATATCCGCGCATAAACTGTCCTCGCTTTCTTCCGGCGACGGTATGCCGCAGTCTATTGCCGACATGAATATATCCGACATTTCATCGGATATACTGAAAATATGCAGCGATGAAAATATCGCCCCGACAATCACCGCCGCAGATACTGCCGTAAAATATATCATAATAGTCTTTTTATTTATTATAAGAGCCCGGAAACGTTTTTTCTTATATCTCATTAGTAACAACCGCCTTTTTTATTGATAATATATTATATTATCAATGCAGTCTGAAATATGACTCTTAGTTTTTTATTTGCAGCAGACTAATCTGTTTCCTCCGGCGCAGGCTCAAACAGATTTTTTATATAATAATAATCCACAGCATACGGCGCGGTATAGAAAAACGGATCATCTCTTATCTGAGTTGGCGAATTCAGAATAAATTCCTTATATTTTTTCATATCCTTTCCATATATTGTTACTCTCAGCGAATATCCCATATATCCCAGAGAAAAACCGCTTCTGCGCATTTTCGTATTGTTAAAATCATTTATGATATGTTCCGTATCTTCCTTATCGGTTATACTTATCTGTCTGCCGGTATGCCCGTCAAATACCGTTATCATTCCGACATCGCCGGGAGATACGGATGTGAGCGTATATTCCCTGTCAATACTCACAATACCGCATACTACAAATGAGATGATCAGCATAAATATAACAGGCAGGATTCCTCCTCTGCGCTTATGAGAAAATATATTTTTAAAACGCTGACGCGCGTCTGTGCCTTCTCTGGATAGACTGCCGGAAAATGCGGTATTGTTTTTATCCTGCATAGTTTTTAATATAGTCATTGAATACGCTTTTTTAAAGTCGGTGCTTTTATCTTTGCAGACAGCCTCGTCACAGACATATTCAAGGACTCTGTCCGCGTGCCGGCGCATAATATATACCAGCGGATTGAAAAAATGTACTGCGTTTGCAGCTATCAGCAGCAGTTTGAACCAGATATCGCCGTGTTTATAGTGAGTCAGTTCGTGCTTGAGTATCAGTTCGATCTCTTCCTCCGTATATTGTATATCCGGCAGAATTATAACCGGCTTAAAAAATCCTGTCATCATCGGGCCGGCGATTTTTTCGCATATATATACGTTCAGTCTGCATTCTATATCCGCTTTTCTCAGATAAGGACGGACTTTCCGCCGGAAATTCAGATAGGATATAATATGCCGGAAAAAGAATATCAGCGCGCCGGCGGCCCATATGAACGGATTTGATAAAGTACTTATAACGGCAAGACGTATAAGTTTATATGATGAAACAAGCGGTTTACCTGTTTTTTCTGAAGGCATTTCCGGAGGAGTGACCGGTTCTGTATCCGGTACTGTTTCGGCGTTGTAGTCATTATGTATTTCCGGAACATTGACTGCGGTATGCTGACGCGGCAGCATGGTAAAAAGAGCTGTCGGAATAGTTATGTTTATTGGTATACATAATCTTACGGCGATAACCAGCCATATAATATATTGCAGACGTGAAGTGTATTTTTTACCCAGCAGCGGAGTAAGCACAAGCATAAGCACGATCATGACAGACATTGCGGCGGATATTTCCAGAATTGCCTCATTCATCATTTTGCCTCCTTTATAAATTTCTCCAGTTCCTCCAGATCCTGCGCTGAAATATTTCCGCCGTCATAAAGCGATGCAATAAGGCTTGTGACAGAATTGCGGTGCATTTTTTTAAGAAAATTTCCGCTTTCTTTTTTTATATAATCATCTCTCGCAACTTTTGCCGAATACATTTTAAACTTTCCCTCTTTATAAAAATCGACAAATCCTCTTTCATACAAGCGGTTCAGCAGATTTAAAAGAGTAGGTTTTGTCCATGTTTTCTGCAGTTCTTTCATAATATAATCGGAATTTACCGCCTTATCGGCATCCCATATGACCATCATTATTTCAAGTTCCGCATCGGGAATTTTTTTTGAGTTCAGCATTTTATCCCTCCTGTTATTATTGATGTTCGTTTCCGAGCCGGTCAAGTTTCGGTGTGGTTAACACGCTTATCAGTTCGATATTCTTTCCCTGTACATT
The DNA here is from genome assembly GCA_964561265.1 of uncultured Lachnospiraceae bacterium. Classification (GTDB taxonomy): domain Bacteria; phylum Bacillota; class Clostridia; order UBA1381; family UBA1381; genus JAFLUR01. The sequence continues at coordinate 3,288 of CAZLOX010000127.1, forward strand.
AACTGCAAATTCTTCAACTGTTTTCTTTGATATATACTCATATTTTCTGTAAGTGACAACACCGTTTCCGTTTCCGTTGTCCTTCCAGTCGGTTTCATAGACGTAGCGTATACCGTCCTCTATTTTTTCCATAGTTCCTATCCAGTACGGATATTCATAATAAATCTCGCTCAATGCGTTTGACGCCTCCGCCGATATTTCGGGCATAACCCAATCTATGCCGTCGCTTATTTCGCGTTCGGCATGATTTATCGACTGCAGATATGCGCGGGCATACTCGTGTTCCTGCTTCAGACAGATTTCATAATCGCTTTCATAGGTGTCCTTCGCCGTTTTTCTTGTGTACAATATCCTGTCATGGTATTCTTTCGGGAAATTTTCTTTAATCGAATCGTTAAAATATCCGCCGTCCATAGGCTCTTTGTATTCAATCAGATTATTTTGACTGTCAAAAGTCATACGTATCGGAATAACGCCGCTGCCGCTTAACTTGACAAATTTTGAATTTTCAAAACCGTATGCGCCGTATGTAGTAAGGGCGTAAATGATTTTATTGCCGTCCGCGCTGTCCTCGCCGAGAATTATATGTCCCTCAGCTGCACATTCGCCGAGCGCATAACGTGCAGGGTTACGCTGGAGAATGGCTTTGCTTACCAGTGTGTCATTTGTGACCTGCGCGTATGACTCGCCGGCAGTCAATAAAGTCATTAACTGTCTGAAATTATCAAGATTTTCAGAATACTGCGCAAGCGTCATATCAAAACGCTTGTCTTCATCAGTCCTTGTGAATGTCATATTTCCGCCGGTGTCCTTATTTTTAAAAGTAATATTTGAACAGTTCTCTATAAGCGCAAACATTACAGCGGCGTTGTTTTCCATATCATTTTCCGATACTGTGTCGTTTTCATCGGTATAATATATTGTAACGCCGAAAGATTCGTCAGTTGTGTTCATTTCCATTCCGCCGTATGTGATATCTGCGCCGAACGGAAGAAGCGATTTTATTTTTCCCACTCCGGACGCGTCGCCGAGATATTGGATTTTTGCGTTGTAAAGTTCTTCGGTGATGTCGGCAGTGACGGTATCATTTTTACTGCCGGAAAAAATATTCTTTGCAATATAAACCGCGGTAGGGCCGTCCGCACCGCCTATAATGCCGATACTTGCGGCTTCATTCGTGCATGATGCAAGCGCAGAGGCGGCGGCAGTCAGGCAGACAGCAAGCGCGGCAATGGACTTTCCCCTTTTACGCGGAGCGGACAATATATTTTCAAATCTGTTCTTTGCCAGCTTTCCGTTATGGGAAAATGAAGTGGAAAGGGCGGGCGGCTTAAAAAATTTTCTCATAAAAATTCCTCCTGTATAATAATTTAGTCAGTGTTTCATTAGACAATTGTGTAATGTAATATCATTATACAATTGTCTAATGAATTTGTCAATAGCTTTTTTTTAAAATATATAATATTTTTTTATTCAAATTGCAAAAAAGGTATGGACAAAAAAACATTTTTATAGTATAATTATAATAGTATATTTATTTACGGCGATATGATTTTTTATGTCGCCGGATAAAAGAGAGAGGAGAATAAAAAATGAAAAAAGCAAGGAAACTGATTGCATTGACTCTTACAGCGTCAATGCTCGCAGGAACGTCTTCGGCTTTGTCTTTCAGCGCGTATGCTGCTGACGATGTTCTGGACTTTAATGGCGATGTTGTAACCGTAAATAAGCCGGATGCCGAAAAAGCTGTTCTTATTTGCGCAGGATATGGCAGCAATAAGGCAATGACAGACGTTCAGACTTACGATCTTACGCTTACTGAGGGAAAAGCAACGCAGAAGATCGAAATAAATTCTTCAGACACAAGAGTTATGCTGTGGGACAGTCTGGAAAACGGCAAACCGTTATCAGAGCCGCTTCTGATAGTAGGTCTGGACGATCCGACTGCAGCTCCGACACAGGAACCGGAAGAATCGGCAGAACCAACTGAACCTGCTGAAACAACCGCGCCGACCGAAACGCCGACGGAAGCGCCGACACCAACTCCGGCACCTGATTACGACATATATTATAAATTGGATTTTGAGCAGGAAACAGCAAAAGGCACAGACAATGGCAAAACGGGAGATAAGCAGGACGATACACTTACTCTTACGGATGGCAATAAATGGGATTCGCAATATGGAGCCGGCTTTATGGCAATAGCAAAGGATGCAAACCCTGCTATTAATATGTTCTATAAATATGAGCTCGGATCTGCTTCAGGAACAAGAGCTTCATATTGTGATTTTGGTGCAGATGCTAAACAGCAGGATGAAAACAAACGAACTGTTTTTGAAATGGACTTTTATATGTCTGCAAACTCTGCGGGAAGTCAGATTGTACTTGCAGACTCATATAGCAGGGGAAAGACAAATACTAGTTATACAGGAAACTATGCTGTGGCTTTGTATCAGAAGGATAAGGATACAATAGCTGTAGCTACTCTTGACGGCACGGATACAACACCGTCTACAACGGGTTATACGGGCGGTACATGGGCTCATCTTAAGAGTGTTCTTGATTTTAATGAAAAGACAGCTGTAATTAAAATTACCTCTCTTGATGGTGCAACAACATTTCTTGAAGAAACTAAGGTTGCTATGAAAGGTGAACTTAATTCGGCAGGCATTCTTGTAATAACAGAACCGAGAAATGCAAGTGCAAAATGCGGTGTCGATAATATTTTATTCCGTTCATATGAAGACGGAGATGTTGAGGCCGTATATTATATGGCAACCATTACAGTGGACGGTAAAACTGTAACAAGAACGGCTGACAGCAAGACGGGCTTGATCAGCGATCTTCCTGATACTGCAAAAACAGGTTATGTGTTTGACGGCTGGGCGAAAGACGGCGATACAGAACATCTGATGACAAATGAAGAAGTTCTTTCAACAAAGCTCACAACAAATGTTACATATGAGGCTGTATACCATGAAGATTCGGACTATATCGAACCTATGGTTGCGCTTGAATTTTCTTCCTTCCCAAGCGGCAATATGCCGACAGTAGGAGCGGATGCGGACACAGCGGCAAGCAATCCTATTCAGGTTAAGATTGTCGGTGAACTCGGCGGCGATCTCGGCGGAGCTGATTTTGACGAACGCGTTAAGGATCTGAAAGTTGAATGGGAATTCAAAGGATTCAGACATATCGTTTCAAAGGCACAGGCAAATGAGAATCCGGCTACAGCAGACGGCGGAGAAAACAAATATTGTGATTCGTATGCCGAGGTAGTATATGATGACACTGATCCTACAAAAGTAGACTTCCAGCTGAAATCAATGCCGTTTAACTTCTACGGTGAAGTAGTTGCGAAAGTTACATATAATGGTAAAACAGAGACAATAACAAGACCAATGGCAATTGTTCCGACAAAGACATCTGATGCGAATGTTCTTCTGCCTAAGCCGGGCTATGTGACCAACTTTACATGGTATTCTGATGATATGGTCGGCTATAAGGCTGAAATATCAGGAGATAACAAATCTTCGTCAGACGTTGTAACAGGCGGATGGGCAGCATACGGCGGAAACAGCGGCAGAGGAGTGTATCTTGAAAAGGATGAGGACGGAAATAAATTCCTCAAACTTAAGTCAACCGGAACAAACAGTTCGAGTTTTGCGGTTAATCAGCTCAGCTCTGCACCTACAGGTCAGGTTATTATTGAGCAGAATG
>CAZLOX010000128.1:0-6966 GCA_964561265.1 uncultured Lachnospiraceae bacterium
TCGGGAGGATGTGATTGAGGAAAAAAGCGGGGACAGGGAGATCCGTGTGAAATATACCGATATTGAAAATATTTATGCTGAAAAGGATTATATCTATATTTTTTACAATGTATCACAGGCGTTTATTATTCCATGTCACTGCCTTGACGGGGACAGGGAAAATGTGATAGAATATATCACAAAGAAAAAAGATGGCAGGTAAGGCTGTGAATCAGGAGGAAACATCATGAAAACTTTATATATTGACTGTGGAATGGGTGCTGCCGGTGATATGCTTATGTCGGCTCTGCTTGAACTGCACCCCGATCCGGACGGCTTTTTGCAAAGACTGAATAATCTTGGCATTCCGGGCGTTATTGCAGAGAAAAAACAATCGGTCAAATGCGGTATTGTCGGAACACATATTGATATTACGGTGAACGGTCAGAATGAGCATGAGGATATGCACGGACATCATGAACATCATACTCACGGAGAACATCACCACGAACACCATGAACATCATACTCACGAAGAACATCATCACGAACACCATGAACATCACCATACCGGAATGAAAGAGATAAAGGAGATAATCGGGAATTTTGATTTGCCGGAGGAAATAAAAAAGGATATTCTTGCGGTTTATAATCTTATCGCGGAAGCGGAAAGCCATGCGCACGGGAGAGATATTGAGCAGATTCATTTTCACGAAGTGGGGACTATGGACGCGGCGGCGGATATTACCGGCGTATGTATGCTGATACGAGAAATAGCGCCGGATAAAATCATAGCATCTCCGGTTCATGTCGGATGCGGACAGGTCAGATGCGCGCATGGAATACTGCCTGTTCCGGCTCCGGCGACAGCGTATATTTTAAAGGATGTGCCGATATACGGCGGAAGTGTGCGCGGTGAATTATGCACGCCGACCGGAGCGGCTCTGCTGAAATATTTCGTGAACGCGTTCGGTGATATGCCTGTTATGAAGGTTGATAAAATCGGTTACGGAATGGGTACAAAGGATTTTAACACGGCAAACTGTCTGCGCGTTATGCTTGGAGAAACTGAGGAAAAGAAAGAGCAGATATCGGAGCTTTGCTGTAATATTGACGATATGACGGGGGAGGAGATTGGTTTTGCCGCTGAACGCATTTTTGCGGCAGGCGCGCTGGACGTTTTCACAGCGCCGATAGGAATGAAGAAAAACCGTCCTGGAATACTGCTTTCCTGTATCTGCAAAGAGGAGGATAAGGAAAAGATTATTTCCGCAATATTTAAAAACACCTCCACGATAGGTATAAGGGAACATATCTGCGGACGTTATGTACTGCGGAGAACTGAGGAAACAATACAGACGGAATACGGCGCGGTAAGGATAAAGCGCTCGGAGGGATACGGCGCGATACGCGAAAAAGCGGAATATGACGATATCGCACATATTGCGGATGAGAAAAATATTTCCCTGCGCGATGCAAAAAAGATGATTGAAAAGGAAATTTAAGCTATGGAAATTCAGAACAAATACGAACGGCTGAAAGAATATTTCCGCTCTGCCGGAAGCGCGGCGGTCGCATTTTCCGGCGGCGTGGATTCGACATTTCTGCTGAAAGCCGCAATAGATGCTCTCGGCGATAAAGCTGCGGCGGTTACTGTTTATTCCTGTTTTATGCCGGAAAAAGAGCTGGACGAGGCAGAGGAATTTTGCAGAAGCGAGAATATCCGTCATTTTATTTGTGAGGTAAATCCGCTTTTGAATGAGGAAATTGCGGATAATCCGCCGGAGCGGTGTTATCTGTGCAAAAAGGAGATATTCGGGAAAATAAAAGCGGTTGCCGCTGAAAACGATATCAGAATTGTTGCGGAGGGTTCAAATCTTGACGATAACTCAGACTACCGCCCCGGACTGAGCGCAATTCGTGAACTTGGCGTGAAAAGTCCGCTGCAGGAGGTCGGATTTACAAAGCAGGAAATAAGGACAATGTCGGACAGATTAAATCTTCCCACATGGAACAAACCGTCTTTCGCCTGTCTTGCGTCGCGTTTTGCCTACGGCGAGAAGCTGTCCGAAGAGAAACTGCACCGGACAGAACGCGCTGAATTATTGATGTCAGAACTGAATTTCAGTCAGTTCCGCGTCCGCTCCCATGGCGATATGGCGCGGATTGAGGTTCTGCCGGAGGATTTTGATAAGTTGATTGCGCAGAGAGAGGAGATATGCGATAAATTCAAAGAATACGGATTTATATATGTTTCAATGGATTTGTCAGGCTACCGTATGGGCAGTATGAATGAAACGCTGAAAATGAAAGATTTATAAATTCTGCGGAATTTACAAAATAAAAAATATTATGAAGAGGTGAGTAAAGAATGGAAAACAGCAGGGGAAAAAGCCTGTATTTTCATCATGGATGGAGCTTTCTGAGGGCGGATGAATTTCCGCTGAAGAAGGCGCTTGACAAATGGCGTGACAGGAACGGGAAATATTTTTATGAAACTGATTACGATGAAAACAACTGGGAAAGCGTAACCCTTCCGCACACATTCAATGATGAGGATCTGTTTCGTGACAGAATACTTGATGCCGGCAGCGGACAAAAGCGCACGACTGCATTTTACCGCAGCTGGCTTGTTATTCCGCCGGAGAATAAAGGGCAGAAAGTACTGATTGAATTTGAGGGAATACGTCAGACGTGCTATCTGTATGTAAACGGAAAGATGGCGGGCTATTGTGAAAACGGTGTTGCGCCGTTCGGATTTGATATAACGGAATATATAGATTATGAAAAGCCGAATCTTATCGCAGTTGCGACCGACAATACCGCAACGCGCAATATTGATTTCTGCATTGCCGAAACGCCGAATAAACCCGACGCAGAGCCGGGGTCATATCTGTTTTCTCAGGAAAAGGAAGTTGACAAAGCGCATGAGGGCGTGGGCTTTTTCTGGAACTGCAACGACTTCAATCCGTCAGTCGGCGGTATAACGCGTCCTGTCAAAGTGCATTTCAAACCGCCGGTATATATAACTCTGCCTCTTTACAGCAATTTGCGTACAAAAGGTGTTTATGTGTACGGAACCGATTATGACACCGCGCGCGGACAGGCGAAGATTGCCGCTGAAATTGAGGTACGCAATGAAAGCGGCGCGGAAACGGAAGTGTATGCGGAGATAACAGTAAAGGATATATACGGAAAAGAGATAACGCGTTTCCGCTCCGAAAAAGAAAGAATCGTTCCGACCACTCCGGTAAAACAGCCTCTTTCGGTAACGCCGGAGGACGCATATACCGAGGAATTTCTGCCGGACGGCACAAAGCATTATATTCCGGTGAATGATGAAACCGCCGTTGCCGAAACTGTTACAGAATCGCTTAACGTGTCCTTGCTTACGGCTGTTTCGGATATGACAGGTCTGCGTTTCTGGAGTATTGACGACCCGTATTTGTACAGGGCTGAAATAAAGCTTTATGCTGACGGCGCGCTTGCTGACAGCGCGGAATTTGAAACAGGTTTCAGAAAGGTAGGTTATGACTGCGCAAAAGGAGTTATGATAAATGACGTTCCGGTATGGCTCCGCGGTTACGCGCAGAGGGCGTCGAACGAATGGGCGGCTGCCGGAATTGTTCCCGAATGGCTGCATGATACCGACGCGATGCTTATAAAGGAAAGCAATGCTAATCATATCCGTTTTATGCACGTTGCCGGCACTAAAGCGGATGTACGCGCGTTTGACCGCCACGGAATAGTATGCACACAGCCGGCAGGCGATAAGGAACGCGAGAATTTCGGCAGACAGTGGGATCAGCGTGTGGAACTTATGCGTGATATTATCATCGCATTCAGAAATCATCCGTCAATATTATTCTGGGAGACAGGCAACAATTCGGTAAATGAGCGGCATATGCGTGAAATGCGTCTGCTGAAAGAAAAACTTGACCCGAACGGCGGACGTTTCATGGGATGCCGTACCCTGAACACAGAGGAAACGGTCAATGAATCGGAATATGTGGGCACTATGCTTAACCGCCACGCGGCGAAATTTATCGCGCAGCACGGCCCGATTATGGAAACAGAATATCTGCGCGAGGAAGCGCCGCGCCGCATATGGGACGACTATTCACCGCCCGATTTTGATTATAAATGCAAGTGGATAGGCAAAGGCGGCAGAAAGCAGGCTGGATTTGATTTTTATGACCTTAATTCCGAGGAATTTGCAATTGCGGCGGCGGGCGGTTACAGCGAATTTTTCAATGACAGAATAGGCGGAGCGTCGGGAAAGAATTATTACAGCGGCTGTGCGGCTCTTTGCTGGACCGACAGCGCGCAGCACGGCAGACAGGCATTTTCGGAAAATGCGAGAATGAGCGGACGTGTGGACGCGGTACGAGTAAAAAAACAGAATTTTGATGTATTCCGTGTTATGCAGTCGCCAAAACCGGCGGTAAAAATTATGGGACACTGGAATTATCCCGAAGTTGACGGAAAAAATTATCTCTATAATGAAAAACAGTTCAACGGAGCGTTCTGGGAAGAAACAGGAGAAACGGCATTCCGTGACGCGGAGCATAAAACGGTTTACATTATCGGCAGCTATGATATCGCAAAGATCGTACTTGAGGTAAATGGCAGACGGGTCGGAGTATGTGAAAAGCCGGTGAATACATTTGTTTTTCCGTTTGAGAATATTGACGTTACGGAGCATGGAAAGATAACCGCTTACGGATATGATTATGATAACAAACTTGTGTGCAGTGATGAGATAAAAACGGCAGGTGAGCCGTCACAGCTTAAAATGACGCTTCATACTTCGCCGGACGGAATGATTGCCGACGGAAACGATATCGCGTATATTGATATAGAAGTTGCCGATATAGCCGGAAATATATGTCCGCTGTGCTTTGACAGAATCGACTTTTCCCTTGAGGGAGAGGGTGTATTTTTAGGCGGTTACAACAGCGGAAAATTTGACGGTTTCGGAAACGAGAGCGTCATACATAAAAATCATGTGTATGCCGAGTGCGGTACAAACCGCGTATTTGTCCGTTCTGTCAGAACGGCGGGAAAAATCACGCTGAAAGCAAGTATGGGAGATATTAAAGCGGAGCTGAGTTTTGAAAGCATTGCTGTCCCGACAGACACGCTGACAGAGCGCCGGCAGAGCTGTATATATGAAAATTATGCGCAGAATAAGAAAGTGCCGGAAAGAGAGTTTGCGCCTATAGCGCAGGCGGACAGCGTTAAATATACGCCGCAGAAAGATGAAGGCTGTAAAATACTTGTAAACGGACAGGAGCCGGATACGCGCGGAGTGCGCAGTCTTAATAAAAACGGCAGGATATGGGGAGCGGTTCTGTGTATTCTTGAGCGTCTGCGCGGAGAGAGCGGAAACAGCTTTGAATATGAATATCTTCCGGAGAAAAAACGGCTTGTAATACAAAGCGGCGGACATCGTATCGAAGCCGAAGCCGGACGCACTCATCTGCTTGTTGACGGAGTAGAAAATCTTATGGACGGTGAGCCTTATGTTACCGAAACAGGGCAGTTCGTTATGGAGGTCAGCGCTGTTGTTTCGTATATAAGCGGAGTGAGAGCGGGATATGATGATAAAATAGGAGTGTTCAGAATTGAAACAATGTAAAAACTGCAGATATAATAGGTTTTTACTTCAAAATTGTTGACAGATTTATTATTGTTTGATATTATATAGTGTATAATTATTGATTATCTGAACAGTCAGCGGGGCAGAAATATACGGCTGTTTTGTATTCATTAAATTTATTATTTTCAGGAGGTTGTTTTTATGAGTGCTAATCCAAAAGTTGCTGTTGTTATGGGCAGCGATTCAGATTTTGATAAATTAAAGGGATGTATAAAGAGATTGAAAGAATTTAAGATAGAGCCTTGCGTGCGCGTTATTTCAGCGCACAGGACTCCGGAAGCCGCCGAGGAATTTTCCAGAACAGCGGCGGACAACGGTATTGAGGTTATTATAGCCGCTGCTGGAAAAGCGGCGCATCTTGCCGGCGTGCTTGCCGCGTCTGCAACGGTTCCGGTAATCGGCGTGCCTATAAAATCATCTACAATGGACGGGCTTGACTCGCTTTTGTCAACCGTTCAGATGCCGAGCGGAATACCGGTTGCTACAGTCGCTATTGACGGAGGTGAAAATGCCGGAATACTTGCCGCTCAGATTCTTTCGCTCAGGTATGATTATTTAAAGGATATGATTAAGGATTTCAAAAGAGAAATGGCCGAAAAGGTTATGGAAAAGGATAAAAAAATTCAGGACATGATAAAAGATTTGGAGGTTTGATTTATGAATACTTATAAAGCTGCCGGCGTTGACGTAGAGGCCGGATATGAAGCCGTAAGGCTTATGAAACAGCACGTTCAGAAAACCGTTATAGACGGCGTTCTCGGAACTATCGGCGGTTTCGGCGGACTTTTTGAAATACCGTCCGGATATAAAAATCCCGTGCTTGTTTCGGGTACGGACGGCGTGGGAACAAAACTTCGTCTGGCATTTCTGACAGACAAGCATGACACGATAGGTCAGGACTGCGTTGCCATGTGCGTGAATGACGTTGCGTGTTCCGGCGCAAAACCGCTGTTTTTTCTGGACTATCTTGCAGTAGGGAAGAATACTCCGGAAAAGGTTGCTGAAATTGTAAAGGGAGTTGCTGACGGATGCGTGCTTGCAGGATGCGCGCTGGTTGGCGGTGAAACCGCAGAAATGCCGGGATTTTATCCGCCGGATGAATATGACCTTGCCGGATTTTCGGTAGGAATAGTTGAAAAGGATAAGATAACGGACGGCAAATCAGCTAAAAAAGGCGATGTCCTTGTAGGTATCGCGTCAAGCGGTATCCACTCGAACGGATACTCGCTCGTAAGAAAAATATTTGACCTGAACTCGGAGAACGCGCAGAAAAACGTTGCCGTTTATTCAGATGAACTCGGCAAAACAATAGGCGAAGAACTTCTT
>CAZLOX010000129.1:0-6931 GCA_964561265.1 uncultured Lachnospiraceae bacterium
TGTAACAGGCTCTTCATTAAGCTTTTCTTCATTGCGGTATATGTTATATCCGGCAGCCTTATCGTCTGAATTCCATGAAACAGCAATCTGATGAAGAGTTGTATTTTCAGCATCCTGACTTACTTTTATTGTATCATCAGGATTATCCTCAGAAGCATCATCTTCTTTAAGAACTATCTCAATTTCCGAAATATAATCCGGTGTATTATTATCCTCATTTTCGCCTGACGCTCTTGACCAGATTGAGAAATATGTATTTTCATCCTGCAATCCCGTTTCATGTCCGTCATTGGCTTTATTTATAAGGTCTTTTACCGGAATATCCGCCCATTTCCATTCGTTTGTATCTGTTTTCTGAATGTTCACAGTCGTATATCTTGCTTTATCTCCTATATATGACACTCTTATTCTGTCACTGCCGCTGTCATAATATTTTACTCGTATTGTCGCTTCTCTTGCCTTATCTCCGATTGCCTTATTCAGCGTATCGCTGTACATAAGTACAATTCGCTTATTATCCGCAATTTCACGGCATTTTACTCCGTCTTTCTCAGCGCCGGTTGTATATGCGTACCAGCCGGACTTATCTATCTGTCCGTCATTTGCACCCCAGAATACACTCATAAGATTATATTCACTTTCAAATGACGCGGCCGCAGTAGCTCCGTCAAGCAATTTGATTGATGCTTTTGTTATATCTGCCGGACTGATTATAGCTGCCGGAGAAGATGTAGGTGTTGGCATTTCGGTCGGTTTCGGTGTCGATGTTGTGCCCGGTTCAGATGTTGCATTTGGTGTGGATGTTACGCTTGGTTCAGATGTAGGTTCAGCAGCATTCTTGTCAAGAATCAGCTCAATTTCCGAAATATAATCCGGGGTATTATTACCCTCATTTTCGCCTGACGCTCTTGACCAGATTGAGAAATACGTCTGTTCATCCTGCAATCCTGTTTCATGTCCGTCATTGGCTTTATTTATAAGATCTTTTACCGGAATATCCGCCCATTTCCATGTGCCGGTATCCGTTTTTTGGATTGCCACAGTCGTATATCTTGCTTTATCTCCTATATACGATACCCTTATCTTATCGCTGCCGCTGTCATAATATCTTACACGGATTACCGCTTCTCTTGCCTGATTTCCTATCGCCATATTCAGCGCATCGTCATACATCAGTACAATTCGCTTATTATCCACAATTTCACGGCATTTTACCCCGTCTATCTCTGTACCGGTTGTATATCCGTACCAGCCTGTACTGTTTATCTGTCCATTATTTTTACCCCAGAATATACTCATCAGATTATATTCACTTTCCGCTGACGTATCCGCAGTATTTCCGTCAAGCAGTTTAATTGATGCTTTTGTTATATCTGCCGGATTAATCGTAGGAATAGGAGTAGGTGTAGGCGCTTCTGTCGGCGCTGGTGCAGGTGTTTCACCCGGTGCAAGTGTTGGTTCGGATGTAGGCGGCGCCGATATTTCTCCGGTAAGTATCAGCTGAAGTTCCGAAATGTATGTATCTGTATCAACTACATCTCCCTTATCAGAGCCTGATTTTGACCATATTGTAAAATCAACGCTTTCATCCTGAACTCTTGCTCCCTGTGAAGGATCCATATATACCGATGCCAAATCAGATACAGGCAATTCTTTTGTAATCCATTCATTTGTACCCGTTTTATGTATTTCAATATCAGTATAACGGCTGCCTGTTCCCACATATGATACCTTGAAATAATCTGTATCATTATCAAAATATGTTATGCGGATTACAGCGTCTATTCCAGCGCTGCCCATACGGCTTTTGAAATCGCCTGATAATTTGAATACCGCTCTCCTGTCCGGAGGAATACGTCGGCATTCAACTCCCTCGACTGTATCAGCGACATTATAACCATACCATGAATTGTCCTGATCCTTTCCTGTCGCAAAATATAATGACATTTTTTCTGTTATATTCGGCTGAGAAAACAAAACAGCCGCTATATCTGAATTGTCTATTGCCACATCTTTTAAAATTTTTCCGTCAGATTCATTTCCGAATTCATCATATGAAGTAAGTTTATACTCGGCAATTTTATTCTCATACCACTTTGCTTCTGTATCGGCAAATCTTGTCGCATCAGTATCACCGATTTTCACACCATTTTTATATATTCTGTAGCCTGCCGTTTTTAAGTTATCCTCGCTTGCTCCCCATTCAAATGATACCGCGCCTTTATTATTGACTTTCACATTCCACGGATTTTCCGGAGCGGAGTCCGACGAAGCTATTGAATAAACCTGAGTTTTTGCATTAGCGCTTACAATACCGTCCCAGATACACATTGTTATATATGTATTTCCGGCATCTGTAACATCTATGGTATTCTTAAACTCACCGTTCACCGCTTTGGCATACTGCACTCTGAGAAGTTTATTAGTGTTCTTTTCATATACAGCATTTATCATCAGCGCATTCTCATCGGCATTTGAAGTGTTGATAACACACTCCAGACTGCCATCAGAAAGAGTATGAACTATATTATCTCCCTGTTTAAAATACGCATCTGTGACATCAAAATCAGCCGCCATAGCAGCAAACGAAGTCAGAGATAATGCTGATGCTGCAATTAAAGCAGAACTAAGATATTTTATCTTTTTCATTTACATACTCCTCCCATCATTTGAAAATTACTACATCTTGTAATTCGCCCTTGAATGCCGATACAAATATATCGCTGCAGTCATCGCCCGATGTTGTATAAGTTTCAAGATCATCTACTGTGCCGATTTCTACTTTTTTCTTGCTCTTATCATATATATACACATTTGCATTATCGGCTGCAAAATAAACAACATCGCCATTCTCATGAGAAACCTGCGAAAGATCAGATTTTACCGCCACACCTACAAAATTATCAATTTTATCATATACTCTGCACGCAAAGCGTCTGTCGCTGCCATATATATTATTTTCAAAGGAATCCGGTTTTTCAAGTTCACCATAGCTCTGAACGTAAATCGGATCAAGACCGCTCACCCATCCGCTTGAAATATGCTGCCATCCGCTTATTATACCGTCTGAATTTGTAGTATAGCGGATAATATCTCCCGTACTCAGCGGATAGAATCGATCTCCTTCGTATTTTCCAAGTGTATTTACGTCATCACCAAATACCTTCTGAAGTGTACCGTTTATATAAACCGCAATACCATCAGCGTTATCTCCGTTTGAATTTATTCCCTTAATTATCGACTCAACTATCGCAATATTTGAGTCATCATCAAACGCATTATTTATTCCGCCTTCCACTTCCTGTACTATAATATCCGCTTTATGACTGTCTGTACCCAATGTGTATGCCGTCAGATTCTTATAATTCTTATCATTTTTAAGAACTGATATAGTATCTATTGAATATTTATCAAAAGAAGTGTCAGCGTCCGGAACAGTAATTATTTTTGTATTGGCATTAACTATGATTTTGCCTCCGAAACAATTCAGATTTTTCTTATAAAGAAGTCCTGCGCTTTTCTCATTATCAGTTGCCGCGCTATCCGGCATATTTGAATAAATCACTCTTAAATCACTTGCCGAAACTGACTGATTTTTATGAGTAGTATCAATAGTTTTAATCTGGTTATTGCTTAACTTATAAGTTATCAGCTGTCTGTCATTTATGTAAGAGGGCATTGCTGTCTGTTCCTTATATGTTACTCCGTCAAGCTTTACTGAGTCTGCAAGATCGTATGTCACCAGTTCTCCGTCCATAGTCAAAATCTTCGCGGAACCCATATCCTTATATTGATCACGCATCATTTTTACCAGATATCCGTATGTCACATCATGCGTCACTTCATCCGTCATCATTACAATATGTCCTGTTGACGAAAGCAGGAATACGCTGTTTGTTCCGGCTATAATATTACAGCTGTCATCATACAGATATGTGTTTCCGTTTATAATGGCTTCATTATAATCATCATCTGATTTCTGAACAGCTGTAACCTTACCTTCCACCTTGCTGCGAACAATAACATATTTTGTATATTCATTGTCTATTGACTTATATGCCTCAATAACATCCCACTCAGCAATCGTATTAAGAGCTACCTCATTCCCCTCAATATCGTATATGTCATACATATCATCATCTTCAACGTCAAAAGCCGGTTTGTTATCCTTAAGATAAATTGAGTTATTCGCCGCGCTGTAATGGTCAGCAACATAACAATCCACAGCATTTATGAAAACAAGATCATAATCTGCTGTACCATTTGTTGAAACAAGCTTGATAGTTCCGTCTTTTTTGAGTCCTTTGCTGTCTCTGGGGAAATACATATATGATACATCTTCAAAGCCGGAAATATCTTCTGCCTTTTTGCCGTTATAAATAACATCCGCCTGCTTTGAAACACGCACTGTGCGGTGTTTGCCTCCTTCAAAGTACTGATAAGTTCCGTTTGAATATTCATCTATATCGCTGATAGATATAACAAGTTCTTTTGTCTTGGTACTCGGAATAACATATGCAAGAGTATCCTCATCGTTAATAGTTTTATAATATATCGTAGCATTATAACCAAGATAATTGCTTACATCTTTTCCGCCGTCATTAAGCTGAATAACTTCTCCGTCGTTAGTTGTGATATTAATGCAGTTCTTAGGCGCATATTTATTTGTCAATGATGTAATATCATTCGCCGTTATGATACCTTTAACGCAATAAGCGTCATGTTTTTCGCTGAGAATAGTTTTATCTTCATTTTTTTCAAAAATCACCATTCCGCTTTTATAAACAGGCTCACAAATCGGAATTGTTGATGAATTTGCAAGGATTTTAACTATATCCCCATACGTCATAACTGACGTTGCTCCTCCCTGCACGCCGTCAAACATATTCGTTCCAAGCGCAATACTAAAATATCCGGAAGGGTATCCTCCTGACGCTTCTGCCCATTGGCTGTAACCTAATACTGTAAGTACCGCTCTTGCCGCCTGCTGTTTTGTAACCACACCGTCAGGGTCAAATTTATTATTAAGATACGGTGTTATTATTTTATTATCCACCACAGCATTTATATATGAAAGTCTTTCATCTCCGTTAGATATATCTTCAAAAGAACTTACAGTATTTCCGCCGGATACATCCGCAAATTTTACTATCATTTCTGCGAACTGCGCTCTTGTAATACTCTCAGCCGCTTCATGCCCCTCTTCTGCCCAGCCGAAGGAAATGCCTCTTTCCATAGCCTCGCTGTCTGTCACTGCATAGGCTGAAAAAGCGCTCATAAGCATTGTAACAGATATAAGCACCGCTGCTATTTGTTTCTTTCTCATGCTAAAATTCCTCCTTATTTACTCAGCACATTGTGAATAATCACTGCTGCCTCTGCACGCGTAGTTTCTGACAACGGGTTAAAGTTATTAGCATCATCACCTTTAACTATACCTTCTGCTTTAAGCATCTTTACCGCATCCAACGCATAATCGCTTATCGCTGACTCGTCACCAAACGGCTGACTTTCATCCGCTCCGGACAAACGTCCTGTCTGAGTAAGTATATTGCTTATAATTACAGCCACATCCTGACGCCTGATATTTGCTGTCGGTGCAAACTGATTTTCTCCTACTCCTTGTATAATTCCAAAATTGCTTGCCGCAGAAACATACGGATATGACCATGAATCCTTTGAAACATCCGCAAAATCACAATCCATCATCTCTGTATTAGGATAAAAAGCCTTAATAACAAGCGTTACAAATTCTTCACGTGTTATACTGCGCTCCGGTCTGAATGTGCCGTCTCCATATCCGCTTATAATATTTCTTTCTATGAGGTAAGAAACCGAATCATTTGCCCAGGGAGTTCTTCTCAGGTCATCAAACGCATACCCGTCAGTAACTGCCGGTACAGCATTGTTGCTGTTGTTGTTATTATTGTTATTTCCCGTTACATCAAATACAGAAACATTTACCGAACTGGATTTTATTCCATTATTGCTGCTTTGGCTGCCTCCTCCGCTGCTTCCGCCGTTTCCGCCGCCTCCGCCGCTGCCTCCACTGCCTCCGCTTGATGTGGATTTATCGGAGCTGTTTATCGCCGTTCTGAGTGCAGACGAAAATGACTCAAGCGTTGAATAATTTCCTCTCACAAGCGCCTTGCAGGCATTCTGAACATTTTTCTCATAACTGCTCCAACTGATCGCTGCGTATTCTCCTATTAAGTCCTTATTGTCATTTATAAAGTCGCGTACCTCTGTCCAATACTCAGTATCAGAAATAATTTTCTTCGTTACGCTGTTATTATATGCTTCCCAGAAAGATTCAACATCCGTCACATCTGCTGCTTTAACTGCTGCAAGTGCCGCTTTCTCTACATCAGAACCGGATTTTTTTACAGTTTCAAACACAGTAGCAAATACTTCATATCCGTTTCCGGATGTTTTTGAATAATTAACTGTAAGCAACTGTATATTACTGTCATTTATAGTTTCTTTATTTTCACGAATCTGTTCAATCAGCAATGCCTGTTCAAACGTATCTCTTAACTGTTTTCCGCTGGAAAATCCTTTTAATTCCTGCTTAATTGAAAATACAGCAGATACTACAAACGCTTTTCCGTCGTCACTCAGTTCATTATATTCATCAGCATTTACCCCGAACATTTCCATACCGGCATTTGCATCAGATTCTAAAAACGAACGCAGCGCAGAAACGCTTGACGCATTATTTATATCAGATTTCAACACAGCAGACACATCTCCGAAATATCTGAAGTTCTGCTGCTGTTCTTCTATATTCTCCGCCTTTACATATGCGTTGTATTCTGCCGCTTCTGCACCGTCAGGCATAGAAAATCCAAAGCTGTATACTCCGCTTTCATCAGTATTAACCTGATATGTACACAATACTGTATCTTCACGAGGCGTTTCTCCCGCCTTA
>CAZLOX010000130.1:0-6926 GCA_964561265.1 uncultured Lachnospiraceae bacterium
TGTAAGCATGCTTGCCTATTCTTTCCTTTGTCATAGGGATATAGGCTATCGGCAGAATATACCCCGGTGCGTCATACTCCGGCAGCGCGGTCATATATTTCCCGTAATCCTCCGCGGATATGTTGTTGTGTCTGTCAGGTATAGTGCGGGCGTGATTATTCCACATCTCAATAAACATCATTGTAAAACTCATCGCCGCCTCGCCCTTCATCATAATTGCCGTGTCTTTCCAGTGTCCGTATTTTTCATAGCGGTTGATATATTCATCAGCTATGTTTATTCCGCCGGTAAATGCAGCATTTCCATCTATAATCAATATTTTTCTGTGATCGCGGTTATTCTGATGCGTTGACAGAAGCGGTTCCACCGGAGAAAACGCCCGGCATTTAATGCCGTATTTACTCAGAGTCTTATAATAATCATTCGGACAGCACACAAGACTTCCTATGGAGTCGTACATTACCCTCACGTCTACTCCCACGCTCGCTTTTCTTTTTAATATATCAAGTATTTCTTTCCACATTCCGCTCTCTGCGTCTATTATAAAATATTCCATAAAAATAAACTTTTCAGCTTTTAAAAGCTGTTTTTTCATTTCTTTGAATTTATCCTCGCCTATAGGAAAATATTTTACCTTTGTATGCGTATATACAGGAAAACCGCTCACTCTTTTTATATAATCCGCCAGACCGCATGACGGCGCGTCCGTTTTGTAAAGTCCGTCCCGCGCGTTGTCATGATTTCCGATAAGATGCGTTCCGCGCGATTTTTCCAGTCTGTTCATATTTTTCGCTATTTTATAACTTATATAACTCAGATGCGTGAAACAGTATAAAAATACTCCGAATACCGGCACTATTCCTATGAAAAAAATCCATGTCAGCTTGAAAATAGGGTCTTCCTCGCGGTTAAACTCATATACTATAAGCACAGCCGCCAATAATAACGATACTATAATATACAGCTTTGAAAATTCTATAAACGCAAACACTATACACACAATTTGCAGAATAAGAAACAGCACGGCAAATAATTTATTTGAGTATACAAACTTTATAATTTTATTCATAATCTTTTTCATATTAAACTCCCTTCAAGCCGCTTATTTAAAATAATAACAAAAAGCGCATCCGGACAAATACTTCCAGATGCGCCTTTTCCTTTTATTTAATCATATCATTTTGATGCTTCGGACATTATCGTAATAACAGCAGCATCAAATGCCCCGTTTGACATAGTGCCTGTAACGGTCACTTCCTGCCCTACTTTAATATTTTTGAAATTCTTCTGCGCACCTGTAAGTTCCACAACAAGCACATTGCTCTTTGCAAATACCATTTCCGTCGAAACATTACCGTCTTCATCCGTAACCTTTATATTGATAAATCCATAGGAGGCATTTATATTTTCAACAATTCCCCTTACTACCCTTGCCGTTGAAGTGGACGCTGTTGTTTCGATGCTTGTGACCGCCTGACTGTCAAGCTGCAGTTTTACAGTATCCCCGACCCTCAGGTCATATAATGTGGCAGCTTCTCCGTTTATGGTCACTTTTGCCGATTTAGGTATTTCATATGTAGTTTCTTTTCCGTCAATGTTCACCGTAATTGTTGATGAGGTTGATATACCTACCGATACAATTGTTCCTTTAACAGTTTTTTCTGTTGATGTAGCCTCAACTCTTGTTATCTGGTCGTAAACAAGCGTCAAAGTTACTTTATCGCCGGTATAAATACTTCTGAAATCAGATGTCACGCCGTTTTTCTTTACTTTGACATCCTGAGATATAATATAGCTCATACCGTCATAATCTTCCGACGCGTGGCTTATTGTCATTTTAAAATCCGGATCTATTTCAATTGATTCAACAGTAGCGTTTTTAATTGTCTTTTCCTGAGCATCACCGACAATCTTTGTAACCTTGCCGCGCGAAAGTGACAGCTGCACTCTGTCGCCGCTTTTGAATGAAGTTATAGATGCTGCCGAATCAGCGTAATATATCGCCACATCATCACTGCATACATATGCATTAAGTTCACCAGAACCAAGCGGAGTTACCGATACTTTAAATTCATTGGATGTGTTTGAATATCCGGAATATGTTCCCACTATTTCCTCGTCAGGCACGCTTGAAAGAGCGTCTATATATCTGACGCTTGACGCAAATGTTGTTATAATAACATCCACTCCGAGCGGAACAGCCTTCATCTGTATCTGCTGTCCTTCTGACATTGCAACAGTGGAATCATTATAGCCCAAACGCTTTGTTTCTCCGGATTTTGTTTTTACAGTTATGTCTTTAGAGACAGTATCTATATCTGTGAGCTTCACTTCCTCAAAAGACGGCTTCATTTTATCGACCGTTTTAGAAAGCATAACCGCCATCTGGCCTCTTAAAACATCGGTATTAGGCGAAAATTCATCATTTCCCATACCCTGCATAACGCCTGCGTTCGTAACATAATATACATAATTTATAGCGTCAATAGGGATATCCAGCGCATCTCTGTAATCAAGGTCGGTAAGCACATTGCTTCTTGCCGCTTTTTCATCGCCCATAGCCTTTGTAATAATAACTGCCGCCTCATAGCGTTTCATCGGTGCGTCTTTCAGACTGCCTTTCAGGTATGTGTCAAGCTCTGATATTCTCAGCGCTCCTCTGTAAAGCATAAATGCTATTTCACCCTTTGAATATGTAAGGCTGTAATCATCCAGAACAGCACCGTATTTTTCCAGAGCCATATCCACCAGTTCCTTATTTTTTTCGTCACTCGCTCCCATTGCGCGTGCAAATAAAACAAGTCCCTCCTGTTTTGTAATACTTCTTTCAGGTCTGAACGTGTTATCCTCATAACCGTTTATATATCCTTTTTCAGACATTTCTTCAACATATTTCTTTGCCCAGTCCCATTTTTCATCAGACATATCCTTAAACGCAGCGGCAAAAACAGACGGTGCTGTGCTTAACGCTATGGATAATGCCATAATAAAAAGAAAGATTTTTTTCATAAATACCAGTTCCTTTCAAAATAATCCAAAAGTATATAATACAGTTCATTATATACTTTTATAAAATATATACACTTCTATTATATCACAAATATTATTTTTACGCAATAGAATTTTAAAAAATATTACAAAATTATATCTCAAAAAAAAGACTATAAAAAATTCATTGATTTTTTTTTCCGGATATGATATAATACAGTTATAAGAATATAAGGAGCGTGCCAGCTATGGATTTTGATAAAATACTGAACAATTCAAATCCGGACAGCAAATTAAGAATAATACAGGAACTTGTTCCTGGCAAACAGATTACTCTTGCCCATATTATTGCCGGTCCGGACGAAATCATCTATAAAAAACTCGGATTGAATCCCGATGTGAATTATGATAAAGCGGCTATCGGAATAATAACGATAAGTCCTGCCGAAACAGCGGTTATAGGTGCCGACCTTGCCATAAAAACCTCCAATATAGATCTGGGATTTGTAGACAGATTCAGCGGCACTCTTATCATAACAGGTCTTGTTTCAGATGTTGAGGCTGCAATACGCGCCGTATGCGATTATGTAAGAGATAAACTCGGCTTTACAGTCTGCGAAATAACAAAAACCTGATATAAAGGGAATACAATATGAAAAAAATTATACTGATAGGCCGCAGCGAATGCGGCAAAACGACTTTAACACAGGCTATGCGCGGCGAAAAACTGACATATCATAAAACGCAGTATGTAAATCATTCCGACGTTATAATAGATACTCCCGGCGAATACATACAAACCAAAAGTCTCGGCGGCGCAATAGCGCTCTATTCCTACGAGGCTGATGTTATCGGACTGCTGCAGAGCGCAGTGGAAAGCTATTCGCTTTATCCGCCGTGCGTAACGGCTATGACAACAAGAAAAGTTATCGGAATTGTGACTCAGATAGACCGTCCGGACGCAAATGTCAGACTTGCCGAAAACTGGCTCAGACTTGCCGGATGTTCGGATATATATTTTATAAGTTCATTCACCGGAGAGGGTATTCAGACTCTTCTGGATTATCTTTATCAATAATGAAAAATGATATTTAAAAAGCATTTGCCGATTTAAATATCATTTTTTTATTTCACAATAAATTCCAATACACACATTCAAAAAATACCAGCAAAATATTCATGTCATTATGTCATAAACAGAACTGTTATTCTTCAGATATTTCATTAAATATTCTCAAGATTAAAACCTTTAACTGCGGGCATAATGAATATATAAGGCATTATATATTTCATTATGCCCGAAAATCTTTTTTAAATCGAAAGGTATGGTGTGTCAGTGGAAAAAATACTGGTAAAAAAAAGTCCTCCCTTAAAAGGAAGAGTTAACATAAGCGGTTCAAAAAATGCCGCAATTCCTATTCTTGCTGCATCTTTACTTGCTGAAGACAAGGTCTTTTTAAAAAATATTCCTGATTTAAGCGATATAACCATTATGAAAAAACTCCTTGCCGATATAGGGGTTGATATGGATGAAAGCTCTGACGAGCTTGTCATAAAATGCGAAAAAATAAAAAACAGTGTAACTCAGTATGAACTTGTGAGCCGTATGAGAGGCTCATTTCTTTTGGCGGGCGCACTTCTTGCGCGGACAGGATATACAAAAATCTCACTCCCCGGAGGATGTCCGATAGGCACGCGTCCGATAGATCTGCATTTAAAAGGATTTGCAAGTATGGGCGCAAAAATAGAAAAAGGACACGGATTTATAGAAATAAGTTCAGAACATCTCACCGGAGCGAAAATATATCTTGATTTCCCGAGTGTCGGCGCAACCGAAAATACGATGATGGCAGCGTGTCGGGCAGAGGGAGTGACGATTATAGAAAATGCCGCCGCCGAACCTGAAATTATTGACCTTGCAAATTTTTTAAATTCAATCGGAGCAGAAATAACCGGTGCAGGAAGTGATACGATAAAAATAAACGGCAAAAGGCATCTCTCAGGAGGACATCACGAAATAATACCAGACAGAATAGAAGCCGGCAGTTTTCTCACTGCAATCGCAATGACAAACGGCAGCGGATATGTATGTGACATAATTCCCTCCCACATAGCGCCGATTACTGCAAAATTGCGCGAAATGGGCGCGGAAATAGAGGAAGGCGGCGATTATCTGAAAATAAACGCCGAAAAACCTTTAAAATGCGCCGATATAAAAACAATGCCGTTTCCGGGTTTTCCCACCGATATGCAGGCGCAGTTTACCGCGCTCCTGACGAATGTAAGAGGAACAAGCATTATTGTGGAAACAGTATTTGAAAACAGGTTTCTTCATGCAAGCGAACTGAACAGAATGGGAGCAAAAATAAAAGTTGACGGCAGAACAGAAGTTGTTGAAGGCGGGATTCCGCTTACAGGCGCTCATGTGCGCGCAACAGATCTGCGTGCCGGCGCCGCCCTGATATTCGCCGGACTTATATCAAACGGTGAAACCGTTATCTCTGATATAGAGCATATCAGCAGAGGCTATGATAATATCGTGGGAAAAATACAGTCGCTCGGCGGGAATATAGAATATATACAATAATTAACCCCCGCTCTGCGGGGGAAATTCGTGTTGTAAAAATGATTATTTAATCTTGACCTGTGACAAAATTAGTGATAAAATATAATTAAATGATTTTGTAGTTTATAATATTATAAGAATTAGCAATATGTGTAGATCACCAAAAAGAAACATTAAAGACAAGAAAAAGATATATTGAAAGATTATTTGTCAGAACATGAATCGGAGGTGTACAATATGATGATTACATTATTCGACCAGGAACAGGTTACAAAAGCGTATGCAAAAGAAGAAGCAAAAAAGGCTATGCAGGAAGGCATGGAAAAAGGCATGGAAAAAACAAAAAAAGAAATATTTGAAAAATTAACACAGCAGGGATTTTCTGCGGAAAAATTAAAAGAACTATTTAATTAGTATTATTAAAATTTCAGGTGAAGCAAAATGAAAAAGAATAAAACAGAATCTCTCCGTAATGAGGAGGATTTTCTTGAATGTGAAAAAAAGCGCACATTCATCATTCTGATGTTTATAGGCGGTTTTTTCGGTGCTTTTACATATTCTATACGCGGAGGTGTATTCTGCAATGCTCAGACAGCAAATTTCGTATTGAGCGCGATAGCCTTGGGAAACGGTAACTGGCATAATTTTTTCTATTATTTTATACCAATGACAGCCTATTTTCTTGGAGCATTCATATCAGAATCGGTGCCTAATTATATAAAAGACCGGCTGCATATCAGATGGGATACGCTGTTCATTTTTATTGAAATACTCTCCGTAATATTTCTCGGACTGCTGCCGGAAACCGCATCATACCGCATTTCACAGATAACAATAAATCTGATCGCATCTATGCAGTATAATACTTTCCGCCAGAATCAGCACATCCCGATGGCAACTACTTTCTGCACCAACCATTTAAGACAGGTCGGTGTTGCCGCAAGCCGCGCTCTCAGACATAGGGATATAAATGCGGTACAGCGTATGCTTTCGCATTGTCAGATGCTGCTTTCCTTTGTAATCGGAGGTGTAACTGCCGTTATTCTGTGCAGATATTTTTTAGGAAAAGCAATACTCTTTACGATTGCACCTCTGTTATATCTGCTTGTTGATCTTCTTTCGGAAGATATCAGATCCGGCAAAGACCGCTTAAACAGAAAACCCGCCGGACATTAATATTATTGTCCCTTTCCGGAATTGTATACCAATTAAAAATAGGTTATAATTGCACTAACAAATCGGAATTTAGAAAGGAGTTCTCTTGATGGATAGTACACAGAAATTTAGCGGTTTGGCTAATGAATACACAGTTGGAAGACCATCTTATGCAAATAAATTTATTGAAATTCTATATTCTCAATATGGTTTTTTA
>CAZLOX010000131.1:0-5030 GCA_964561265.1 uncultured Lachnospiraceae bacterium
CGATAAGACAAACTGCCAGCTTGATACATGGTACACTACTACAATAAAAGCGACAGAGGAAATTTCGCAGATAGATTTTTCACTGGCTGCATGGAGTGCTATCGCCGTTTATAAAATAGAGGTTACGGACAGTGCTGATACTATGGAGCTTACAGCGGAGGACGGCGTAAGTGAAAAATATGTTACTGACGGCAGTCAGACGGTACAATATAAGGCAAGGGTATATAAAAGTATAACAACGCTTATGGATAGCAGTGATATTATTGCCAAAGGCGCAGTTGATGCGAATGCCGAGGTTGAATATTCTGTAAACGGTTATAACGGTGTAAGTATAGACAATAACGGTCTTTTGACTATTACAGGAACCGCGGAGGCGGGAACTGTTACAATAACGGCAAAATACGGCGGATTCACAAAATCAACATCACTTCTGCTGAAAACGTTGGGCAGTGCGACAGGTCTTGAGATTTACGGTGATGAGGTTGTAACTGTTGGAAATGAGGAAGTAACAGCAAAATACAGCGCCATACCTCTTACAGATGGCATTGTTATTCCTGCTCGTGATACAAAGTGGGAATTATTGGGCGAGGCAAATGGTGTGACAATTCGTGATGACGGCACACTGGTAGTTCCGGCGACAGCTGCGACAGCTGCGGCAGGTGCTATAACTATCAAAGCAACGCTTACGAAGTCGGACGTTCAGACAACGGAAATATCGTCGACTTTCCCTGTGACGATAAGAACGGCGGCATCAAGCAAATCTCCGTATAATGTACAGGGACTGCTTCTGAAAAACGGCGAAACAGATATCACAAAAGCGTCCGGAATAAGCGGTATAATAATTGAAAAAACGGACAGTTCTGATAAATCTTATACGGTGGCAGTGAAAGTATTTGATGAAAACAATAAACAGATAGCGTCAAAATCGTTGCTATTAAATAACTTGTCAGACGGAGTGCAGAGTATTGATTTTGACCTTTCATTCACTAAGGCGGCATTTGCAAAGGTGTATGTTGTGCTGACTGATTCAGACACGCCGGCAACAGATATGCCGGAGCCGAGTGATGAATACAATATTACCGGTATAGCAAAAACGGCTTCAAAAATTACGGGCGTTGCCGTAATGCAGAATAAGAAAGAAACTGAAACAAATGCAAAACTGATTATTGCGCAGTACAAGGACAATGCTTTGATGAGCAGTGCAATTCAGTCTGTAACACTGCATAAGGGGACTAGCAATATTTCATCTGATGTGACGCTGACAGACGGAGCGGAAGTCAAGGTATTCCTGTGGGATGATATAAATAATAAGGGCATGACACCGCTGTCAGAAGCGTTTTCAGAAAGCGGTGCGGAATATGCTCTTATGTCGGATGATGATATAAGCGGAGTGGTTGTATCAGATAAAATACTCCGGACATCCGATGGTAAATACAGAAATATACCGCTTGTTTCCGACTGGATAACAGGCGCAAAGTCAGGGCTTGGCATGGGAGCCGGCATTATTGCTCCTAAAGGTGCTCCGTATGGGGTCGATCCTGATTTGGTTGACGTTTCTGAGCTTAATGTAAGCTATAAATATGACAACAATTACAAAGGCGCAGACGCGGATAATGCTCTTTGGTATAAGACAGGCGCATATGCGGCAGGCAACAGTGCCGGCAACAACAGTATTTATGCGCGTGACGGTGCTGACTGGGAACAGCAGGCTCTGCCGATAGGCAACGGCTATATGGGCGGTATGCTGTTCGGACTTCCGGATAAAGACCAGATTCAGATTAACGAGGAAACTTTCTGGGCGGCAGGATACAGAGGTGTTCAGACAAGCGTCAACTCCGATAATGTCAACAAAAATATGAGCGAGGGCATTAACGGATATATGAGCGTCGGCAATATATTTGTTGATTTCAATATGCCGAAAGGTGCGGAGGTAAAGAATTATTACCGTGACCTTAATCTTGACGAGTCTGTTGCTCATGTCAGATATGAGTATGACGGCAAGAAATTCAGCAGAGAATATTTTGCAAGCTATCCGAAAGAAGTTCTTGCATTCCGTTATACAGGTGATGAACTGAATTTTGATGTAAAACCTGTTTCAATGCATCCGGGAGAGGTAACAGTCAATAACGGTGAGATCAAAATTATAGGCAAATTAAAGGACAGCGAACCGTATTCATCGGGCGGCAACGCGGCGTGGAATCAGGAATCCGATCTTGAATACTGCACAATAATTAAAGTTATAGCCGATGACGGAACTGTTACGGACGGTTATAATACAGTAAATGTAAGCGGAGCGACAGGAGTTACAATTCTTGTTGCGGCGGCAACAGATTACGACAAAGACCAATTCACTTTAAAAGCAGACGGCAGCGTTGACATGACAAAGACACCGTACAAGAACATAAGAGGCGTTGAGGCGGCTGTTGAAAAGGCAGAAAGAAGAATAAACGGCGCGGCGGCTATGACATACACTGATTTAAAGGCAGAGCATACCGCAGATTATAAATCGCAGTTTGATAAAGTTAAATTCACGCTGACTGATGAGAATGAAGTATGTAATGTTCCGACAAATGAACTGCAGGCATCATATAAGAACGTTGTAGGTACAAAAGCGGAGAACGGTAAGACGGTTGTTTCATATGATAACACAGCGTATGCAAATCTCAACAAGCACCTTGAGGAACTTCATTACAATTACGCAAGATATATGATGATTTCATCATCGCGTTCAGACACAATGCCGGCGACTCTGCAGGGCAAATGGTGTCAGTCAACGGCTGAAATATGGGGTTCATGCTACTGCATAAACATCAATATGGAAATGAACTATTGGTTTGCCGGCGGCGCGAATCTCCTTGACAGCGGCAAATCCCTTATAGGCTGGTTCAATTCGCAGATTCCGGCAGGACGCATTACGGCAAAGAATATGTATAAGGTTACTCCGAAATCATATAAACTTGAAAACGGAAAAATAACATTTACCGACAGTACAGACGATAAAGACGATGTATTCATTATGCACACCAAGCAGGCGATTATGGGTACGACCGATATGACAGGTTCGACAAATATTCAGTCACCCGGAAATACAGCATGGCTGATGTATAATATATGGGATCTGTATCAGACAACAGGCGATAAGGAGCTGCTTGCAAATGAGCTGTATCCGATAATGAGAAAAGCGGCAAACTTCTATACGCAGTATCTCTATACTAATGAGAGAAAGACAACAACAGATACAGATAAATATCCGGCAGGTTATTACTATACCACATGGTCGGGACGTTCACCCGAACAGGGGCCGACACATGAGGGTATCAAGTATGATCTGCAGCTTGTAGCAGGAATGTATGATTACACAATAAAAGCGGCTGAAATACTTGGTGTTGACGCTGACAAAGTTGAGGCATGGAAGGAAATCAGAAACCATCTCGAAGCTCCCGTTGAGTTGGGCGATGACGGTCAGATAAAGGAATGGGCTGAGGAAACAAGCTACAATAAAGATGCGAGCGGGAAAGATCTCGGCGACCCTGTTCACAGACACATTTCACATCTTGTGGGACTGTATCCGGGAACGCTTATAAACCGTGATACTCCCGAATTGTTAGACGGTGCCAAGATAGTTCTTAAAAATCGCGGCGATGACTCAACAGGCTGGTCATGCTCAAACAAATTCCTGTTGTGGGCAAGATGCCTTGAAGGTGATAAGGCGCTTGAATTGTTCCGTTATCAGCTTGCGCAAAAGACATATGCGAACTTGTTTGATACACACGCACCGTTTCAGATTGACGGAAACTTTGGTTCGGCAGCCGGTGTTATGGAACTTCTGATGCAGTCACAGACAGGCGATATATATATTCTTCCTGCGCTTCCGACCGCTTGGGATAAGGGCGAAATAAGCGGTATAAAAGCAAAGAACGGCGCGGAAGTAAGCATTAAATGGGATAACGGCAAGGCAGCGGAAATAAAAATTGTTCCGGCAGTTGACGGAGATATAACGATTGGCTATGAAAAGGACAATACATTCACGTTAAACGGAAGTGATATTGCTTTTGCCGATAATGAATATACAATTGCAGCTGCAAAAGCGGGAACAGAGTATATCTTTACAAGTAAATAACCGCTCTAAATGTTGTGTATGATTGATTTCGTACAAAAAAGCAATAAAACGATATAATTCATTCAGAAGCCGGCCGGAATATGCGGATATTCCGGCTGACCTTTAAGAAAATATGATGTCCGGTGTCTGTTGGAAATGGATGCCGGACATTTATTTTAAGCTGCTATGATTTGTACCGGACTTGAAATTTTCAAAGCTGATGCTCGGTTACATTTTACTTGAGGATTGACAATCTGATTGGAATGTTAAAGGCGGATCTATCAACGGAAAAAATATAATTTCAACAGGCTGTGCTGCGCTTGCATTCCAGCTCAGCGATGTGGCATTCGGCAATCTGCCGGCAAGACAGACCGCATCTGTTCCGCCGCTTGCTCAGGTTAAAGTCGGAGATATTTTGCGTGTAAAGGGGCTGTGACTAATTTATAACGGTATATTCATATTGGCTCTCAAAACAGTCTTTAATACCTTCAGTAATATAAATTTCATTATTATCTGTAATAAAAACAACATCAAATCCATTGTGACTGCGCCAATATTCAGCACCCGCGTCAAGTCCCATAACAAACAGCGCGGTTGACAGACCGTCCGCAAGAGTGGCATCCGCACTCACTATTGATACAGATTTTACTCCGCTGTCTGCCGGATATCCTGTTGACGGGTCAATAATATGATGATATATAACACCGTCCTGCTCAAAAAATCTCTGATATCCTCCGGATGTAATCACCGCCGTATCAGATACGCTCAATACGCCTATATAGGATTCGTTGTCCGGATGCTGTACTGCCACTTTCCATTTGCTGCCGTCCGGCTTTGTGCCTATTGCC
Organism: uncultured Lachnospiraceae bacterium; assembly: GCA_964561265.1. Classification (GTDB taxonomy): domain Bacteria; phylum Bacillota; class Clostridia; order UBA1381; family UBA1381; genus JAFLUR01. Next base: position 4,948 of record CAZLOX010000131.1, read on the forward strand.
TGTACGTTTCCTCCAAGCGATACTATACCGGATTTTACATTGTTTTCACGGAATATTTCCGCAATTCTGTTTGAAGTGTAACC
>CAZLOX010000131.1:5040-6835 GCA_964561265.1 uncultured Lachnospiraceae bacterium
GATCAATGTTTGAACCATTTATGACACCAATGGAATTATCACTGATCTCTATATTATGATAGTCAACTCTGGAGAGTGTTTCTTTCAGTTCGTTTTCTGTCGGGACGTAAAAATCATTTCCGTAAAAACCCCATAAATCCATAACAGGAGCAATAGTGATATCAAATGTGCCGTTGGTATTTTCACATATATCAAATGCCCGTCTGATAAGCTGAAAAGTATCGTCAGATATTTCCGCGGCATTTCCGTTATTTAACTTATATATTTCGCTGTATTCGCTTTTTCTTCTTAACAATGTGTCAAGACGCATGATTTCTTCCTCCGACTTGTCAACCGTCGTTTCAGCTCCGTTTCCATATGCTTTTATTGACATTATCGTGTCCATAGCCTCAATAAGTCTTGACACTTCGTTTTCCTGTTTTCCGTCAGAAGAACAGCCTGTCATAACAATGACGCATAATATCCAAAGTAATAAATGTTTATATTTCAATTTTTGTCCCCTCCGAACTAAAATGAGTTAGCAGAGTCTAACTAACAGGCCAAACGTATGGTTAGTATCACCTAACCATACATAGTATACTACAATAATGTACTTTTGTCAAGACAAATAATAAAGATTTTATTTCACAGCCTCTATCTTATTGTTACTTATCCGTTTCATAAATACAATACCGATAACCGCCGAAACAAATTCCGCAATAGGGAAAGTGAGCCATACAATCCATCTTCCTGACAGCGAATTAAGTGTAAGAAGTGAAAATCCCCATGCAACAGGCAGTACGAATATAAGCTGACGGCAGAGCGAAATAATAAGTGATTCAATTCCGCCGTCCAGTGCCTGATAAATTCCCTGAAACGCGATATTCATTCCGGCGAAAATAAAGCTGACTGATATTATTCTCATTGCACTGATACACAAAGCCTGTGTCATACCGGAGAGTCCGAAAAATGCGGAAAACGGTTCTGCAAAAATTTCAATAGCAATCAGTCCTGCTGCCATAATTACAAGCGTATATAATATTCCATAACGCACGCCCTGCTTTACCCTTGCCATATTCCGCATACCGTAATTAAAGGAAACAACAGGCGTTATAGCGTCACGCAGTCCGAATGCCGCAAATAATATAAACTGCTGTATTTTATAGTATAATCCATACGCTGTAACCATTGCTTCATCAATTCTTACGAGTATAATATTAAGTCCGTAAGTCATAAATGACATAAGAGCCTGCGCAATTATTGCCGGCAGACCTATCGAATAAATCTGTTTTATCAATCTGAGTGACGGTTTAAAATAAATGAGTCCGTTTTTCAGTTCTTTATTAAATTTAATATGAAATACGAGCCCCATCAGCGCAGACACTATCTGTCCGATTACCGTCGCATATGCCGCGCCGTCTACTCCCATTGCGGGAAATCCGAAAAGTCCGTAAATCAAAATCGGGTCAAGTATAATATTGACCGCCGCGCCGGAAAGCTGGGCTATGGTAGAAAAAAGCGAACGTCCCGTTGACTGAAGTATCTTTTCAAACATAGCAAAAAACACTATTCCGACTGATACAATCGTACATATTCTGAGATATCTCACGCCCATATCAAATATTTCTGTATTTGCCGTCTGTGTGCCAATATATGCTTTTGTACCGAATATTCCGAAAAGCAGACACAAAAGGTAGATTAAAGCCGCAAGAAAAAAGGAATTTCCCACAACTTTTGATGCTTTTTCGGTATTGCCCTGTCCGAGATTTCTTGCAGTCAGGGCATTCACTCCGACACCTGTTCCGATACTGAGCGC
>CAZLOX010000132.1:0-6772 GCA_964561265.1 uncultured Lachnospiraceae bacterium
ACATCGCTAAAATGCGCGCTTCTATATCATCTGTACGCATTTGACGCTTTTGTACTGCTGTATCATGGCATATTTCTCCTTCTCTTTTTATTTGAAATTATTACTATTTACACAGTTGTTTATACATTCTTCCTTAGTATGGTAAATTATTCATGAAATTATATAAAAAAGAGCTGTAGCAAAATAGCCTTATAAAAAATATTGCACAAAAAACGCTCAAAAATGGCTTTTTAAGCTATCATTTTGAGCGTTTTCTGCTTGAATGGGCATTGTTTTTGTGCAATTTGCTATTTAAAAAACGTTTTGCTACAGCCCCATTCAGAAAGGGAAGGGTTTAATTGAAAAGCATATTATCAATATTCACAATACCCGTAACACCGCCGTTTCCGCCCTGCATATTAAAGCCTTGTTTAAATACAATATTTGATATAATTGTATTTCCGGCTGTTACATTTAATTGAGATGAACTTACTGTATCACCTTCGGTAGTATATACAGTTCTTGTATATACTCCGTTATTAAATGTCAGTTCATAGCGATACCATATATCTGTCGTTAATCCTGATATGGTGTCAATTACGGTCTCCGCGTTGTTCTGAATTTCTACATAAGGTGAACCGCTGTTTGACGGGAACATTATATCAAACGATATTGTTTGATTTTCACTTACTGGCTTTTGATTATTCAGCGTAATATAAACTTGATTGAATTTATTTTGGTCATCATAAATACCCGCATTTACACTGAGATAATTACCATCGCTATTTTGTGCAATCTTAAAGCCATATACGTCTGCCTTGTACCACGGCGCTCTGCTATCTCCGGCGTGAGTATTATATGTGATAAACTCATCTTTTAATTCTGATGCCGAACTGCCCTGCATAAGCATATTTTTCCCTGCATATTGAGTATAGAACTCCTCATCAAAGGTTACGCTGTCGCCCGTTTTAATTATTTCTATATTGATGTTGTGCTCTGTCGCATAGTTGTAAACAGTTGAATTTTCAAGGCACGCTATTGTAACTCCTGACGGGAAAATATTGTCACCGTTAAGCTTAATGTCCTTGCTGTAAATATATATCTTTTCCAAGGCTGAGTCAGCAAACGCGCCGTCTGCTATTTGAGTAACTGCCGTCTGCTCTCCATTTTCCGTTACTGACGAAGGAATAACAATTTCAGTATCATAACCGCTAAAGCCTGTTACTGCATCATTTTCAATGATAAGTCCCGTTGTTACATTTACAGTTACCGTATCTGTATATACTGCGCCGTCTGCGCTTGTATACGAAATCGTTACAGTCTGCTCTCCAACATTCATACTGTCGAAGCCGGAAATTTTAAATCCGCCGGATTCCTTTTCTATATTGTCCTCATATATAACTTTTACCGTTAATGCACTCTTATCAAATTCCTCTCCAACTTTATAACTGTCCCTTGAGTTTTCTGCTGTAATACCGCTTTCGCCTATTACAATAACAGTATAATATTCAGAAAAGTTAAGATAATTCACTTTAATTGTCTGTTCTCCGACCTGAAGCGGATTATAGCCTGATACACTGTATGCAGAAATGTTTTATCTGCGGCATTACTATATTTCCCTATAACAGCAAGACCTGACGTATCAAGTTCTTCGCCAAGATAATATTTTGTTTTTGCATTTGAAGTATTAAGTTCTATTCCTGTCATTTTACCATAGAAGCAATCCTCTGACAGATAAAAGCCTATATGCGGAGGCTGATTATAGCAGGTCTGTTCCGCTGCCACACCCATACGGTATACTCTGTCATACATCAGCGATTTTATCTTGTAATTGGTTTTTGTTGTAGTAGTATAGATACGCAGTTCGCTGCTGTCCTTTGAGATAATCATTGATAACGACAGTGCATACAGCAATATTTTTTTCATAAAATCTTCCTTTCTAAATCTATTTGTTTATATGATTCTTAAGATTTTGACTGACCCTATCAAGCAAGGTCTCAAGATTTACAATATCCTCATCTGTGAGACCATCATACATTACAGAGTCAATATTATCGAATATTTCAGTACCGCGTTTTGCCGCCGCTATACCCTGCTCAGTAATATACATTTGTTTGACTCTTAAATTGTCCTTTTTTATTTTCTTTTCTATCAGACCTGCACTCTCCAAACTTTTTGTAGATTGTGTAACTGCAGCTGGTGTTACGTTCAATTTATTTGATATATCTGCCTGAATGCACCCCGGATGTGTTTTTATATACTCCAATACTGGGATATATTCCCAAGCAATACCCATTTTGTGATTATAAATTTGCAAACATTGTCTGCGTAATATCGGAAGATTAAGTAATCTTCCTGTGGTTTTTGTATATCTTGTAGGCATAATCCCCCTCCTAATAGTTAATTACTAAATTATTATACACTTAATTGTTAAGCAGTTCAATATAATATTCCGCAGTCTTTGTGTAAAAAACAGATTTAATATAGAATATTTATGAATATAAAAATGAGTAAGCTGTAACATACCTATTTCTTAATATTTTTGATTCTTAATACAAAGTGTTTTAAAAAGCACATGGCTTCTATAAAAAATTTCAGAAAATATCACTTTCACCCTTGACAATACGAGCAGTACACACTCGCTTTACTTGCTGGTAGCAAAAACCTCTTATTTTACACCCTATATATGCTAAACGAAAAAAATCGTAAAATAACAACCATATCTATGAAAGAAATTATAAAATTATTGAAAGCACCAAAATTACGAAATTGAACGGTAGTATTTACAGCCATAATAAAAAATGATATAATAACAGATAGAATAGTATGAATTAGTAGGTGTGATTATGAAATCAGAAATGCCAAAAAACATTATTAAAGATGATATTGCATTATATATAGAGCATAAATGGGTAAAGAATTATACATTCCCTGCAAACAGAAACTATGTTCTTATTGCGTATATAGCATACGGGCAAGGAATTGTTAAAGTAGCAAATCAGGAAATACACGCGGTCGCAAAGGATATTTTTATCGTCAATCCCGATATAAGAGCAGAATTTATATCTAAAAACATAAACGCGCCGAATTATGATTTTGAAATACACTATATTTTGTTTGAAAAAGAATTTTTGCGTGGAACTTGGGAAAGTTATGCGGAGGAATTTATTGAATTAGAATCATTTTTTAATAACAGCGGAAAGAACTATATAACAGTGCGCGATAATGATATGTGCGAAATACGCAACTATATTGTCAGAATGACAAATGAATATTATGAAGAAGCTCCCGCAAGGAGCAGTGCGCTTTTAGGGCAAATGCTTTCAATGCTGCCGATAATTTTCAGGCGGTATAATATACAAGAGAAACAGCTATTCAGTAGGAATACGCTTGTAGATGAGAGTATTCGTCAGATAAAAAACACAATATATCAAAATCCAAAGCCCTCAGAAATTGCGGCACACCGATTTGTAACCGTAGACCATCTCGGACGAGTATTTAAACAAGAAACAGGTATGACGGTTACACAATATATAAACAATTTACGCGTTGAAATAACAAAGGATATTTTGGAAAATACGGATAGACCTATTGAACATATACCAATGGTATTTAATATTAAACTAAAATATTTACAGCAGATATTTAGGCAGTACACAGGAATGTCAATGCGTGAATACAGGTCAAAATATCATTATCGTTAAAACGGCATTAAGTACGATTTATTTAATATCGTTTTTAAGTTCAATATATCGAAAAAGTGTCTTGTTTAATATATCGAAAACACTTATAATAAAAGTATAAAGATTTTATTATAAGGAGTGCATTGATATGAAACGAATACTAAGTTTATTTACAGCATTAAGCATTTTAATTATCAGTCTTAATATTTCCGTGTCAGCGGAGGAAAATGCTATTAAAGGCAAAGCAGAAGCAGGAAAATATATATGGAATTTTATATCAGGAGAAGCAAACGAAATATATAATATTTCAGACGAATATGCTGATTTACGAGTATCACTCGGAAGCGGCGACAGCATTACAGCAGACAAGGGCATTGTTTACAGTGAACCGAGTTGTAAAGAGAAAACAGATACGGGGTACACAAGCGCGGCAGATACAAACAGATATATTTTTGTAAAGCCTGCATATTCGGGAACAATGTATATAAAGATAGCATTTCCGTCAGCTAAAAGCAGTACAAAAGGACGTATTTGGTATAACAGCTTTGAAACAGACTTTGACGAAATAGACACTGCTCTGCTTAACAAGGGTGCTGGTACTCAAATCGGCACAGATTTCACGGATACATCTGCTAAGACACTTAGCTTTGCCGTGGAAGCAGGTCATACATATTCACTTCATACTTATATATATTCCGGCGGTTATACAATTTCAGAGATGTATTATGAGTCGGAAAGCATTGTTGGAAAAACGGAAATGCCTACAATTAAAACACCTATAACTGCGTCAGATACAACCATATCAGGGACTTGTGTTGAAAATTCAGCGGTAAACGTAACAATCAATGACGGCGAAGCACAGGCGGCAACGGTAACAGGAACGGAATGGTTTCTGTCAGAACTAACGCTGAATGAGAGCGATATAATTTCTGTAACGGCAAAAGCGGGAGATTATAAGGAAAGCGATGCTGCAACAGCAACGGTTGCCGCTGATGATAGTGTATGTTCGCTTACAATCAACGATATGGAAAATGGAACGGTTACATCAAATTTATCGGATAACAGCAAAATTGCAAAAGGAAGTACGATTATACTAACAGTTACTCCCGATGATAAATATAAACTGTCAAGTCTTACAGTAGACGGAAATGAAGTTACGGTTAATGAAAACAATCAATACAGCTTTATAATTAACGATAATACAGAGGTAAGCGCAATTTTTGAAGCAAAACCATATCACTGTATTACAATGCCGTCTGAAATATTAAACGGCAAGGTTACAATCGAAAGCGGTACAATAGATGATAATGGAGTTATTAAAGCGGTTGAGGGCGACAGAGTAACTTTTTCTGTAAAACCCGACAGCGGTTACAGAATAAAAACACTTACATATGCAACAAAAAACGGAGAAACAAAAGAGTTTAAATATGGTAATTTCTTTGATATGCCGACAAGTGATATTACAATCAATGCGGAATTTAAAAAAGAAGAGGTGGTAAGCTATGTTGACACTTCTCTTGATACATATGACCGCCTTACTTTTATGGTGGACGACAAGCCGTTCTTCTTTAACGGAGTACAGGTAAGACCTGATAATGCGATAGATCAACTCAAATTTTCATACGACCAGATAAGAGAGATGTATTTACAGGCAGGCAAAGACGGATATACAGTTGTAAATTCGCAAATAAGATGGCGCGATATTCAGCCTGACAAAACTATTGACGCAAACGAAACAAGTTATGTATCAGACGAAAATATCACATACATAACATTTAACAATCTTCCTCAGATAGAAGCTAATGCGGAATATGCAGCAGTTAAATTAAGATTAAATGCGGCAGCGGACAAAGATACAACATACACTGTTTACGGAGTAACAGACGGACAGATAGATGAAACTGCTGCGGTTATATCTCCAAATTGGGATATGGTATCGTCTGCTTCAAATTATCATAGTGTTAATGTTGCAGATTTTGTAAACAAACATAAAAATGACAGTTCCGTAACCTTTGCGGTTGTACCATCAGGCAACGCAAAAATCACAATAAATGGCGATACAATACTTCCGCAGCTTAAACTGTCGCGTGATGATGTTTACGATTGGACGCATCTTGATAAAATTCTTGATTATGCACACGAAGCAGGAGTAAAGTTTGAACTTTTGTGGTTTGCGACAGATACCTGTCAGCAGTCGCACGAGGTAAGAGTACCGTACTATGTTCACGAGAATTATCAAAAGTGTCTTAAATCAGACGGAACACCCGCAAGAAATCTCGGAGCAGATAACAACTTTATAATGTGTAAAAACGACCTCAATTTAAGAGCAAAGGAAAAAGAGGTTTTAGAAACTGTATTTGACCATATGGCAGATTATACAGCCGAAAAAGGCTATGTCTCGCTTGTGGTAGGCTGTCAGGTTGCAAATGAAACCGCAGTAGGCAGACTTCATTCAGGCACAGACGAAAATAAATATTTCGGTCATTGCTATTGTGATGTGTGTATGGAAAAACTTGCAAACTCAAAGAACGAAGCGGCTTATAGAGAGGACACATTATGGGAATATCTCAATAATTTAAGTTCGGCGGTTAAGGAGTCAAAATGCTCTGTATGGACGCGTGAAAATAATTATGCGACAACAGACACAAATGTTCTCGCATATAATGAACAGAAGCGAAACACAACAGGTACAGACCTTGATTTTATCGGACTTGACCCGTATTCGGTAACAAATGGTGCAGACCACGATTATATTTATAGCTTTGGACACGAAAGCTGCACATATAAAACTCATACATATAACTATTCGCAGGGTAGAAATCTCCCTATGGCAATGGAATACGGCGGTAATAATCAGGACTTAGACGAAAGTATTATTGCGTGTATTGCGGGCGGCGCATCTATGAATGTATATGAATTGTTGTCAGGTAAGGAGGATTTTGGAACATACGTTGCAGACAGCAGCAGTCCGACAGGCTTTAAACCAAGAACAAGCTATACCTATTCGAGCGGCAGCAGCTATAATTGGTCGGAGGAAAATTGGATTGAACGTGTGCGGAATATGAACGCTATGCTTAACAAAGTACAGTATAAGATTTCAACGAAAAAGT
>CAZLOX010000133.1:0-3508 GCA_964561265.1 uncultured Lachnospiraceae bacterium
AACGCAATACCTTTTATAAATGCAGACGGTTATCACAGCAAAACAATTGCTTATTCAATCTGGCATATATTCCGTATAGAAGATATCGTTGCACATATACTGATAAGCGAAGATGAACAGATATTTTCTGCCGGAAATTATCAGGAACGTATCAATTCGCCCATAATAACCACAGGAAATGAACTTATGAAACAGCATATCGCGGACTTTTCAGAACAGCTTGATCTGAAAGAACTTTATACATATATTTCTGAGGTAAAAGAAAGCACCGAGAATATACTCAGAAACCTGTCTTATACAGACCTGAAAAGGAAAATATCAGAGGAAAGAAAAGAATATTTAAAATCGCTGAATGTTGTAAGCGATGATGAAAATGCAGTCTGGCTGATTGATTACTGGTGCGGCAAAGATGTGCGCGGACTGATTCAGATGCCGTTTTCAAGACATTGGATTATGCACACAGAAGCAAGTCTGCGTATTACACATAAGATACATTCATAAGTTCAAATCCCAGCAGTCGATACCCGTCTGTCAAACAGTTCTGATATAGCGGAGTTTATGCAAATATTATCACGAAAAAAAGGACGGTTTGACAGTAAACATAAATACAATTACTGAACCCGTCCTGATATTTATTTGTCGAACAAATCGCTGTGTGTTCCGGTCCTCTGCAGCGTAAGAACAAGAATATTTTTTTCAATGCGATACATTAACAGCCAATCCGGTTTAATATGACATTCACGGTAATCTTTGAGTTTGCCTGTCAACTGATGGTCATTGTATTCTTCTGGCAGAGTCTGTCCTGCAGCAAGCATACGGATTGCATCGTCAAGAAGCTCAATGTTTAAACCGCGCCTGACCGCGAGTTTATAGTCCTTTTTAAATCCGGAAGTCCAGACAACTTTCAGATTCATGACTTCAACTCCTTCAGCGCATCTTCGACATCATATGCTTTTAAATCAGGATCGCGGAGCATACGCTCGGTTTCAAGCATTGCCGCCACAGTTTCTGAATTGGGTGTATTGATAGTTATATCAAACGGGATACCGCCTTCCCTTACTGACTGGCGTAAAAATATGTTGAAAGCAGTTGTCATATTCATACCAAGCTGCGAGAACAGTGTATCGGCTTGAGCTTTCAGGTCGCTGTCTATACGGAAACTTACATTTGATACGTTAGCCATAAAAAATCACTCCTTCTATTGATTGCAGTATTATTATAACATATCAAACTGCTGGTGTCAAGCTGATAAAACGCAATCAGCAGTTTAATATATCTATAAACGGGCAAATTAAAAAAGTTCATAAAACAAACGGGGAATAACTCAACGATTTATGCGTTTAAAAGTATAGCAGTCCGTCCCCCTTAAAGCAAAAACAAACTAAACTGTAATTTGAAAGGGAATCATTATGATAAAACCACTCGCGCATAAAAACTTCGATAAAGTTTTCCGGCTTATCGAAATCAGCTTTCCGGAAGATGAATACAGAACATACGACGAGCAAAAGGCATTGCTGGATAATCCGGCATATGAAATATATACATATTCAGATGATGATACGATAAAGGCTTTTATTTCCGTATGGAAATTTGATTCATTTGTATTTATTGAACATTTTGCGGTAAATCCGACATACAGAAATAACGGTATCGGCAGTGAATTTTTAAAGGAGGCAGTCCGCATATCCGGAAAAATGGTCTGCCTTGAGGTCGAACTTCCAGATAACGAAACAGCCTGCCGTAGAATAGAGTTCTATAAACGCAATAATTTCTTTCTCAATGAATACCCGTATGTGCAGCCGCCCATCTCAGCAGGACGAAATCCTGTGCCTTTGTCAATTATGACATCCGGACAGCCTGTCAGCGATACAGAATTTAAGAAAATAAAAGAAATATTATACTCTCGGGTATATAAGGTTAAGGAAACGCCGAATAAATCAATATAATATTTTTACGGAAAATCACAAAGCAAAAAACGCCGTTTGCCGCGGCGTTTTTTTGAAATAAAAAATATTAAGGGGAAGTGTAAAATTACTTTACAAGAATATAATAACAAAATATTATGTATTTTATATGTATATTATATTAATTTTTTATTTATTTTTCAGATAACTTTATGTGTTACTCAACCGAAAATCTGTACTCGGTCGTAAAAGCGTATCTATCTCCCGCTTTTAATACCGGCGACGGGAAATGACTGTATTTCATCGAATTCGGGAAATACTGAGTTTCAAGACAGAATGCCTGATGTTTTTCATATACGGTATTATCCTTGCATACCCTGCCGTCTTCAACTCCGTTTGTTGTATAAAGCTGTACGGCAGGCTTATCGGTGTACATATCCATTTTTATTCCGGTAACAGGCGAGTATGCCGACGCGCCAAGACGGTATCCGCGTCCCTTAATTATAAAATTATGGTCATATCCGCCGAACATATTTATCTGTCCGAAGTCAGCGTTTATATCCTGCCCGATAGGTTTCTCTTCTCTGAAATCAAACGGCGAACCGTCAACCGACAGTATTTCTCCCGTAGGCATACATTCACTGTTATTCGGAGTATAGAAATCCGCATTCAGCCACAATGTCTGTTCATATATATTTCCGCTTGCGTGGCCCGATAAATTAAAATAGCTGTGATTAGTAAGATTAACAACTGTGTCTTTGTCACTTTCAGCGTAATATTCTATTTTTAAGGCATTGTCAGCAGTAAGCGTATATGTTATTTTTACCTTTAAATTGCCCGGAAATCCTTCCTCCATATCAGGACTTTCAAGCGTAAATTCAACAGACGGTTCATCCGCGTCTGTTTCACGCGGCTGCCATATCTTTTTATCAAATCCCGTTATTCCGCCGTGAAGACAGTTTTTTCCCTCATTCGCTCCAACCTTGTAATGTGTTCCTCCGAGTTCAAATTCCGCATTTTCTATACGGTTTGCATGACGTCCTATCACCGCTCCGTAAAATCCGGAATTGTCAAGATATTCTTCAAGAGTGTTTCTTCCCAGAACCACATCGGTTTTATTTCCGTTTTTATCAGTGACATATAAATTTTTTATTATTCCCCCGTAAGTAAGGACTTCCATCGAAAGTCCTTTGTTATTGTCAAGAGAAATAACAAAAACCTCGCTGCCCTCTTTTGTTTTTCCGAAAAGTTTTTTTGATATGCTCATGTTGACCTCCTATATCATAAATATTTTATATTTATGATATAACTAAATCACGTTTTTGTCAATAAAAATATTTGAAAATATAAAAAAATACATCCGACATAATATCGGATGTATAACATTATGGAGCTGGCAAGCGGATTCGAACCGCCGACCTACGCCTTACCAAGGCGTTACTCTGCCTGCTGAGCTATGCCAGCATTTCCAATGCTTATTTATTATATCAGAATATCTGTGATATGTCAATAGTTTTTGTGTAATTTTTCGTATTATTTATAAATACAGACAGAATATAAAAACAGGAATGCGGCGCATTCCTGTTTTTTGTACATTATTTTGC
>CAZLOX010000133.1:3518-6732 GCA_964561265.1 uncultured Lachnospiraceae bacterium
TCTATAACCGACTTGAAAGTATCGTCAGAAACAGTTCCGTCATATTCTACCGTAACAAGATTTTTGTCATGGTCTGCTTTTACGCCTGTAACGCCGTTTATAGCAGAAACTGCTTTTGTGACTGTGCCTTCACAATGAGCGCACATCATTCCGGTAACTTCAAAATTCTTTGTCATAATATTCACCTCCCTCCACGGACTTGTTTTGTCCGTTTTATTAAATTTCAGCCTGAGCGCATTCGTGACAACGCATACCGAGCTTAAACTCATAGCCGCTGCCGCAAACATAGGATTCAGACGTATGTGTAAAGTGCTGTAAAACACTCCCGCCGCAAGAGGTATTCCTATACAGTTGTAGAAAAACGCCCAGAATAAATTCATTTTTATATTTGCGATAACCCTGTCGCCAAGCTTTTTTGCATCCGCAACTCCTTTTACCGAATTTTTCATAAGCGCTATATCAGCGGACTGAATAGCTATATCGCTGCCGCCGCCTACCGCAATTCCGATATCAGCACGCATAAGCGCCGGCGCATCGTTTATTCCGTCGCCAACCATCGCGACAATTTTTCCGTCCTCCTGAAGTCTGCGTATCTCATTTTCCTTATCCTGCGGCAATACCTCCGCAATTATCCGGTCAGCCTGCAGGTCACGGCATACCGCCTCGGCGGTTTTTTTGTTATCTCCTGTAAGAACTATGACCGAAAGCCCCATTTGTTTCAGCCTTGCAACAGCATCTTTGCTGTCCTCTTTGAGTACATCCGCTTCGGCTATAACGCCTATAATCCTGCTTTCATCCGCAAAATACAGAACTGTCTTGCCTTCCTGAGAATAATGCTGATAAGTGTCCGGAATATCATAATTTTTTTCAGACAAAAATCTTATATTTCCGGCATAATATTTTTTCCCTTCAACTATTCCTTCTATCCCCTTCCCTGCTGTATTCGCAAAATCACTGCATTTAAGTAGCGGAACATTTTTCTCTTTCATATAAGCGACAGCCGCATCGGCAAGCGGATGCTCCGACATTGATTCAAGCGCGTATACGATCTTCATAAATTCCATATCATCGAGTTCTGTTTCCAAATCGGTCACAGTCGGTTTTCCCTGCGTTACTGTTCCTGTTTTATCAAGCACAACGCAGTTTATTTTGTGTATTTTTTCAAGGCTTTCCGCTGATTTTATCAGTATACCCTGCTTTGCGCCGTTTCCCGTGCCTACCATAACGGCAACCGGAGTTGCAAGACCGAGAGCGCACGGACACGATATTACAAGAACGCATATTGCCATGGAAAGCGCAAATCCGAATCCTTTTCCGGCTATAAGCCATGCAATGAATGTTATAAGCGATATTGTTATTACAGTCGGAACAAATACCGCGCTTACTTTATCTGCGAGTTTAGCAAGGGCAGGCTTTGAATTTGCGGCGTCTTCAACAAGACGTATTATCTGCGAAAGAGTTGTGTCTTCGCCGACTTTTTCAGCTGTCATGGTAAAACTGCCGGATTTGTTGACAGATGCCGACATAACGCTGTCACCTGTATTTTTCGTCACAGGGATACTTTCGCCGGTAAGCGCCGACTCATCCACCGTGCCGCTTCCGTCTTTTATTACTCCGTCAACCGGTATCCTCATACCCGGTTTTATCATAAGCACATCACCGATTTTAACATCCTTCGCTTCAATTTCCACCTGCTCTCCGTTACGTACAACAACCGCATATTTCGGCGATAAATCAATAAGACTGCGCACCGCTTCGGTAGTTTTGCCCTTGGAACGCGTTTCAAGATATTTGCCAAGCGTTATGAGCGTTAAAATCATAGCCGAGGATTCAAAGTATAAATCGTGCATAAACCGTTCAGCCAGAGTGGTATCTCCGTGACCGAGCCCCCAGCCTATCCCGAATACCGCCGCTATTCCGTATATTCCGGCAGCTGTGGAACCGAGAGCTATAAGCGTATCCATATTAGGCGCGCGCTTAAAGAGCGTTTTATATCCGTTTATGAAAAATCTGCGGTTTACATATATTATCGGAAGCAGAAGTATAAACTGTGAAAATGCAAATGTAACCGCATTTTCCGCACCTCCGAATATTGAATTGAAGATACGTCCGAGACCGGTGTTTAAAAATCCTGGTATCATATGGTGCATTGAAATAATCATCAGCGGAATTAAAAATGAAAAGGACACTATTATGCGGTTTTTCATATTTTTCAGTTCGTTTTCCTGTTCATTCTCCGCGCTGTTATCGGCTTTATCCGTTTCACCCCATACAGAGGCGGAATATCCGGCCGCTGAAACGGCATTTATAATATCTTTTTCCGATACGCTGTTTTCATTAAAGTCAGCGTACATACTGCCGGAGAGAAGATTTACATTAACGCTGTTCACCCCGTCAAGTTTTTCAACGGCATTTTGAACGTGCGCCTGACAAGCGGAACAGGTCATGCCGCCCACTTTAAATTTGGATTTCATGAAACAATCCTCCTTAAATTTATTGGATTATTGATCCCACAATTAAATCTTGAAGAATTTGTGCGAAGAACAAACTGCGAAAGTCTCAGTAGTTTTGCTACGCAAAACCGCTTGCATAGCAAGCGTCGGACATCTTTCCGATACTAAAGAAAGAAAACCGCAGGAAAACTCGCGTTTTTCAAGGTTTTCTGACGCGGAATTTCGCAGTTTGGGCAAGCAGAAAAATTCAAGAGTTAGTTGGGGGATCAATATTATTGCCTTTTTCGTATTATTCTATCATAGGAAAATCTATATGTCAAGATATATTTTATACTTTTTTAGTATTATTTAAATCTTAAACAACTTCAGCACAGCTTAAAAGGCTGTCTGCCTTTTTATTATCAGAACTTTTTTATCAGAAATCTAAGGTATCTGTTCAGCCGTTTTTTTTTATTGTTTTCTGTTTTTGGACTTATTTTCCCGCGTTAGATATAGACAAACGGAGAAAAATATTGTAAAATAAAATGCAGAACAGTTGATTTATCCGCATGGTTTCACGCAAAAACATATGCCCTTATGATTTTTTCCGGAAAAAAGCATATTTGGGCTGTTTTCATAAATAATAATACTGTTTTTGATATAAAAAAGCGAATACTTTTTTACAAACAATAATTTCCGTAAAGAAAGGATGATTTTAATGGGAATGACTATGACTCAAAAAATTCTGGCAAAAGCGGCAGGACTGGACAGCGTTTCCGCCG
>CAZLOX010000134.1:0-6666 GCA_964561265.1 uncultured Lachnospiraceae bacterium
AAAACTACTGAGACTTTCGCAGTTTGTTCTTCGCATAAATTCTTCAAGATTTAATCGGGGGAGCAATATTTAAAAATTGATTCTGGAATCATTACCGCTCGCTCTTTTTACTATGCTGATAAAGTCACTGTCCGCCGCATAAATTTGTCGTTCGGAAGTAATTATAACCATATTTTTAAAATCATTATCAAAATACATATATCCATGTTCCCATATATATTCAGCCGAATTATCATCCCGCGGCGGCTCGATCGGTTTCAGGAAACCTCGCTGAACTGTAGTGCAGAAATAATCTTCTAAATCAAAAACAGGTCCTGTACCATTATATACTATTACATCATCTTCATCATTTTCTGTCTGAATATATACCTTACCGGATATTTTATTTAAAAGTTTATTTATGTGTCTGTCTTTTATGGTGATATTAACATTATGCTCAGTTTCATTATCAATAATCACACCGCTGAGATTAACTGTGTAATTACTGAAACAAAAACATACTATTATAACGCTCAACACTAAGCAGCAAATAAAAATTATCTTTTTCATAACTAAACACTTCCTTTACTTGTTGCGTTTTTTTGTGTGTTTATCTTTTTATTTATGGTCATGCGGATTATTATGTAACAGTAAATATATAAGGAAACACTGAATAAATCAAAATAAAAAAATAATTTTAGCCCCCCGGCGGCGGAAAATAGCTCGTAAGTGGCGAATTTCCGTCAGAAATTCGCATGGAGAGCGTACATTTTCCGTAAAATTATTTTTTTATCACCTTAAATCAGTGTTTCCATAATAATGGCGTTGGATATAAGAAGTGCAGCAATTATGATACTTATGAATATAACATAAAAATCCTGTGAATCAATTCCTATTGCAATAACAATAAATGCAAGAATAATCATAATAATCAGAAAAACAGATATAACCTTACGAAACATTTTTTCATCATCCTTTCTTTCTCATAACGCTGTTTTGCTTATCTGAACTGTTTACAGGCGCCATGCCTGTTATAATTTTTTCTTGCTTTTTCCGGCAATATGTGCTATAATATACTCATTGGATTCATCCAATCGGGAAACAGCAGGACGGAAAACGATAAAATCGGACGGTCAGCTCAGCAAAACTCCAGAACAATTGAGCAACGGCGTTAAGTCGCTAATCAAGAGGCTCGGGAGGGAGGTGAGCTGCTATGAAAAGATTTTTACATAAAGCAGTACAGATACTGCTCATTGTAGCTATACTTTTTGTAGTATTTACTATAAAAGTAAAATAACCGCTCCAATAAAGCCCAAGGTAGCGGTTATTTCATAACTTAAATCTTTGAGCTGACCGTTAGAAGTCTTGCTCTTCCTGTTTTATTCTATCATATTCAATATTGCTTTGTCAAGCGTTTTTTTATATATTGCTGTTTAAAATCACAGTATTAGTCTGCGCGTCCCAGTCAATCTGTACATTCAGTTCCTCTGCGACTATTCTTACCGGAACATAAACCTCATCGTCAACAAATCTTGCTACAGGGGTAAGCGGAGCGTAATATCCGTCCGCGCCGTTTTTTCTCATTCCAAGAAGGATCGGAAGTATTTCAAGCGTTGTTGTGCCGTTGGAAATTGTGGTAAGATACAAGCTTTCATCAAATTCCAGACTGCATCCCAATTCTTTAAAAACCGAAACCGGCACCAAAGTAACCCCGTTCTGCAGTACGCACTTATTGCCGTGCTGTGACGGCTGACCGTTTACCAATATATTTACTTCGCCAGTCTGAAGGTCGAAACTTCCGAAAAACGCTGCCATCATATCATCATAAAACGCGGGCAGTTCATATTCCGAACCGTCCTGTCTTTGGGTAGTCCCCGAAGTGTATCTTGAAAGTCTTTCTTCCGGATACACTGCAAATGTTGTGTCAAGTTCGTCCCCGCGGTAATTGTAGCGCATAGCAAATGTATTTGTGTTGGCAACCAGATTATCCGTCATTTTACTGACCGAACCGAATAAATTATCCAGCGAAGAAACATCGCTTCCGCGTACAGCAATCAGCGAACCTTTTACCGAACCCTCTGATACATATCCGCTGGTCTGACTTACAGCTATTCTATATGTGCCGGCATATGGTGAGAAATTATCCTCCAGATTTATTGCGTCTGATACTTTTGCCGAATTGACTGCAACATCCATAAGGGATATTTCCTTGATAATCTCGCCGGAATCAGGCTTGATTTTCTGAAGCAGTACCTTTGAATTATTAACACTGTAATTGTTAAACTTTACTTTAAGATATTTTTTGCCCTCAGGAATCTGAAAATCCTCTTTTGTAACAGCTGTGCCGTTGCCGAAAACTGAGATACAACCGCCGTATGTACCGTATATATTGTCATCTCCGTATCTTTCCATCCCAAGCCATGGGTTTATTAAAGCTTCTGTTTTATTCTCAGAAACAGCAGGATTTGCAGGCTGATTATCTTCCGCCGAAAAAGCGCTTATACTCATTGCAGATATCACCGTAACTGCCGCCATAGCTATAACTGCTGTCTTTTTCAGATTGATTTTTTTCATTTTACATTATCCTTTCCTTATTATACCACTGTGTTTTGCTTACTTTGCCGAATTCAAAAGATCAGAAATTCATATGTTTATTGTATTATTCCACTGATTCAGCAGTTTGATCTTTCGTATTGGCAACACCGACAGATGAATTTATAATCATATTTCTGAAAGTAAGGTTCTCATCTACCATCCACTCATATGCACCGCCGAATTTGATACTGTAATTTGTCATCACATAATGCGGTATATCCAGCGCGTTGTTTATGATAATGGCAATATTTCCTCTTGTTGCATTATCAGTCATATTAAAATCAGAATCCCAATAAAAATCAGCATCTTCTGTGATCTGAGCAAATTCCGCAGCTCTTGCATATCCGTCAGGATAACCGCCCATAACTTCAGCCACATTGTCATAGTGCATCATAGTTAATATGATCTTAAACGCTTCCTGATAGGTTACAGGATTATCCGGACGGAAAGTACCGTCCTCATAGCCGTTTAAATATCCGAACGTACTCAGAGTTTCAATTGCTTTTAAGCCCCAATAGTTCTCGTCCACATCGCTGAAAAACTGTGAATCTGCTGCGCTCCATCCTGCTATTCCCGCGTTTATAAAGCGAGGCATAAGATTCAATGCAATCTGTGCCATTTCCGCACGGCTTATTTCCGCATCAGGGCGGAAAGTACCGTCCTCATAACCGTTTAATATCTCCAGCTGACTCAGGGTGTCTATGCTGTCTGACATAACTTTATCTGACGAATCAACATCCGAGAACGCAAGCGCCTGCAGGCTGGAAGTGAATATAAATATGGTCAATATAACAGTGATAATCTTTTTCATAATTACTTCTCCTCCGTATATGATGTTGTTATTGTTCCGCTTATAACCTGCTTGTTTCTGGTTGAGGAAATACCGATATAATAACTCTTGCCGCCGGTTAATCCTTCAATGCTGAAATCTCTTATCTGCACTGGACCGATAAACTTAAATACATAATGAGCGTCATCAATACTGCCTTTTTCATATAAACTTATATAATATTCCTCATAAGGGTTTGATATTGCACTGCATTTGAGTTCTACCGTATTTTCGTTATCGGATAACGAAAAAGTTTTCAGCCTCGCCATACTGTCAACCGGATATACGTCAACGTTGTTAAATTCGATTTCATCGGCAAACACAGCCGCTGACATTCCGGCAGTTATACATATACTTAAAATTAACGAAATAATTTTTTTCATAAATATCCTTCCTTTCGGTGTTATATTCCTTTTTAACTTTCATTTATTAAAAAGTTTAATCTTCTTCTGATTCATAACGCCACTTTTCAAATGTATAACCGTCCTCTGTTGTGTATGTAACAGAACCGTCTTTTGCTGAAAAAGACTCCATCATAAGAATCGGCACATCAAGCATATTATTTATCATAACCGCAGTATCACCGCGCGTTGCGCTGTCTGCCGGATTAAATTCAAGTCCGTTCGTTATACCCAGTTTATCCGCCCACATCAAATATCCGTCCGGATTACCGCCGTTTACCTCCGCGTATGGTTTATAGCCGGGGATAGATACAAGTATTTTTATAACTTCCGCATAAGTCATATTATTGTCAGGTTTAAATGTGCCGTCGGGATAACCGTCCGCATAATCCATATAATCCGACAGAGACTGGTACGCGTCCATAATGCCTATTGATTTTGCCGCCCAGTGAGTTTCGGGAACATCGGAATACCTTTTCAGTCCGGAAATATCTCTTTCCGATAAAACCGACATTATGTCGGGAATCTGTATATTCAGCAGAATCTGAGCCATTTCCGCGCGTGTAATCAGACGTTCCGGATAAAAATTTCCATCCCCACAGCCGTGTATTATTTCATACTGCTCTAACCTGTCAAGCTGTACAGATTCAATACCGCTGTTGACCAGAGCCTGTGTTTCCGCAAAAATATTTACATTTACAGCTAATGCCGCCGTAATTGCCGCAAGAGCCAGAACCACTGTTTTTTTCAAATTGATTTTTTTCATTTTACATTATCCTTTCTTTATCATAACCACATTTTTTATTGTTTTTATCACCAGTTACCTGTTATTATATTGTTAAATTCCTCGTTTATTTTCCCGTATTTCTCCTCGTATTCATTATTGATTTTGTCAAACCATTCGTTGAACTGTTTCGCCGTATACGTAATATTGCCGTGAAGGCTTGCGCCTTTGAGCAGTGACGCGGGTGTTTCATCGCCGTATGTTTCCGCTCCGAAATACGATCTTGCATCTCTGAACACATATGTTATTATGTGCATATCCACCGCTCTTGACAGAATCAGTGTCATATCGCCCCTTGTAACCGGCGCGCCTGTTACAACGCTGTCCAGATCATCACACAAGCCGTACTGCATTGCATAATTATTTGAATATACAGGATACATATCTTTTTCCTCTGCTTCGTCATGAGCGGCTGCAGTCCATCTGCCCAGCATTGATACTACAAGCTTGAAGAGTTCCTCATATGTAATATATTTGTCAGGCTGAAAACTTCCGTCGGCGTATCCGTTTATTATGCCGGCTTTCTGCATTGCTCCGGCGTATTCTTCTGCCCAGTGTCCGTCCATATCGGTAAATGAACAGCCGTTTTCCGGCGTGATACTGAACATCCGGCACAATACCGCAGCCGCTTCCGCGCGTGTCAGCAAATTATCAGGTCTGAACGTATCATCATCATATCCCGTTATAACTCCCATATCACTGAACATTTCCGCTGCTGCCGATAATCTGTCATTATCTTTTACATCACGGAAACGTGAAGGTTTTCCCAGATATTCGGATATGCTGTCTGTATCCTCGGTATGCGGATAATTGAAAGTGCCGGCATCACGGTATGCCACCTCGCGTGTATTGTTCCTTGCCGGCTCAAGTACCGATATAACATGATTTTCAACCGTATCGCCGTACAGCTTTCTGTAATATTCTTTATAAGCCTCTCTTACATTATCAGTCCAGTTATGGTAAAAATCAATGTAATCATTTACCGGAATAAGAGTTTTTGCCGGAAGTTTCGCGACTTCTTTTCCGAGATATTTCGCTCCGTCATCGCGTATCCTGTCCTCAAATATAAAATATTCACCCTTTTCACCATCCACATAAAGCGCGAACCCTACGTTGCACTGCATTATAAGAATATGCTCTATTCTGCCTGCATCGCCATTGTTTATAATCTTTGCAATCTCGGCAAAATTAAATACAAATTCAGTTTTATCCTTATTTTTTTTGTATATAGGAGTAAGATTGAGAGATGTGTCGGTTTTAATATATTCATCGAAGAAATTTTCCGTTTCGGTGCGGAAGTGATCTTCTGTTTCGAGAATATACAGTTTCACGTCACTATACTCTGATTTCGGCTGACAGATCCAGTCCTGTATAAAATACGATTCATCGTCTTGTTTCGCTTTGTGCTGCAGCAGTACATGGTAATAATCATCGCTTTTTTCGCTCAGCCACGGCCGTACGACTGTATCGGCGGTTGTCGCGCTGAACAGCTCCGGATAAAGCGGAACAGATTTGTAAGGATCTATCAGTTTTTTTAGTGAGACCAACATCAGAGGAGGATCTTCATCCCAAGGGAGCTTATATTCTAAAAACTCGTCCGCTCTTTTGTTCATTCTCAGATTGCCTTTATAAATCAGTCGTTCGACATCCTCAGGCGTTATTTTAATAGTACTGCTTACTTTTATTCCGGATTTTCCGGATTTTCCGCCTAAATGTGTATTATTCGCGTCCGGCTGCTCCGCATATACCGTAAGTACGGATGTTAAAACGCATATTGCCGCAAAAAATGCAGCTATTCTTTTTGCCATTGTTATCATTCCTTTCATTTTGGAATAGTTCAGCGTTTCTTTAATCAACTGTATTGATTGATATAAAACTTTTTTCCGACTCATCAATCGTGTCATCATAATACGCTGTAATATAATAGTCACTGCCTTTTTCCAGATCAATATACATATGAAATGTGCCGATTATATTATAATTGTCAAATTCTTTATCATTAAATACGGCTTTATCGCCGGAGGTTTCCGCGTTAAACACGGCAACTCTTGTATTATGCGCTTTTGACGGGTCTATAC
>CAZLOX010000135.1:0-6551 GCA_964561265.1 uncultured Lachnospiraceae bacterium
TGCGTAGCAAAACTACTGAGACTTTCGCAGTTTGTTCTTCGCATAAATTCTTCAAAATTTAATTGGGGGATCAATAATAAGAATATTCAATTATATATTCAAATAAAGATTCTACATATTATGTATTTTTCTGAGATTGAATACATCTTATTATATATACCATTTATTTTTTCCATTCAAACACTTTTAATCAAAGAGAATAAAATTTTCTCCCGAAAGAAATAATATATAGAAACACATCAGATCGGAGAAGAAAATGAAAAAATTATTAAAGCCGCTGTGCGGATTTGCAATAGGAATATTAAACGGAATGTTCGGAGCGGGAGGGGGAGTTATAGCGGTGTTTTTTCTGGAGCGATTTCTGCATTTTGAACCGAAAAAGGCTCATGCCGCCGCTGTCCTTATAATACTTATCGTTACGCCTGTGAGTTTGTTTTTCTATATAAAAAACGGATACGCGGACTATAAAACCGCGCTCTGGGCGGCGGTTGGAGGCGTTGCCGGAGGGCTTTTGGGGGCAAAAATTCTGAACAAAATAAATAACTCATTCCTTCACGCAATATTCTCGGTATTTCTTATTATTGCCGCATACAGGATGTTCAGATAGGGGGATTTTATGAGTATAGTATGGATAATCACAGCCGGTTTTTTTGCCGGCATAATAAGCGGTATGGGCATAGGCGGCGGTGCGATACTTATTCCGGCGCTCGCTTTCTTTCTGCATACGGCACAGAAAAACGCGCAGTGCATAAATCTTATGTATTTTATCCCAACTGCTGCTATGGCTGTTATAGTTCATATCAAAAATAAAAATATCGAAATAAAGCCAGTATTGCCGATGCTTATATTTGCCGCCGCTGGAGCCGTTATAGGCGGACTTATTGCCGTAAAGCTTGATTCGGCACTTCTTAAAAAGATGTTCGGAGTTTTTCTTGCTGCTCTTGCCGTACGGGAAATATATCTTATCTTTGCAGAAAAGAAAGAAAAGTCACAGGAATAGATTCGGAAAAAAGAATTACAAATATATGGCGGAGGGGCGTATCGACGCCCCTGTGAGTTTTCTTGAATTACTTTTATTCACAACCCCCCGAGTTACTTTCCCAGCAGCGGCAAAGTAACCAAAGCGCCGCTAAGAGAGGAAAACCTGCGGAGGTTTTCCCCTCTTAGAACTCCCCTTTCGCCAGCGCGCTGCGCGTTCTGTGACCGCTGCAAAATTTCGCCGTTTGGACTTCAGCCGCGTATAAGGTGATTTGCGGCGGGAACTCCATATGATATTCACGCGCTTTGTTTTTGCAGCTGACTTTTTGTATGCTGAATTTATTTGTTATTACAAATGCTATCATTTATAGTAACTGACCTTGTCTGAAAATTCCTTTGTTGCAACCCCTCTGATAAGTTTTTATCTTTTAATCTTCATATATATCCTGAATATATTTTTCATCATTCTCGCTTAGTTCTTTCTTATTGATAAGCATCAGCGCGATATCTATTGCTCTTTCAAATCCTTCTGCTTCTTTTCTGCCATAAAATGCCCTTGAATCAGAAATTGATTTTTCCGCATTGGCAATCAGTTCTTCGTCATACTCATCACGGCAGCAGTATCCCAAAGCTATTACCGTTCCGGCAAAACACGTTGCTTTGAGTTTTCCCGAACTCATTACACGGCTCAGACTGATAATCATATCCTTTCTTGCGTCATTGTCAAGTTTATTTTTCAGAACTATCTGCCCGATGACACATACGGTATCTTTATCTATGTCACGATAATTCGTCATATTCTTTAATATTTCAAAAATCCAGTCAAAACGAACCCCCGCACTGTTATAAGCGCATATCAGCGCTTTCTGATATTTTATCTTTACCGCGCTTTCAGGCATATTTTCATATTTCCTGAGCATTTCAAGCTGTTTATCGTTTCCGTATCTGCCGATAAATTTTATCGCCTCAAAATTAGACTGATGATTTGCGTTTACAGGCGAATATAAATCTATATTGCCGCTCTTTTTAATTATTTCCTCGCAGTAAGAACTTACTTTCCGCACCTCCTCATCGCTCCAGAAACAGGCTATGCTGCGCGCAATTCTCAGAAGCGTCTGTATATAATCATTGCCGGATGCACGCGATAATTCGGAAATAATCGGCTTTGCAAATTCCTCCGGATTGCAGCATGACGCAATATCTGTCCTTGTTCTTTTAATTCCCAGCCATATCTTATCTGTATTCACAAACTTGCCTTTTTTAATTTTTCTTTCAGCGTTTGCAATTTCATTACAGCATAAATTGCGGAGCTGTCCTATGGTTGAATTTACTTCCACTCTGCTGCCTTTAGGCGCTATAAGTTTACCCTTTTTGTTTTTGCTCTTGTCCCTATTTCCGCCGAAACTTATACTTACTTCTCCTTCGACCGATTCTCTTCCGTTGTTTACCCATGTCTTGAAGAAGAGAAGCTGATCCTGATTCATATAGTATTCCAGCGTTACATCGCGTTCTGTTGTGTAGCTGTGTCTGAAATTGATAATTCCGGTAGCAATTGTTTCGTATTTATCATCTGCCCTGCGGTTGATGGGAAATGTTATCTCATTTCTGTTTCTTTCAAGTTTAAATCCTTCTATCCTTTGCGAACTGTAAGGAAGACGCGTTCCGCTTTTTATAAGCAGCTGATTTACTCCGCCTTTCATACCCAAATATATATCGTCTGCAAGAACATCTCCCTTTGTTTCTATTGCCGCTTTTTCTCTTACAGCGGCTGGTTTATCGGGCTGTGTTTCGAGTTTGTCGGCATAAAAATCAAGTCCCAGCGCAAAATTCTGATAATAATGATATATAGCCGCGCCCTCTGCAACCGATTTATCGGGATCGGTTACAGAGATGATCGGTACTGTTTTGAAAAATTCTTTAAGACGATTCTGAATCAAGTATAATCTTGACATTCCTCCGTTTAAAATCACACCGTCAATTTCTATATTTTCACTTCCGAGCTGTTCGGCCGCTTTATACAATACATCCATAACCGGATACATAATGTTATTGTTATCTGAGATATTAGGAAAACTTTTATAATCACTGTATATATATCTTGTTCCCATGAGCGGTTCCAGACATTTTTCAAATTCTTCAACACTCATATATCCGTCCAGCGTATAACGATTCATTATAAGACCGCCGCACTCAAATTCTCTGTCCTTTGACAGCTTTCGTCCGCTCATCTGCGCGTCGCTGAAACTGTTGCTTATACTCTGTTTTATATCCTCGGCATAACCCCTTATCTCCCTCATTATCGTAGTTTTTTCTCTTTTTATTTCTCTTTCTATATCCTTTGAACCTCTGCTGTTTGTTTCCAGAAACTGTTCATACAGAAATTCTGCTATCTGTTCGTCAAACCTGTCTCCGGCAACTGTGGAATAACGGTTTGTCGCAATCGGGGTCATGGTGTATTTGTCATTTTCATCACATACAATATCCTGAAGAGTGATGTCAAGAGTTCCTCCTCCTATATCAAATACCATTATTCTTTTTGGCTCTCTGAAATCCATTCTTAAATCAATATCATCATTATTTAACTGATTGATAAGACTGTATGCAACAGCCTGAGGCTCGGATATCAGATGCGCCTCCAGACCTGCCAGTTTTCCGGCTTTTTTAGTAGCCTCTCTTTTTATAGCATCAAAACTTGCAGGCACGGTAATAACTATTTTTTCAATTTTTTCACCATCACCGCAGTACATTTTTTCAGCCTGAGAAACTAAATGTCTTAAAATTCTTGCGGATACTTCCTCCGGTGTTTTATCACATATGCTGCCGCCGGTATTGATAAGCTCATCATTTCCCATCTGACTTTTTACCGACCGTATTACATTATACGGCTGAGTTATCTCCTCTTTTATACCTATATCTCCTACCATAGGTTCTTCATTTTCGGGATAAAATACCACAGACGGCAGAATATCATCCTTTCTTACAGATTTTCCGCGTCCGGAATATTCCGAATATCTGTCTGTTTTCAGCGTGACCGCCGTCACACGTCCCCTTCCTTTTTCTTTTGCAACGGCAATTGCCGAATTGGTAGTTCCAAGATCGATACCAAAAATAGCTCCGTTATATCGTTCCATCTGTTATTCCTCCGTTTCCTTTACTTTCGGCTTGGAAATTATTATATTTTCATCTGTTATTTTCCATCCGCATGATATAATTCTGACTGTTTTCCGTTCGTTTTTATCAGCAAACGCGCTCCCCTCATATTCATACTCTTCAGTTTCATTGATTGTTATTTCAAATTCTTCGCCTATCTCCGCAATCTGCTCAATTCCGCAGTCCTCAACAAAACGAGTCAGATTTCTCATAAGTACGGGCAGCATATTTATATCAACAGGCAGATTGAATCCCTCGCGTCTTAATTTTCTGAATCCCTTGTTTGCCAGCTGAAGCATATCAAGTATATATCCGTAATCCCTTGAATTAAACTGAGTTATAAGATCTGCCCTTGCCTGAAGCTTATACTCTTCAATTTCCTCATTAAATTCATTCTGCAGACGTTCAATCATCTTATTTGATCTTGAAAGAGCAGCATCCAGACGGACAATCTCATTTTCATATTCCTGAGGGCTTATCTTGCGTTTTTTCGTATTCTTATCAGCCGCAAGCATCATAAGAATAGCATCTATGCAGTCCTCTGAAAAACTTCTGTTAAGACGCAGTAATTCTTCCCTGCATTTGTGCGTTCTGAGCTGTTCGTTCATTTCAAACATGGAAAGCAGGATAATTCTTTTTTTCTGCGTATGTCCGACCGAACGTTTTTTTATATCATCTATGTATTCCGATGAATTCTCAGCAAGAGATTTGCATATCAGAGAAGCTGCCTCCACACATTCCTTAAACATAGCCTCTCTTTCCTTACGGTTGCCCATACGCGTAATTTTAAAACTTCGTATTACACCATCTCCGGTAAGAGTAGTGCCGTCACAGCGTACACCGTATTTCATATTAAATTTCTCGGCGCACACTCTCGGCTGCATTGTCGGATCATGGAGATATATGCTGAACATTTTATTTTCATCAGACATATTCTGACGCTGTATTTTTGCGTTTTCAGTGATAATTTCGCCGATTTTGCTTAACTTTTCCTCTGATATTTTTACACTCATTTTAAAACTCCTTTATAATTCAATCAATTCCCCGTTTTTGGGATAATATACTGTGGTTTCTTCAAAATCGCGTTCCAGAGCATATTCGTTTTTTATTTCTCTGTCGTCAGACGTATGGACAACAATCACCTTCTTGGCAGCAAGCCTTTTAAGCAGGTCTTTTATATCTTCATAATCGGCATGAAGCGAGAATTTTGTTTCAAATTTCTGATAATCCCTTATCCAATGCGGAGGAAGCTCCTCACATCCTATAAAAATTCCGCTTTTTCCTTTCGATTTTTCATAAGAATGACTCCTCGCCGTCAGCGACTGGATCCTTACCCTGTCAAGTTCATGTGCCAGAATTTCAATATTTTCATCATAAAAAACCGGCATCTCAGGAAGTATTTTTCTTTTCATCGCATCGTCAATTTTATGAATAAGTTCTATTCCCTTTGTAAGCTGTCCTATACGCAGATACACATTTGTGCCGGATTGTAAAACAAATGATAATTTTCTGAAAAATCTGTCCATATCATTTGTAAGACTGTATTCAGGATGTTTTGCATGAACTCCGCACAAAATGACCGCATCGGGATGAAGGTCATCCGGAAGCGCATATTTTCCTGCCAATGCCATTCTGCGCGGTGAAAAATCGCCGGTATATAAAATATTTCCGCAGCTGCTCTGAATATAAACCATACACGCTCCCGGCACATGACCCGCCTGATACAGCGTAATATCAACCCTGCCTTCGGCAATGCCCGTTTTCTTGTTGAGAGTAAGTTCATTCATTTTATAGAACAGATTAGCCTTATCCCATGCCCTGACACGCTGCCGGCTTGCATCCATAATATGTTTTCCAAGCTGCTTTGTTGTGCTTGTCGCGTATACCGGTATAGATGAATACCGCGCGGTAAAATCAAGCAGACTTCCTATATGGTCAAAATGAGCATGGGATATAATAATCCCATCAAGTTTACCCGGTGAACTCATTTCACCGTATTTTGTCAGCAGACTGAAATCCGGTCCGTAGGCATGATGTCTGTTGTCCATTCCTTTTCCGCAGTCAAGCAGGAGTTTTGTTCCGCCTATATTCAGATAATAACAGCTTGCTCCTATCTGCTGTCCGCCGCCGAGTGCCATAAATTTTATATTATTTCTATTCACTTCAAATCAGTCGAATAAGCGTTCGACTCCTCCTTTCGGTTTATTTTAACATATCTGTCCCTTTTATTTTTATCTTCGGATTATAACTCAGATAAATGAGCTATAATATAATTATATCATATAAACGGTTTAAAGTATAGTCTTTATTGAAATTTTTTGCAGATAAAAAATTCAAATTAAAAATATAATATTGACATCATAAAAACTTTATAGTATAATAAAAATAAAGAGAGGCAGAACCTTTAACGGTCAGCCGCAAAT
>CAZLOX010000136.1:0-6383 GCA_964561265.1 uncultured Lachnospiraceae bacterium
GTTCCGTTAAATTTCGGCTGTGGTGAGATAGAATCGCAGATAAGAGAAACGCTGCAGCAGATTGTGGATGAGTTTAGAAACGGCGAAAGTAAGATATTCACAGACCCGCGTAATTTACGGGCAGAGAAAGACGGATATGAAAAACCTGAGTACAAAATAATTGATAATATCATTCCGATCAAACGTAACTCCGGTGACGGCGGTCCGCAAATTGATATTTTCAGTCCTGCTCTGCGCGGTTCGGAGCATTTTGAAAAGCTGAAAGAGCAACTGCAGATATATGAGCGTCAGATGGGGCTGTCGCAGGGCATACTGACCGAAAACGACGCAATGGCGACAGGCACAGCGACGGCAGTCAGACGCTCAAATGCCGATACAATAGCATTTGTCGATTCGGTGCAGACCGTGCTTGACACAGGTAACGAATCGACGCTTGAAGCAGACGCGATATTCCTGAATATCCGCCGCGATTCGTGGGAATATAATTCGGACTATTATGATGTATTCGGCGATAGTCAGGAACAATGGCAGAACTTAGTGACCGGATTTGACAAGGGCGCTATTTCGGCGGAACGACTGACAAAATGGCTTTTCCCGAAAATGACGGATGAACAGATACAGGAGGAGCTTGCAAAGGTAAGTGAAAATAACGCGTCAACGGCAGAAAGTGCCATTATGGCGGCGCTGAATATGTAGGAGGGGTAAAATGGAAGAATTTCAGAAGGAAGTAACAGCTTGGATGAGAGGTGAGACCCCTCACGAAGCGCTTCTTGGTAAAATGGCGGAGTATATAGAGGAGTTAATAGAAGAGCAGTCGAAAATAAACAAACGCCTTGACAAGATAGAGCAAAACACTTTGATTGACCGCAAAACAGAGAATGAAGAACAGAAAATAGAAAACGAGGATGTGAAAATGACCCTTTATGAACACTTGAAGCTGTGTAATGTTGAAGGAATGGACGTTGAGGAAATGGCGGATACTTTTATTGTAGCTACGCGATTCCTTAGTAACACCTTTTGCTTGTCGATACCGCGGACAATACTTGGAGAATTTTCGCGAAGTAAAGAATATGAAGAAGCTAAAAAAGCAATAATTAAAGCATTAAACACCGAGGTGGATAATGCCGTATGACATAGAAGAAGCAGCGCAAACCCTATCCAACAACGTCGAAGGCTTTGAAACCCGAACACTACAGCGCATAGGTGCACGCATAAAGAAAACAGGGCGGTTAAATTCAGCCGATGAACAGGCACTGCAGAACTTGGCAAATATCGGCGTTGACTTAGACGCGATATATGCCGATTTAGCGAATGTGACATTGCAGAACATCGAACTATCACAGCGCATACTGATTGAAAGTATGATGTCTGAAATGGAGCGAAGCAAGGCTATTTTCGCCGCTAAGGGCGTGCCGTTTATCAGCTATGAAAATAACGAATTTGCGCAGCAGATGGTGGAGCATTGGGCGAAGGAAACCGCGGGAAAGATGGTAAATCTGTCACGCACAAAGGCGATAGGTTTTACAAAGACGATTCCAAGTGGCAGGACGGAGTTTTTTGCAAGGACAGTTCCAGGCAGTAGGACGGAGTTTACGCCAATCGCAGGCGCGTTTCAACAGGCTATTGACTCCGCTGTTGTCGCAGTCAGAACCGGAACGACGGATTTTGCTACTGCTATGCGTGATACTATAACCGGTTTAGGCGGCAGTGGTATTATCGTCAACTACGGCAGCGGCGTTACGCGGCGACTGGACAGCATGGTCCGGCAAAATCTGCTATGGGGCGCTAAGCAGTCGGCACAGGCATATCATAATTACATAGGCAGGCAATTCGGAGCTAATGGATTCGAGGTTGATTATCATCCGCACCCG
The DNA here is from genome assembly GCA_964561265.1 of uncultured Lachnospiraceae bacterium. GTDB lineage: Bacteria > Bacillota > Clostridia > UBA1381 > UBA1381 > JAFLUR01. Next base: position 1,872 of record CAZLOX010000136.1, read on the forward strand.
CGCCCCTCTCATGCGTTTATGGGCGGCAGAATATTCAGTTATGGCGATGAGGTCACTGTTGAGGGCGTGACTTATGAAAGCGGAGAAGAAGCGCTTGACCGATTGGACGATTACGGCTGTCTGCATACCGCATTGCCAGTGCTGTTAGGCATATCGCAACCGCGGTATGATGAAGAATGGCTTGCGGAGCAAAAAGCAAAGGATGAAGAAATTATCGAATATATCACGCCTGATGGCAAGGTTATAAAGGGTACGCGGTATGAGTTCACGCAACGGCAAAATTCGTTAACGCGAGGTATAAGAGAATCAAAGCGCGAAGCTATAGCGTTAGACGCAGCAGGTTTTAAACAATTTTCAAAAACGGCAAATGGCAGGGTTAAGGCTTTGCGTGCAGCCTATGATGATTTGAGCGAGAAAACAGGCTTGCAGCCGAAAAAAGAGCGTATGACGGTAAGCGGATATAGGAGATAGAGAAATGACATTAAAACGACTATCAGAACGATGTAAAACTTGCGAGTATAAGGACAACTGTAACAAAAAGCGAATGGACGCCTGTGGAGTTCTGGAATACGAACCTTTACAGCAACCATTAACAGAGTCGTTAACACAGCCTTTGCAGCAAGAGTATTTAGTAAAACACGACTATAGGAAGATAAAAGTCGATGAAAACACAGCTATAACAATAGACATCGAGGGAATGAAAAAGAAAAGAATAGAAGATATTTATAAATCGTTAAATTGCGGTTTTCTGCGAGGCGGCGTATAAATTCTGCATTTTTATTGACAAAATAAACAAAAAGAGGTATAATAAATATGAATAATAAAATCAAAAAAAAAGACACAAAAGCGATATATTGTCCGTGCTGCACAGAGAAAAAAGGCGGCAGAGCTAAGATATTATGTGCAGTAGATGAAAATAAGGATATAATCATCAGGTGTAGGGATTGCAAAAGTGACATAAATGTCAGTCAGTTGTTAGGAAATGAATCACCCGCTACGACTGCATTGAGGAAGATGTTAAGCAAAATACAAGAAAGCAAAAATGATGATACGTATAAATGTGTTGAGGAGTTTATAGGAGAACCGTTTTCTGCACGAGAATTGAGCATTATTGAATTAATGAAGAGAATAAACAAGTAAATATTGATAATTTATAAGCCACGAATTACACGAAGTAAACTAAGGCAGTACTAAAATTTTTAGTGCTGCCTTTTTATTTTAGTCAGATGATAAGACTTAAAATGGTCGATTCGTAGTGGGTAGAGCTCCACTTAAAAAATCTTAATACGAAAAGAGAGGTAAACAAAATGGCTATTACAACTGAATTTTTGACAGAATTGGGAATTGAGAAAGACATTGCGAAGAAGATTTTCGCCGAACGCGGTAAGGAAATCACAGCTGAAAAAGAAGAGGCTGAAAAAACCGCCACTGAGCTGAAAACAGCAAAAGAAACCATATCGCAGATAACCGGCGAACTTAACAGCTTGAAAGCAAGCAATGCAAGCGCAGAAGAATGGCAAAAGAAATTCGAGGATTTGCAGGCTGACGTTTCCAGAAAGGAAAAAGAAGCAAAAGAGCAAGCAGCGGCGGCGGAACGTGAAGCGAATTTACAGGCAAGATACGCGGCGATATGCGTCAGCAAGGACGGAAAGCCGTTGGAGTGGACGCATGAAGCAATCAAAAACGATTATTACGCTAAATTTGCAGCGGCGCTTGATGATTCGGCGAATACAGGCAAATCTGACGCGGATATTTTCAATAACTTAGTCAAGGATGACGCGGCAGCGTTCAAGGGCATACAGCGGATCACGCTTGCAGGCGCTAAACCTATCAGTTTTAATGGCGTGAGTAGAGAAGATTTCAAGAAAATGAACTATTCCGAAAGATTACAATTCAAAACAGAACAACCGGAATTATACAAGGCAATAACAGAAAATAAGGAGTGATTTAAATAATGGCAGGAACAATTTTTGGACTTCCTTTTGATGAGGAATTATTTATGCAGATGTGGTCGGAAGTACCTGACCCTGTAAGAACCGCAATCATTGACAGCGGTGTAATGGTACATGACGGCAACATACAAAGCATGGTGCAGAATGACGGTAACTTATATACAATTCCGTTCTATAACACATTATCCGGGGATCCGCTCAACTATGACGGCACAACGGACAATACACCAACGGAGATTGACGGAACATATCAGAGCGGTATTGTATACGGACGTATGAAATCATGGATGGCAAGAGATTTTGCAGCGGAGCTTTCCGGCGGTGACCCGATGGGGCATATTGTAGCGACACAGGCGAGATACTGGCATAAGCAAAGACAGAAAACACTTATTGACATTCTTAACGGCGTATTTGGCGTTACTGGCTCAAAAGGCAACGCAAAGAAATGGCAGGATAATAACACGATTGATTTATCATCGTCATCAACACCTTACATGATCGGCGCGACAGATATAAATAACGCCATAACGCAGGCGGCGGGTGACAATAAATCCGAGTATTCTATGGCTATCATGCACTCGAATGTCGCTAAAACGCTTGAAAATCTGGATTTATTGGAGTTTAGAAAGTATACAGATCCAAACGGTATTCAGCGCACTTTGAATTTGGCGGACATCAACGGTCTGACTGTTATCATTGACGACGGCGTACCTGCAGAAACAGCCGGAGGCGGTGAGGGCTCAGGCAAAGCGTTGACAAAATACACTACATACTTACTTGGCAGAGGCGTATTAAGACAGGCAGATGCAAAACTCGAACACGCTGTTGAAACGAGCAGAAATCCCGAGAAATACGGCGGTGTAGACATTCTTTACACAAAAATGAGAGAAACAATACACCCAAACGGCTTTACATGGAAGGGCGCAAGCACAATTAAATCGCCGGAACCCGAGCAGCTTGCCGCCGCTTCAAACTGGGATATTGTATTTGACCCGAAAAGCATAGCGATGGCAAGACTTATTACAAATGGTTAAGACAGGAGGCGAAGCGGATGTATCTTGACTATGACGAATATGTAAAAATGGGCGGCGGTCTGGATGCGTCCGCTTTTGCTCAATTTGAACGCAGGGCGGCATATGAAATAAACGCGCAGGCGGCAGGGCAAACAGGCAAACGCATAGCGCGTCTGGATGAACTGCCGCAGGCGGTCAAGGACTGTGTTTTTGATTTAGTGCAGTTTTTACATAACAATAATAACTTTGAAAAAACACTGACTACAGAAATTCAAGTGAGCGGCGGCGTGTCTGAGCATTATTTTTACAAGGTTCCTGATGATAACCAGATAAAATCCGAAACGGACGATATTATATACAACACATTCTACGGCGGCGGTATCGGCAATCTGCTATATAGGGGGTTGTTGCCTGATGATGTCTGACCTGTTTTCGGAAACATTCACTATAATCAACCAGATACCGCAGTCGCAGACGGTTGCAACAAAAGTGAAGTGGAAAAAGCATTTTATTTCAAATTGCGACAGGCGTGACGGTATATTTGACCGTTCGAGCGGCACAATGGTGTATAAAGCCAACGCGTGGACGGTGTGGTGTAAAGACTGGCAAAGTTATAAACCGCCGCTGTGGATAAACGGTGGATATTATACACTTGCTGACGATGAAAAAGAGGATAACTGGACAGCGAATGTCGGGGATTTGATTGTTTTTGCAGAGATTCCTGACGTTGAGCCGACAACCGTACAGGAATTTCAGGCGTTGGTAACTAAATACAAGGATTACGGCGGTACAATAACGCAGGCGCAGAGTTATATTAACTTCCGCGCTGACGGTACGCCGTGGAAAGTAAATCATATTGAGATGATTAAGGGGTGAGAAAATGAGCGAACTTGAGGAAACAAGTAAATTTGAATATGTTTTTAACTGGCTTAAAACTTGCCCCCCCTTGGCTGGTTTATGGGCTATTTCAGCAGAGATTCAAGAGTGGACGGATGTATTATTTTTAAATAATACTGCGCCATTGTATAGCGAAATAACAATAAAATATATAGACGGCAAAACAAGGGTGACACTGATTCCTACAGCAGATTATAATGAAACTTACACCATAAACATATACAGACCATTCGCTGAAAATGCTAATGAGTTTAATATTGATGTATTTAATAAGACACAACAGGTTTGCGATTGGATGATAAAAAAGCAAAACAATGCGGAATTATTTGAAATAGGCGGTAAACCTGTATATGCTGTTGAATTGCTTACCCCCTCCCCTATTATGCGAGGTGTGGACGCAGATAACAGCTTAACTGGTTCTTATATTTCTATCCGCGTACATATGCCGAATCCCGCGAAAAGAGTTGATTATTTCGTATGAAAGTAAAAGTGGTAAACAGTGTAAATCTGGCTGAAATATTAAGTGAAATTAACAATAAGGAAGTTTGGTATTTTGCGGCGGAAGAATGGTATAGGTTAATCTCGCCTTATACGCCGCATGACACAGGCAATCTTGAGCAGAATGTAACAATCGGCAGTAGGTTTACCGG
>CAZLOX010000137.1:0-6238 GCA_964561265.1 uncultured Lachnospiraceae bacterium
CTATAACCGAACCTGCTGATATCGCCGTCAAGCATTTTCTCGACTCTATATCGCCGCTCTGGATCACAGATATATCCGGAAAAGCGGTTGATGTCGGAACAGGCGCGGGATTCCCGTCAATACCGCTTAAAATTATGCGCCCCGAACTGCATTTCACCCTTATAGATTCTCTTGCAAAGCGCATAACATTTCTTGAAACCGTCTGCGCGGAACTCGGGCTCAAAAATATTGAACTGATACACTCGCGCGCCGAAGATGCCGGAAACAACAAACTTTTAAGAGAAAAATTTGACGTATGCGTATCGCGCGCAGTCGCAAATACAGCGTCGCTGTCCGAATTATGTCTGCCGCTTGTAAAAACCGGCGGAAGACTTATTGCGCTCAAAGGCCCTCTCGCCGCATCGGAACTTGAGGATGCCGCAAGGGCAATTTCGGTTATGGGCGGTGAAAAAGGCGAAGTATCTGAGGTGGATATTCCCGAAAGCGATCTGAAACACAAAATAATTATTATAAAAAAAGTGCGACATACTCCGCATATATACCCGAGAAAAGCTCCGCTGCCTACAAAAAAGCCTATTCTTTAATTGTTATTTTATCAAACGGAATATTTTTTTAATGTATTTTCACGATAAGTTTTTCTTTATTTATTGGAATATTATGGTATAATGTAATTACACCCAATATTTATATTACAGTCTTTTAAACAGTGTTTACATAATATTCAAAAAACTAAGGAGGAATTAAAAATGATGCAGGCATTAAAAAACAGATTGACCAATGATGAAAAAACGCGTGTGATAAATATTCCCACGGAAAATATTTATCCTAATCCAAATCAGCCGAGAAGATATTTCAACGAGGCATCTCTTGAGGAATTGTCGGACTCAATAGCAATGTACGGGGTAATTCAGCCTATAACGGTGCGCAGAGTGGAAAAAGGGTATGAACTTATAAGCGGTGAAAGACGTCTGAGAGCGTCAATGATGGCGAACCTTGAAACGATACCGGCAATCGTTGTAAATGCGGATACGGAAAAATCAGCGGTGTTTGCGCTGCTGGAAAATCTTCAGAGGGAAGATTTATGCTTTTTTGAAATAGCCGAGGCTTACAGGGCTCTCATAGAAGAACATAATATGACACAGGACGAACTTGCAAAAAAAATGGGGAAAAGTCAGTCAACCATAGCAAACAAGCTCAGAATTTTAAGGCTCACGCCGAAAGTGCGCCGTCTTATAGATGAATACTCACTCACCGAACGCCACGCGAGAGCCATCCTGCAAATACCGGACGAGGCTCTTCAGATAGAAACGCTTAACGTTATCTTTAACAGGCACCTGAATGTTGTTCAGAGCGAGGAATATATCACCGCGCTTTTAAATGAAAAGCCAAAGAAAAAAAAGAAGATATTGTATCCGCGAATAAAGGATCTGCGCCTTTTTACCAATACTGTCAAAAACGCGCTTGACACAGTCCGCCGGAACGGTCTGGAAGCGGATATGGTGAAAAATGACTTTGACTGGGGATATGAATATATTATCAAAATAAAAAACAGTGAAAATATCGGGAATATCGGAAATATCGGAACTCACTTAAACGCTGTATCTGAAAACTAAAAAAGACTATTCAATACAAAATTTATGCGGTATAATATAAATATGAGGTTTGATACAGATAATAAATCCGATTGTGCATCAGGCACAAATCAGTCCGGAACTTCTCTGCAGAGGCGGTATGTATTGACAGATACATACCGCTGTTTTTTCTGCATTATTTTTTTATACTGAGGACATAATATACAATGAAAAATCTGAAGGAAGTGTATATTATGTATCATAAAATACTGTCAAATGCCGGTATATTCTGTTTCGGCGCGGTGGGGTACACGCTGATAGAAATTCTATACCGCGGCTATACCCACTGGACTATGGCGCTTACCGGCGGATTATGTCTGTTATTGTTATATCATATATACGCCGGAATGCCCGATGTGTCACTTCTGAGAAAAAGTTTTATCGGTACGGGCGTTATTACAGCTATTGAATTTGCTGTCGGGTGTATAGTGAATTTATATCTTAAATGGAATATATGGGATTACAGCGGTATGTATATGGATATACTGGGGCAGATATGTCTGTTTTATTCATTTATGTGGTTTCTGCTGTCGGGATTTATTGCGGTAATGGTTAAAGTTATCGGCAAGGTAATTGACGCAAAAAAAACAGTCGGATAGACTGTTTTTTATTTCGGAAAAATTATTCTGTAATGATATCATTTGTAATAACAACCAAATTCAGCACACAAAAAGTTAGCTGCAAAAATCAAGCGCATGAATATCATATGGAGTTCCCGCCGCAAATCATTGAATATGTGACTAAAGCTCAAACGGCAAAATTTTGCAGCGGTAAATAACCGCGCAGCGTGCTGGCGAAAGGGGAGTTCTCAGAGGGGAAAACCTCCGCAGGTTTTCCCCCTTTGAGTGGCGCTTTGGTTACTTTGCCGCTTCAGTAGTTTTGCTATCGCAAAACCGGCTTTTCAAGCCGCCGGACTTCTTTCCGGTACTAACCGGGAAAGTAACTCGGGGGGTTGTGAACAAAAGTAATCTATGAACACTTACAGGGGCGTCGATATGCCCCTCCGCAGTACATTTGTAATCCTTATTACAAAACATCATAAAGGGTCTGCGGCAAAATCATTTTGCTGCAGACCCTTTATCTGGTCAGACGTTTTCTTTTTTTCTCCTGAGCACAAACATAATAACCACAGCAGTTATTACCGCCGCCGCGGACACAACATGAGATATCCCCACCGGCTCTTTTAAATATAAAATATATGCCGGCTCTCTCATGCTTTCAAGGAAAAACCGCCCTACTCCGTACCATATCGCATAAAAACATATACCCTCGCCGTCATGCTTTCTGAATTTTTTATCGAAAATAATATATAAAACCAGCCCGATAATATTCCATATCGACTCATATAAAAACAGCGGATGAACGCCGTCTGTTCCGTTTATCGACATACGGCAGAATATATCGGTTGTCCTGCCGTATACTTCGCTATTAAAAAAATTCCCCCACCTGCCGACAGCCTGCCCTATCAGAAGTCCCGGCGCAAGCAGATCGGCTGTCTTTGCAAAACTGATATTTTTCCGTCTGCAATATACATATGTGCTTAAAGCTCCGCCGATTATTCCGCCGTATATGGCAAGCCCTCCGTTCCACACGGCAAAAAAATTCAGGAAACTTCCTCTCACACTGTCAAAATCAAATATCACATAATATATTCTCGCTCCGATTATTCCGCAGACAAGCGCATATATCGCGATATCATACACATTATCCTTTTTTACATCTTTCTTTCCGCACACTGATAATACATATATAAGCGCAAGAAAAAAGCCGGCGGCTATTATTATACCATACCAGTAAATGGGCTTTCCGTGTATATAAAATGCGACGCGGTTTACGTCAAATGATAGTCCCAGTCCGGGAAATGCTATGTTATTTACCATAATATACCTGACCTTTCAGTTCCTTTATGATACTGTTGCGGGCGTGTATAGTAGCCGAATTCAGAAGTTCACCCTTCTGCACAGTATGAATAATCGTTGAATCAAAGCCCATAAGCAGGCTTTTGTCAAGATTTTCAAATGTCATCATGCGTAATTTCTCCACACCCTCAAATTTTCTGTTCGGCTCTGTCATATCGGCTATATATATAATTTTTTCAAGAAGAGTCATATCCGGTTTGCCGGTTGTATGAAAAAATATACACGAATAAACTTCCTCATCGTCAACACCGAAATCACGCCGTACTATTTCAGCGCCTAACGGCCCATGCATAAGTCCTTTTGATGATTTTGATATTTCATCAAGCTCAATATTATATTCGGCGCATTTATCAAGCATTTCCTCATATGAAAAATTCTTTGCGGCATCATGGAGTATTCCGGCAAGATATGCCTTTTCCCTGTCAGCGTTATACCTTTCGGCAAGACGCACCGCCGTCTGCGCAACGCCCACGCTGTGCCTGAATCTGTCCGGTGAAAGCATTGTCCGGAGCTTTTCCTCATATTCATTCATACAGTCTGTTCTCCTTTATATAATCTATAACACAATCGGGAATAATATACTTAACACTTTTCCCCATATGTATTCTCTCTCTTATCATAGACGATGATATCTCAATAATGGGAGCGTTTATCTTTTCTATCCTGCAGGAAAACTCAGCCTCCAGAGAACGTTTTTTTTCATCCGTCCTCTCAAATCCGCGCCTTTCAAATACCAGCACAGTACACATGGAAAATATCCGTTCACATTCATACCACTTTTCCATATAATCAAGCGAATCACCGCCGACAATAAAATAAAGCTCCGCGTCCGGATATTCCGTTTTCAGATGTTCAAGCGTTTTTACCGTATAGGAATAGTCCTTCTTTTTTATTTCAAAATCGCTCGCCTCAAAATACTCATTGTCCGCGACAGCCATTTTCACCATATTGAACCTGTCCTCCGGCGATGCGCCGCCGGTTTCCTTATGCGGCGTGTTTCCGCCGGTCATAAATATAACCTTGTCAAGACCGTATTCCTCTCCGGCAAATGACGCGATAAGCAGATGAGCGTTATGAACAGGATTGAATGTTCCTCCCATTATGCCGATTTTCATGCAAAAATTCCCCTCTTTAAATACTCGTTATTATTTTTTCGGCAGTTCAATTTTCCGGTTCTTCTCTTTCTGCGACATTCTGTAAAGCACAAATTTTGAGCCTATCGACTGCACAGGCTCCGCGCCGAGTCTTAATGCAAGAGTGTTGCAGGTCTCCTTTGTTTCCATAAGCGCTGACGGAAGTATCGTTATTTTTATCAGTTCCCTTGCGTTCAGGGCATCGCTGAGCTGGTGCACCAGATTATCGGTTATTCCCTCCTTGCCTATCTGAAATATCGGCTGCAATGTGTTTGCAAGACTTCTTAAATATGCTCTTTGTTTGCTTGTTATCATAAATATGCTCCATTTCTATAATACAAATTCAAATTCCAGATCGCCTATGCGCACAAGGTCATTTTCCTGTATTCCCTCATCCTCAAGCGCTCTGATAACGCCCTTTTTGCGCAGCGCCGACTGAAAGAACTGCAGTGATTCCTCATCTGAAAAATTGACGCTTCCGCCGACAGCTTCGATCCAGCTGCCCGACAACACATATACTCCGTCCTCAACGGTTATATTAAATCCGCGTCCCGTGTCCATATCCGTTTCAGCCGTTATTTCCATTTCAGGCTCAAATACCTGCACCGGCGGTAATTTTGAAAGCTCTTCAAACGCGTACTTTATCAGTTCTTCCACACCGGCGCCGGTAGCCGCTGAAATCTCAAATATTTTAAGTCCGCGCTTTTCCATTTCCCCGCGGAAAGAGGCGTAAAGTTCAGGGTCCTGAATTATATCGGTCTTATTCGCCGCGATAATCTGCGGACGCTTTTCAAGTTCAAGGTCATACTTTTTCAGTTCCGAATTTATTATGTCAAAATCCTCTGTCGGATTTCTGCCCTCCGTACCCGAAACATCGACAATATGAATAATAAGGCGTGTCCGCTCTATATGGCGGAGAAAATCATATCCCAAACCGGCGCCGTCGCTTGCGCCCTCGATTATTCCGGGTATATCCGCTAAAACAAAGCTTATCCCCCCGCCCATTGAGCATACTCCAAGATTGGGAACAAGGGTCGTGAAATGATAGTTTGCAATTTTCGGCTGAGCCTGTGTCACACGCGCTAAAAGCGTGGATTTGCCGACATTAGGAAATCCCACAAGTCCGACATCCGCAAGCAGTTTCAGTTCAAGAATAACCTCGCGTTCACCGCCTTTTTGTCCGTTTCTGGCAAAATTGGGCGCCTGTCTTGTTGAAGTTGCAAAATGCGCGTTTCCCCAGCCGCCGCTGCCGCCGTATGCAACAACTTTCTCACTTCCCGCTTCTGATAAATCGGCTATTATCCTGCCCGACTCGCTGTCACGCACTATCGTTCCCTGCGGAACGCTTATATACAGATTTTCGGCTTTTTTTCCGCATCTGCGTTTACCGCTGCCGTCACCGCCGCGCTCAGCCGTATATTTCTTTTTGTATCTGAAATCCATAAGCGTGAACATTCCGGACTCGGCGCGGAAAACAATACTTCCGCCGTCACCGCCGTCACCGCCGTCCGGCCCTCCCGCCGCAACATACTTCTCTCTGTGAAATGAAATAGCT
>CAZLOX010000138.1:0-6142 GCA_964561265.1 uncultured Lachnospiraceae bacterium
AATTTCGCAGTTTGGGCAAGCAGAAAAATTCAAGAGTTAGTTGGGGGATCAATAACACACATTCATAATAAATTCAAGCGTAAAATCTGTTTTTTATTTCAGCCTGCTTATATAAAGACCGAAATTCATTTATTAACATTTTGTTCACGAAAAATCAATAAAAATATATTGATTTTTTATCCGCATGGTGTTATAATGAGTCTGAAAGTTAAATATTCCAGCCAAATATTCTATTTAAAAAACAATTTACCGGAAAGGAGATTTTATTATGAAAAAAATTTATAAACAAACATGCCGTTTCCTTCCTGCACTGCTTGCTCTTTCGCTTCTCAGCGCGTGCGGTCAGAGCGGAGTAAATAAGGATGACTATATAAGGTATGTTTCTCAGATTAAAATATCGGACACGGCGGTTCTGAACGAAGCCGAAGCCTTTGCGGCTCCCGCGGCTCCGGATAATATCCTTATGCCGTCCGCATCCGGCGAAAAAACAGAAAAGAACGCTCAGGCAGTAATCGACTATTCCAATGTTTCCGACGGCTATGTTATGGCGCAGTATACCGCTGCTACCGACAAAAAATTAAAGGTGCAGGTAACACGCGAAACCACTTACACATATGACCTCAAACCGGGTGAATGGACAACATTCCCGCTTTCGGACGGCAGCGGAGAGTATAAGGTTACGGTATTTGAAAACGTAGTGGACAGCAAATATTCAACTGTGCTTTCAGCATCTTTTCAGGCGTCTGTTGCTGATGAATTTGCGCCTTTCCTGCGCCCGAATCAGTATGTGAACTACGAAAACGCGCCGAACACAATCGCAAAAGCGGGCGAAGTCACCTCAGGCACAGATGACGCGCTGGAAAAAGTAACGCAGGTATACGAATTTGTAATCAATCATTTAAGCTACGACAAGGAAAAAGCTCAGAATATTCAGTCCGGCTATCTTCCCGATCTGGACACCATTCTTGCCGGCGACAAAGGGATCTGCTTTGATTACGCTGCTCTTATGACGGCAATGCTCCGCAGTCAGGGCATACCGTGCAAGCTGGTCGTAGGCTATGCCGGAACGGCTTATCACGCATGGATAAGCGTATGGAGCGAGGAGACCGGATGGGTTGACGGTGCGATATACTTTGACGGAACAACATGGCAGCGTATGGATCCGACATTTATTTCATCATCACACGGCAGCGCTTCTATTCAGCAGTTTGTCGGCGACGGAAATAATTACGCTCCTAAATACCTGTATTAAGGAGGAAAAATAATTTTAATGAAAAATACCGTTAGTAATGAAAATATAGCCTCTCTGACAATGGAACTGTCAATGCTGTTTCATGCGGGCGTGAGCGCGGCGGACGCTCTCGCCCTGCTTGCCGGCGAGGAAGAATATAAAGAAATATTGAAAGGGCTCCCCGAAATGGCCGATGACGGCGCTTCTTTAGCGGAATGTCTGCGCGGATCGGGGAAATTCCCTTCTTATGTATGCGGTTTAATAGAGGTAGGAGAAAAAGCGGGGCGCACAGAAGAAGCGCTTTCCGCTCTTTCGCGTTATTATGACAGACGTTCCCGGCTGAACCGCCGTATCCGCAGCGCCCTTTTGTATCCGGCGCTTATGCTTGTACTTATGCTCGTTATTATAGGTCTTCTTCTCGTAAAAGTCCTTCCTATATTTGATAATGTATACAGTTCTCTCGGCGGCCGCCTTGAAGGTGTTGCCGGCGGTCTGCTCACTCTCGGTCAGTGGCTCGATAAGATAATGCCTGTTCTGTGGGTATTGTTGGCGCTCATCGTTGTATTTGCCGGCGCGTTTATGTTTGTTGGTTCGTTCCAGCGGCGCGCGCTTGCGTTTCTTCATAAGTATCACGGCGACGAAGGAATTTTCCGCCGCATGAACACCGCGCATATCGTGCAGGCAATGGCTATGGGAATGTCAAGCGGACTGCAAATAGAAGAGGCTCTGGAACTTGCCGGCAGTCTTATGGACGATATTCCGGCAGCAAAGAAACGCTGTGAGCATTGCTGCGAAGAACTCGGCAGGAACATGAACATGAGCGATGCCATGAAAAAAAGCAGTCTTCTTCCGCCTAAAAGCTGCCGTCTGCTGGAACTCGGCCAGAAAAGCGGAACTATGGATTCCACACTGGATAAAATCGCCGCCGATTTGTCGGAGGAAAGCGAAAATGCCATTGAAGATATGGTAAGCCGCGTTGAACCGGCGCTTGTTCTGGTATGTTCTCTTCTCGTCGGACTTATACTTTTATCGGTAATGCTGCCGCTTATGCACATTATGTCAGCAATCGGGTGACGTGTTATGAGAACAACAATGTATACGCGAATAAAAATATTATACGGTCTGCTGACTCCTCTTGCGATGGTGCTTGCACTTGTTATTTTTGCGACAGCGCTGAATCATCTCGACAAAGGACGGGAGACTGAAAATCTTGAACAGCTCAAATCGGCGCTGCGGCGTTCATGTGTGGCGTGTTATGCCGCCGAGGGCGTTTATCCGCCTAACCTGGAGTATCTGCAGAAATACTACGGTCTGCAAATCAACGAGAACTACACAGTTTACTATACGGTCATTGCGGATAATTTAATGCCGGATATTACAGTATTGGAGAATAAGAAATGAAAGCACAGAAAACTCATCTTGAGGGTTTGTTTGCCCTGTTTATACTCGGTGTGTTTGCGGTATGTCTGCTGATAATACTGCTCACCGGCGCGGATACATACCGCCGGCTGACCGAACGCGATCAGGCCGCTTACGGACGGCGCACATGCGCACAGTATATTATGATGAAAGTGCGTCAGAACGACCGCGCCGGCGATATATTCACAGAGCCGTTCGGAGGCGGCGACGCGCTTGTAATGAGAGAAAATATCGACGGAAAAACATATCTGACCCGCATATATGTTTTTGAAGGATATTTAACAGAGCTTTTCGCTCCGGAAGGCTCAGCGCATTCACCATGGGCAGGCGAGAAAATTATGGAATACGGCAGTCTTGAATTTTCGGAAGAAAACGGTCTGCTCAGCATAAACTGCACCGATGCGGACGGCGGAAAAGACCATATAGTTCTCGCGCTGCGAAGCGGAGAGGGGGCGTCCGAATGAGAAGCAAAGCGCCTTTAGCGCTCATGGAACAAATGATACTGCTGCTGGTGTTCGCATTTGCGGCGGCAATATGTATGCAGGCTTTTGTGCTGTCAGATAAAATTTCCGCGCAGTGCGACGCGCGCGACAATGCCGTTATTGCGGCGCAGTCGGCGGCTGAGGCGATAAAATACGCGTCCGGTGACACAGAAAAGGCGGCGGAAATATTGGGCGCCGAATCAAAAGACGGCATACTTACGGCAATGTATGACGAAAACTGGAATATCACAGACAATTCCGGCGCATATATACTGACCGTCCGTCCGGAACCAGCGGAAATATCAGGATTATACAAGGCGGAAGTATGCGTGAATGACGTTAACGACAGCGGTGATATATTGTTTTCACTGGAAGTTATGTGGCAGGGGGCGAAATAAATGAGAAAAGCGAATAAACCGGAGTTTTCTCCGCCGACACTGGGAAGCATTTCACTGCTGGTAGTATTTGCCGTCTTATGTCTGACGGTATTCGCACTGCTCAGCCTTACCACAGTGCGCGCAAACGAAAGAATGAGCAACGCATCAGCAAAGACCGTTTCCGATTATTACGCCGCTGACTGCGAGGCAGAAAAAATTCTGGCTGAAATAAGAAACGGCAATATACCGGACGGTGTGACCTTCGACGGTTATGTATACACATATGACTGTCCGATTTCAGAAACACAGACTCTTCACTCGGAAGTGCTTTATGACGGCGGTAATTTTACAGTTCTGAACCGATGCGCATACGCGTCCGGCAGCAGAGATGTTGACACCAATATTCATTTGTGGGACGGAGCGGAATTTGAACAATAAAAAAATCCGGCGCGGAAAATCCCGTATATAAGGATTGCCGCGCCTTATTTGCAGGAGGAATAGAAATAATGGAAGGAATACAGGAATATCTGCGCCGCGCGGTACAGGACGGCGCATCAGACCTTTTTATAGTGGCAGGCGGTGAGATCTGCGAAAAATCAGACAAACATCTGTGCAGTATAAGCAACGGCAGAGTGCTGCCTGATGACACAGAAAAACTTATTACCGAATTATATACCATCGCAAACCGCTCAATGAATTATTTTCTTGAAAAGGGAGATGATGACTTTTCATTTTCTCTCCCCGGCTTAGCGCGTTTTCGTGTAAACGCATACAAACAGCGCGGTTCGCTTGCGGCTGTGGTGCGTGTTGTCGCGTTCGATATACCGGACTGGCAGCAGCTTGGCATTCCTGAGGAAATAATAAATCTGTCCGACGCAACGCACGGCATGATTCTTGTAACAGGCACGGCCGGCAGCGGAAAATCAACAACTCAGGCGTGCATAATAGACCGAATCAACCGCACAAGGGAATGTCACATAATCACTATGGAAAACCCGATAGAATATCTGCACAGACATCAGAAAAGTATTGTCAGCCAGAGAGAAATTGCGATCGATACCGGAGATTATCTTCTCGCGCTGAGAGCGTGTCTGCGTCAGGCTCCCGATGTGATTTTACTGGGCGAAATGCGTGACCATGACACAATCCGCACGGCAATGACCGCCGCTGAAACCGGACATCTGATCCTTGCAACGCTTCACACAAAAGGCGCTGTAAACACAATTGACAGAATAGTGGATTCTTTCCCGAGCGAACAGCAGGGACAGATCCGCGTACAGTTAAGCATGGTTCTGCGTACCGTTGTATCACAGCAGCTGCTGCCCGATGTCAACGGGAATTTAACACCGGCATTTGAAATTATGCACACAAACAGCGCGATAAGAAGTCTGATAAGGGACAGCAAAAGCCATCAGATCGACAACGCCATCGCGGCCGGCGCAAACGAGGGAATGATTTCAATGGATCAGTCTATTCTTGCGCTTTATAAATCAGGACGGATTTCAAAGGATGTTGCACTGGATTACGCGGAAAACCGCGAACAGATGCAGCGCCGTCTGGGATGATAAATATTATAAAAGGGGATGCAGCAAAACGATTTTGCTACAGCCCCTTTTATGCTGTATGGTAATAAAGATTACAGCTGTACTGCGGAGGGGCGTATCGACGCCCCTGTGAGTTTTTTTGGATTACTTTTATTCACAACCCTCCGAGTTACTTTCCTCTCGGCGGGAAAGTAACCAAAGCGCCGCTCAAAGAGGAAAACCTGCGGAGGTTTTCCCCTCTGAGAACTCCCCTTTCGCCAGCCGCTGCGCGTTCTGTGACCGCTGCAAAATTTTGCCGTTTGAGTTTAGGTCACGCATACTATGATTTGCGGCGCGAACTCAATATGATATTCACGTGCTTTGTTTTTGCAGCTGACTTTTTGTATGCTGAATTTGCTTGTTATTACAAATGATATCATTTATAGTAACTGATCTTGTCTGAAAACCGTTTTGCTACAGCCCCTTTTATTTATTCTGTCCGATATGTATTTTACCGTCTGCCTTTTCAAAAAAAGAGAGGCAGTTATTTAATAATCAATATTTGCTTTTCTGGCCTGACTGCATAAGTCACGGACAGATAACGTATAGCTTTTTCCGTCCCTGATAAAATGCGTCCCGCACTGCCGGAACTCAAAATGTACGTTATTGGAAATACATTGCTGTCGTATCTGCAGTACCCAGTCATAGTCAAGCGGTCTTGCATTTCTGTCAGACTCCCCGCCGACAACAACCAATTCTATATCCTGTAAATATTCAGAGAGATTGATATTTTCAATCAACGGCTGGCAAATTATGTTTTTGTGTTTAATAGGCAGTTCAGAAAAAATGCCTAAGCGGTAATCTGCGTTTTCCTGATTTTCAACCGTGCAGCCGACCGTAACATTTTCGTACCCGTCCTTCCAGTCGTGCGGAATACAATCCAAAAATCTTTCAATCCGCTTTGTCAGAAAGAGAAAATGCAGGTCTGAACGTTCCCGCATCATTTCCCAGCATTCAGCACGCCACTTATCGGCGTCCTCTATTAAGAAATCTGATGAAAAGCACATATAAACCGTCTGACCGGATTTCATTTTATAAGTTCCGTTTTTC
>CAZLOX010000139.1:0-6134 GCA_964561265.1 uncultured Lachnospiraceae bacterium
CAGAATTGCGGAAACAACTCCGGTTAATCTCAAAGAAATAGAGAATTTCTTCCATTATACTTATCAGAGAAATGAACAGCTTGATAAGCATATCCGCGAAAATCTGCCGGGTATTAAATGGAGAATTATTAACTCTATTCTATCCAACACATACAAAAACTTTGAGGATTTGCAGACTGAGCTTGATGCAATAAACTACTCTTTCTATCGTGACGAATTTATTGTCGTGCTCATGACTATTGACGAAATCAATAATCTGAACACCACGCCTGATGAGCTTGATTTATATGTCACCTCACTTTCCGATAAGGCGGAGGAGCAATTTAACAATATCGGCTGTGCGATCTCGTCAAAACTGTACACTAATGCCATGGTCATTATTGCAAGCTTTGATGAAAACTCCAATGAAAGCGGACAAAATACCCAGGACTGCATAGAAACGATTCGCGCGATTCAAAGCTTTATGCATAATTGTTTCAATATTACCATAACAACCGCATTGAGTGATACAGTACATGATTATACCAGTATCCCCCACGCATTTCAGCAAGCCACCGAACTGCAGCACTATAAAGCGATTACAGGCTATAACTCAATTCTGACTCCTGATATTATAACAGCATCCGGAAAACAGCATATTCAAAAGCTTAATTCTCTTATGGAAAAGCTGGAGCGTTCTCTGAAGAATTCTCCGCAGCAGTGCTTAGATATCATTAACCAATTATTTGACGAGATAGCAGCTCAGGCACTTCCGCATGAGCTTATCACTCATATGGCTATGCAGGCTTTATTCCTTGGTATGCGTTATTTGGGAACATCGAATATCCAGAGCAACGCTCTTGATAATGAACAATATAAAAACATACTTAATTCACTGTCTAAATATGAGACACTGCCAGAAATCAGACAGACTGTCTGTGATATATACGGCGAGCTTATCTCACAGCGTAATGACAGCAGCAAGTCTTTAAGCAAATCAAATGAGGAACTTATTGAGAATATTATACAATATATTATGAAGAATTACAGCGACTATGATATGTCTATGAGTATGCTGTCGAAAAAATTCGCTATAAGTCAATCGTATCTGAGTAAGCTTTTAAAGGATTATTCCGGCAAAAGCTTTATGGAGCTGCTGATTGAAGCACGGCTTAAAAATGCAGAAATACTTCTCCGTACAACAAATCTCAATATAAACAAAATTGCCGAAAAAGTAGGCTATGTCAATTCGACAAGCTTTGTCCGAGCATTCAAAAAGTATTACTATTTGAAACCCACTGAGTATAGAAATAAATATATTCTTGATCAGAACGAATCAGATTCTGACGCGGAATAATCAGGAACAGAAATAGCGCAGTTATGGAAAATTCCATAGCTGCGCTATTTATATTACACTTAATTAAATTTTTTATCAAATCGTCCGAATACCGCCGCCGTCTGTGCGCGTGTCGCGCCTAATTGCGGGTTGAGCTTATCATCCGTGCCGTTCATCATTCCATTGCCGCATGCCCACTGCATAGCAGCGATTGCATACTCGTTGATGTCTGCGGCATCCGTATAGCTAAGAATGTTTGCATCCTCATCCACAGAGGTGTTGATACCCTTATAATTTGCATACCTGTATAATATCGTCACCAGTTGCTCACGTGTGATATTATCATCCGGAGCAAATACGCTGCCGGTATAACCCATGACAATTCCGTTTGCCGTAGCCCACACTACTGCGTCTGCGTAATATGCGCCAATCTTAACGTCCTCAAACACTGACACTGCACTCACATCCGGCTTACCTTCCATACGATAAAGAATCGTCACGAACATTGCTCTCGTAATGCTCAGATCCGGTCCGAACTCATTTTCGCTTATTCCGTTCATAAATCCTTTCCCGAATGCGTAATTTACATCATCGTAGAACCAGTCGCCTGTGTTTACATCAATGAATGACATCGGCTCACTCACGCCGCCTGGTGCGTCTGTCGGTTCTGTATCAGGAGTGTCCGTTGCCTCAGGCGTTGCTGACGGTATCGGTGTCGGTGTAGTCTTTGCAGATGAACCGCCGCCGCGCGAGCCCCCGCCGGTCGATGTATTAGGTTTCGGAGACGGGCTTACCTCCGGCCCTTCTTCCGCTTCATCGTAACCTATAGCATAAATTGAGAACTTATTCGCATAAATTATTATATATCCATCCCTGACTTCAAAATATTCACTGCTCGTCTTTTGATTACTGAGTTTTTCCGCACTGTCGCCGTGATAACGGTAAACCGTTATATTGTCTTTGCCCGCCGCATCAAACGGAATAACAATCATAAGCGTGCCTGCAGTTTCGGTTATATTGATTTCCGTATCATTATTAACGGTTTTTGTAAGCTCAATCTCTATATAATTGATATTATCGTTCCCGCTTACCTCTTCTATCTTTTTCCGCTCCTCGGATCCGATATCCTCTGCCCTTTTGCTTTTAAGCGTCATCGTCACCTTAACAGTGTCTGTTTCATTCTCCGCCTCAGCTGCTGCGGCAGCGTCCAGACCGTCTACAACGACTTCCGAAATATCAATAACCTTTCCGTCACTGCTGCTTTCCACTATCAGTTCCGCTTTCGTGTTCTGTTTTGGAAGTGTAAGCTTGACATCAGCCTTATTGCTCGTCAGCCAGATAATCGCGGCAGCGGTTATTGTATTACTGCCGGCCGTATATTCCGCAACAACATTGTAAACTCCTGAAGTAATGTCTGTAAAGGAGAAGTTACCGTTTTCATCTGTGACTGCCTCATCACTACTGATAACTGTGTTTCCGAGCCTGAGCGTTACCTTAGCGCCCTTAACACCACTGTTGTCACTGTTGACAACTCTTCCGCTGACATTATACTTCGGCTTCGGAGTGGCTGTTGCTGTCGGCGTTACAGTCGGGGTTGCCGTTGCTGTCGGATTTGTTGTTGGGGTTGCCGTTACCTCCGGTGTCACCGTTGGTGTCGGTTCAGGGTCTCCCGGCTGTGTAATCTTCAAATTAACTGAATCAATCATACAAACAATTCCGCTGCCGGCTGTATTTGCAATATTCCAGCTTAATTCATCTTCTCCGGAGAAAGCTGCTCCCGTTGAAACTATTTCAGCAATAAACCATGTGTACTGCTCTAATTCATCATACACTATTGTCATAGGATCAAATTGAGCAAGCAAAACATCTCCGTCTTTCTTTTTGATCGTTATCTCCGGAAACTTGTACCAATTGCTTGCCGGTTCTGTTGCATCATATTTTTTCTGCTCCAGTCTGAGAGCTACTGTTCCGCTTATAGTTGAACCCTCTTTAACACCGGCTATTTTTGTGCCGCCCCAGAGTGAAAAGCCTCCTTTTCTATGATCAATAAGAAGAGCTCCATGTCCCTTATATGCCGGATGTTCCGGATTATCATAAACAAACTCTAACGCGCCATTGGGATTATAAATGCCGCCTTTAAACTTAGTTGAATCCTCGAAAGTAAGATGATCAAACACATCAGATTCATCTTCCGGCGCTATTGTTACCACCGGCGTTGCTGTCGGAGTCACCGTTGCTGCCGGAGTTGTTGTCGGTGTTCCCGTCACTGTCGGAGTCACCGTCGCTGTCGGGGTTGTCATCGGTGTTGCTGTTGCCGTCGCTGTCGGAGTTACCGTCACTGCCGGAGTTGTTGTCGGGGGTGCCGTTACTGTCGGGGTTATTGTCGGTATTGCCGTTACTTCCGGTGTCACCGTCGGTGTCGGGTCGGGGTCCCCCGGCTGTCTAACCTTCAGATTAACTGAATCAACCATACAAACAATTCCACTGCCGGCTGTATTTGCAATATTCCAGCTTAATTCATCTTCTCCTGAGAAAGTTGCTCCCGTTGAAACTATTTCAGCAACAAACCATGTGTACTGCTCCAGTTCATCATACACTACGGCCATAGGATCAAATTGAGCAAGTAAAACATCTCCATTTCCATCTTTCTTCTTGATCGTTATTCCGGGGAACTTATACCAATTGCTTGCCGGTTCTGTTGCATCATATTTTTTCTGCTCCAGTCTGAGAGCTACTGTTCCGCTTATAGTTGAGCCCTCTTTAACTCCGGCCATTATGCCGCCGCCCCAAAGTGAAAAGCCCCCTTTTCTATGATCAATAAGAAGAGCTCCATGTCCCTTGTATGCCGGATATTCCGGATTATCATAAACAAATTCTATAGCGCCATTGGGATTATAAATGCCGCCTTCAAACTTAGTCGAATCCTCGAAGTTCAGATGATCAAACACATCAGATTCATCTTCCGGTGTTATCGTTACCACAGGCGATGCTGTCGGGGGTGCTGTTACTTTCGGCGCAGTAATCGTAAACGTTACCGTTGCAGGTGTCGGAGCATTATAATTCGTGCTTTGTGCAGCCGAAATTACCACTGTATATGTCCCCGCTTCAATCATATTATCCGCGTCTGTACCTGACGGGTCTGTTACGTTATATTCAAGTACTGACTCGCTATGATTAAGCTCCGCCTCCGGCTTTTGAGCAGAGCCGGTATATTCCGCCGTCTGTGTCGTATCCGCCGTAATAACAGCGTCACACTTCCCGATTGTAACAGAAGCATCAACAGTCGCTTCCGTATCAACCGTATAATAACTTGCGTGGTCACCGCTTATCTCAATATCAGTCAGCTTAACCGATGTGTATGCGCCCGCATTTGCCGAATCTACTTTGCCTGTCGCTGAAAGCCTTACGTCATCACCGCTGAGGGCGTTTGTCGGCGTAAGCACCACATCAACTTCCGTATCGCCGTCATATGTCTTATTTGCCGCTGCAGTAGTGTATTCAAGCGCCACCGTGTCAACAGTAATGGTAATTTCACTGCTTTTGCTGCCGTTTAAGTTCACGCTTCCGCCAAACTCGGCTTTAACTGTATTTACGCCTGCCTTAAGCCTTTTATCCGCTGTATTGACTGTAAGAGTTGCCGTGCCGTTGTCCTTTGAATCGCCCTCATATGTAACGGCAACAGTGCCAAGCTCGGTTCCGTCTTCAGTAGTGAATACCACATTGTCAGAAATTGCCCTAAACAGAGTGAGTCTTTCCGTTATGTCGGCTTTTTTCACTGTTGCAGTAAGTGTCAGCGTCTGTCCGTATGTAACGGAAACAGCGCCTGCTGTGACGTTGGAATCCGCTTTTTCTATTGCAACTGTTACCTCAGCCTCAAATGTTTCATAACCGTCACGCTCAACCGTTACTCTGACTTTGTAATCGCCTGCGTTTTGTCCCTTAGGCACAGTTGCCGTTCCTTCGGCCGCATCATTAAGATAATACGTAACCCTATCGTTCGTATCCGGAGTACCTTCTAAGATTACGAGTTCCTGTTCTGTACCGTCATAGACAAGATTTTCCTTTGCCTTTAATGTAAGACCTGATATAGTCGGCTTATCGGTAATCTTTATTGTTTTAACAATCTTAAGATCGTTATAATTAGCTCTTGAAAGCTTTACCGTTAATATGTAATTGCCTATTTCCGTATATGCCGGACAGCTATCGAGCCATGAAGCGGGTTCATCGTTTGAATAATCTCCCTCCGCATACCTCACGGTATATCCGTCAGCTGCTACGCTCAGCTTATGTGAGGAACTGCCGTCATAAGTAAACTGACCGTCGCCTGTGATTGTGTAAGCGTTGTTCGGTATTGTCGCCTTATCAACCTTTACGCTTACCTTACCGTCAGCCGGATTATAGTTATTCGCATTTGTCGGATTGAATACCGCATCGTATTCTTCAGCTGTATCATTCGCACTAAGCGTTGTCGCAGGTGTTTTCCATGCAAGCCTTCCGCCTGAAACATTCGGCAGTGCTACGCCCGCAAGTGTAAGACCCTCTCTGTACGTTACCGTCTGTACGTCAACCGTCGGGAAGGCCGAATCTGCCTTTGCGATTGTAACCGGTAAAGTTTCTGTCTTTGCCGTATAACCCTCGCGCGAAATTGTTACTTTTACGCTGTAGGTATCCGCGTTGGTCTTACTTGGGATTACTTCGGTCTCGGATTCGTTGCCTACCTGGTATTTTATAGTATAAGCCGAATCGTCATTTCCGGTTACGGTTACCAAAGGCTGTGCCTGACCGTTATATGTAGTGTTGTTCGCTGCAACTGTTACGC
>CAZLOX010000140.1:0-6039 GCA_964561265.1 uncultured Lachnospiraceae bacterium
TTGATTTTACTCCGAATGAGCCATCAAGTTCCTCATCATTATTTTTTACCGCTCCGTATATCATATTAACTCCGATAAGCGCGAGCATGGCAAATGCAATCCAATGATCCGCTCTTTCAATAAGCGCAGAAAAACGGCTTCCCAGCAAATATCCTATTGCCGGCATAAACGCCTGGAAACATCCGAAATACAGTCCTGTAGCTATCATATGCAAAGGCTTAATTTTGCGCACAGAGAGTCCTTTGCATACTGATACTGCAAAAGCATCCATTGAAAGACCGGCAGCGATGAATAAAAGTTCAGCAAATCCCATAAAATCCTCCTGTAAAAATAAAGTTCTTACATAAATAATATGAGCCTGCCTTATATTTTATTCTAATACATTAAATTCATCTTTCCATTTTACCGTCATAATTCCACTGCTGAAATCTATCGGCAGAATACTGTAACCAGATTTTTTAAGATTTGCCGGTATCCAATGGTCAAGCATAAGATACTTTGTTCCATTATGTTCAAATATATATGTACTCTGTCCTTCAAAGGTACGCCTGTAATTTTCACCCTCGCACGGATTATCTATCAGTTTCCACTGTCCGAGAAGATTATTGCTTTCAGCATATAACGCGCTGTTAGGATTCCAGCCGGTACAGCCGGAGGTTATCATATAATACCTGCCGTCATGATAACACACAGCCGGCGCCTCACGTTCCTGATCATTCATAACCGATACATAAAATCCGTCCACATCAGTATAATCAGCGGTCAGCCTTGCAATATTCAGTGTTTTATTCCAGTCCTTGCTGTGTATCAGATATGCCGTGCCGTCAGTATCTTTGAATATCGTCATATCTCTCGAATCCTGACGGTTCGGCTGTTTTGCCGAAATCAATTCAAACGGCCCCTCCGGTCTATCAGCTATGGCAATCCCAACGCCCGCATACACATAATCACTGCTGTCAAGGTGCATCCACATAACAAACTTTCTTGTTTTTTCATTATATATGACTTTTGGTCTTTCAACTACTTTTGACGGATGAAGCGGACTGTTTATATCCTCTTCCGCTTTCAGAGCAAGTCCTTCATATTTCCAGTCGGTCAGATTTTCAGAGCTGTAACACGAAATTCCTATAACGTCAACTCTTGTTGTATCCGGAACATTATCCGCTCCTTTATTTTCACCGTACCAGTAAAATCTGCCCTCATGCTCAAGTATCATTCCACCGTGGGCCTGAATGTCATTTCCGTCTGTATCCTGCCATATCGTTCCGTTTTTCATAATAATCTCCATTAAATATTTTATTGATAATTTCTTAGTTTTTTCGGATATTTATTTTTTATAACTCCGCCGGATGCCTTACCCCAGCCCAGATTGAATCCATCAACACATACAACGCACCAGCCGTCAGTAATATCAGATTTTATTTCCGCACCTGAAAGATACGCATTTATTTCCGCGCTGTCCGCTGGATATGACACACTGTATTTTATATCATCTCTGTTAAGATAAAGCGCCAGCGCGTGCGATGGCTCAAAACGCATATTGCCGCGTCCCGACAATATACACTCGCCCAGATGAAGACCTGCGCGGACAGTTTTAAGTCTGTCAAGCGAACCTATTCTCTTATCCCGCAAATATAAATTTGTACCGAAAAGTTCAAATTCGCCGTTCAAAGAACAGTTCAGAAAGTTTTTCTCAAATCTGCGGTATACAAATTCAGCCTCTTTTGTATCACGTCCGCCTTTCGCTTTCGGTTTATATTTTCCGGATATTCCGTTATATTTCATCCGCGCGATAAAATGTCCCTCTCCCCTGTTTCTGTGCGGAAAAATCCTAATTGTTTCTGAAAAATCCCTTTCTGAATTTATATATCTGCCATCCCCTCTCGAAAGCATATCAAAAGGGATATCACAAAGTTCAAACTCAGGATGTTCATTTAAAAATCTATCCGTTACCGCCTCATTTTCACACGGCGCAAATGTGCAGGTCGAATAAATTATATATCCTCCCTCAGCAAGCATTTTTGCGGCAGAATTTAAAATTGCCGACTGACGCACAGCACATGCTGCGGAATGTTCAAGACTCCAGTCGGTTACTGCCTGTTCCTCCTTGCGGAACATTCCCTCTCCCGAACACGGCGCGTCAACTATGATTTTATCAAAAAATCCAGCAAATCTCTTTTCCAGTTTTTCCGGAAACTCCGACAAAACGACAGCGTTTATTCCGAATCTTTCGAGATTTTCCGCCAAAATTGCCGCGCGTTTAGGTATGACTTCATTAGCTACCAGCAGTCCGTCCGGCCCGAGTTTTGCGCCTATATGAGTGCTTTTGCCGCCCGGTGCGGCGCATAAATCAAGCACTTTGTCATCAGGTCTGATATCCGCCGCTTCTCCGACTGCCATTGCAGACGGTTCCTGAAAATAAAACAGTCCGGCATGATGATACGGATGTTTGCCGTTTATAATATTTTTATCCGCATAATACCCACTGCCGCACCATTCAATTTTTTCAAGTTTTCCGCAGACCTTTAAAACCTCAGATACGGCACCAGCTTTTTTTTCATTTATTCTTATACCGCTTTCAGGCGGATTTTTCATAGCCTTGATAAATTCTTCATAATCATACAGCATATCTTTCATACGCGCTTTAAAATCGACAGACAGCATATAACCCTCCAATTAAAAATGCAGATACCTTTCTGTGTTTTCACACATTTTATCAAACAATACCCTTGCGTCCTTTATATCCGCCGTCATAAGAGGATCATTCACAAACGCTGTGAATACTGTTTCCCTGTTTTTCTCAAGCACTCCGTCAAGCGTTGTTTTATGATTATACACATGACGCAAAGTCAAAGCGGCTATATCATTATCCATACTGCCCGCAAATACAGGAGTTACCGTATTATGACGGAATACCGCGTTTGTTTCCACAACCGCTCCCAACGGCAGATTCGGAATTTGTCCTATATTTGGCATATTGACATTAGTTACAAGCGTAGTAAGTCCGAGTATCGCCTTCATTTGATTTACGCCTTCCTCGCCTGTTTCCTTTATTTTAAAATCAATTTTCCCCGACAGCATATCCGCGCTTTTCTGAAGTCTTTGCTTCAAATCGTCTTTACGCCAGTCAACTGTGGTAAGTCCGAACATCCATTCCTTTACCGTTTCAGGATTTGCAAGATACTGTTTTCCCGACATAAACTCCGCCAGATGACGGTCGCCTGCCGCCGCTATATTTCCATATCTTCTGAAAAGGTCGAATTTAACTCTGTGCGCGCATTCAAATGAATTGTTTATCCAATGCTCCGATTTTTCACCGGTATAACCAGTTTCATAGAATTTATCCGCAAATTCTATATATACATCCATAAGATCAATATTTCTGTAAAACGCTTTGTTCAGCCATGTAAAATGGTTTATTCCCTGAACATTTACAGAAATATCACTGCGTTTTACATTTTCAATTCCGCGCATTTCGTAAAGTGCTTTTATTAAAAGTTCCTGTGTTCCGAACACCTCATGACAGCAGCCAAAAGCTTTTATCTGCGGAAATACCCTGTAAAGCGTCTGAACGCATAAAGTCATAGGATTTGTATAATTTATGACCCATGTGTCGGGAGCATATTTTTTTATCGCTTCCGCAATTTCCACATACATCGGAATTGTACGCATAGCGCGGAGTATTCCGCCCGGCCCTGCCGTATCTCCGACAGACTGATATATGCCGTATTTTTCAGGTTCATGCACATCCGACTGCATCTCGTCAAAAGTATTGATACAATCGTGAAATCCGCACCTTCAAGAGCTTCTTTTATTGTTTCAACGGCAATATATTTCCACTCACTTTTTGCGCCCTGCGCATATGATGTTTTGTTTCCGATTATCTCATTATTTTTCGCCGCTTCAAAATCAATATCATAGAGATATACACTGCCCTCCATATCGCTCTGCGATACAAGGTCACTCATAAGTCCCCATGCCCATCCGCGCGAACCTCCTCCTATATATGCTATTTTTACATCCTGCACTTTATTTCCGCAGTATCTCATATTATAATTCTCCTTTTCATACTATCCGTAAATTATGCAATGTTTAATTACGGATAGGCTTTGATTTAATTCAATCTCAAGCACAAGCTGATTTTATCTCCGCCGTTATCATATTCTTTTGAAACACTGTAAGTTATTCCCTGAGCGAATAAATCACTGTAAAATGCGTTTAAATCAGACCGCTGTATTATATAATCCGAACCCGAAACCTGCGCGTATTTCTGTATAATTCTCCGCGCCGCGTCTATATCCGAAACAAAAATACTATACCGCGCTGATACACCTGCTGAATATGATGACGCTGATGATGGTCTTGATGCTCCGCCTGATGGTCTTGATACTCCGCCTCCTGCGGAACTGCCTGTTACCATACTTCCACCCGATGCGGAATTTCCGCCGCCACCGCCTCCTCCGCCGGAAACAGCTGCATTTTTAGATGAATTTTCCTTTTTATTGTCAGATTTATCTGACAAATCAACATTTGTACTATCCGATTCAGCATCTGTATCATTGACTGTGTTATCAGATAAAGAAAGTGCTGCCGGTGCTGCCTGACGCATTACAGTGCTCGAATTGTTGTCTGACTTGGCCATTTTCGCTGAATTGTTTTCACCGCTGTCACTGTTTTGTTCAGCATTATAATCACCATATGCCGTTTCCGGCTGTGGATTTTCCTGATTTACATTCGCCGAATAGTTATTCTGTTCTCCCGATACTTCATGATTTTCATTTGTTACCGGATTGGCATTGTATGCCTCCTGCGGTTTGCTGTCCGCTTCATTTTCCTGCGGAATCTGCACGTCTGTCACATCGGTATTTTCCCGCGTCTGTATATTTTTCTGCGCGTTTTTATCTAAATCCGCGCTGTTTGTAAAGATATTGCCCTTGCTTATAATGTCAGACCTGCCGGAATTGTTTTCAGCATTATCAGTATCTCCCGATGTTTCCGCTGTATTTCCGGTTACCGGAAAAATACCTGTCTGCACAGGAATATTTTCAAAATGTAAATCTGCCGGTGTATCCGGAATATTCTCTGTATCCTCCGGATTTGCCTCAGTCAATACTTCCTCACCGTTTTCCTGAATATACTCATGCGCAAACTCATCTGCTCTGTCTGCCGTTTCATTCTGTGTTACAGCCGGTTCGTTCTGCTGAGGAACATTATTTTTTTCACCGATTTTCGGCATATCTGTATTTGACACTACAACCGTGAATATTATCGCCGCGGCAAGACCGGTAAATATTCTCCAGTCGGGAATAAATCTCTTCTCAGAGGCGGATTCTTCCGAATCTATACGATTATTCAGATTTTCAAGAAATTTCTCCGAAACGCTTATCCTGTCCGTCATATTATGTAATGAGTCAGTTATTCTTTTTGAAAATTCAAAATCACTGCGACATTTATCACATGATGCCATATGTTTTTCCATATCGGCTTTCATTTCGTCCGATAAATTATTTTGCATATAATCGTCAAGATATTTTGAAAATTCTTCACAATTCATTAAAATCCTCCTCCTTTCCCCAAATAATATTTAATTAAGTTTCTTTTATTTTATTAGACGGTTTAACTAAAAGAATTGTTCCCGTATATGCTCTAAATTTTTTCTCAGCTGTGCCCTTGCCCTGCTGAGTCTGGATTTTACCGTTCCTACCGGCGCTTTTGTTATCTCGGAAATTTCTTCATAGGACATCCCTTCCAGATCGAAAAGCGTGATTGCCGTACGGTAATCCTCCCTGAGCTGACTTATCGCTTTTCTGATCTCATGCTGTAATTCCTTTTGTTCAGCCCGCGCATCCGGCGGCGGTGATGGGTCGGGTATAACCAGATCAGAGGAATTGTCGTCGTTTTCATCCGAATAAATACTCACCGTCTTTTTATTCATCCTTTTTCTTAATATATCATTGCAGGTATTGACGGTTATTCTGTATATCCATGTTGAAAGCGATGAGTCTGCCTTAAAGGATGAAATATTTTTATATACTTTTA
>CAZLOX010000141.1:0-5894 GCA_964561265.1 uncultured Lachnospiraceae bacterium
CAGAAGTTCCGTATTTTGATGATAATTTCGGACAGATCGGCGAACGCGCGGCGCGAGATAAACAAGGGAAAACTTATTATGTACCGGCTGATATGACATATAAGGAGTGGAAGAAAAATTTTGTCGATAATAGTGATAAAAATGGCTTGCAGAGGGTTGACATTTCGGGGGAAAGTGGTATAATAAATATAGAAAGGGGAATTGACGGAATGCATACAAAAGAAAATAAAAAGCATTTTGCAGCAGGAAATCGGCGATCTCCATATCATTTGTTAGATGATAATGAAATAACGATTGTCATTAAAGAACTTGAGGCAATCAAGGCAAATAAAGATGATTTTATTTTTAATAGTCCATCAACTAAAGGAACTTGCTTTTTACCTAGTGATGGTAAAGTACATATTAAGGGAAATATTTTTCCGGATGAATATTCTGATCATCCGCGTGATAAAATGTCAATAAGAGCTGTTTTAGCTCATGAGTATTATGGTCATAAACCATATCGTAAGCAATATTTAAGAGAAGATAATGAGACATCACCAGAAGTATTAGATAGAATATTTGCCAATGCTTGGGCTGATGAATTTAGAGCAAGTTATATGGCTGCTAAAAATGCTCCTAATTTATCAGATGAGGATAGATATTATCTTATTATGGATGCGCTTAGCAGAGCAAAAGAAGCAGGAATTACCATAAGGTATAATGAATTTATAAGGAGGGTTTTATATGGTTAAACCGATTACATCAAAGGAATATAAAGTATTAGATTCAGCCGTTGCAGAGTTGCTGGAAAATGGCAAAATAACATTAAAATGCCCTCGCTGTGGAAAGCCATTGATTTATGAAGAAAGAGGCTCTTTGGAAATTATTCATTGTGAAGATTTAAATTGTGTTAAATCTATTAGAAGGGGAATTTAAAAATATTATTATGCTATTTAAAGAAATAGTCGCCCATTCTGACCAATGGACGACTAAATTCAATTTAGTTTAAAACAGGCGGAACGTCAAAACCGTTCCTATTTATCTTTATTATAACATCATAAATGAAGTATGTCAAGCACTTTTGAAATTATTTCAGAAGTGCTTTTTTCATACAATTTTTCAGGAAGGGGTGATCCGGTTATCTTCCAGCTATGGGTCAAATAGTAATCTCGTCTTTTAAGCGTTGCAGACGGTAAAGAACAAGGTCAGATTTCGTGGTTCGTCACCCACGGTAAAAAACGGAAAATTTGAAAGGCAGGTAAGCACAATGAAAAAAGAAGATTTGATTGCAATGGGATTGACAGAGGAACAGGCGCAGAAGGTTATGGATTCCATTGACGGGAACTTTGTGACAAAGAAAAGGTTCAACGAAATAAACGAGGAAAACAATACCTTGAAGAAATCTGTTTCCGACAGGGATAAACAGCTTGAAGATCTGAAGAAATCCAGCGGTGACAATGCCGCTTTGCAGCAGCAGATTTCTGATTTGCAGAAACAGAACGCTGATCAGCAGAAGGCCCATGATGAAGAACTGGCAAAGTTAAAGCTGGACAACGCTGTTGAAATCGCCCTTTCCGGCGCAAAGGCAAAGAACGGAAAGGCGGTCAGGGCTATGCTGGATATGTCAAAGGTGAAAATAGAGGAAGACGGTAAACTTTCCGGCTTTGACGAACAGATTGAAGCCTTGAAGAAATCTGACGGATATATGTTTGATGTTCAGGAACAGCCGCAGTTTACCGGATTTCAGCCGGGAGCTTCTTCCGCTGTTCCCAATCCCACAGCTACGGGATATGAAGCCCGCCTTGCGGATGCCCGCAAGAATAATAACCAATTAGAGGTTATCAAAATTAAACAGGATGCCGCCGCGGAAGGCGTTGTCCTGATGTAAAAATAAAAATGAAAGGTTAAATAAGGTGAAATATTATGCCACAGGTAACAGGTATCGGAACTACTTGGAACTTACCCAACTATGCGGGTGAACTTTTTACGGCTGATCCCACCCAGACTCCGTTTCTTTCTATGATAGGCGGACTTACGGGCGGCAGACAGACCGATAATTTTGAATTTCCTACCGCCGTTCTTTATGACTTTCCGGAAGCGGAACAGCCGGAAATTTCCGAAAGCGCTTCTGCGACAGCTCCGGCGGCAAGTCATATTGCAAGGCAGCAGGAAAAGAATGTTGTTCAGATTCATCAGGAAGTGATTGATCTGACCTATGCAAAACAGAGCAATTCCGGCAGGATGTCCGGTCTGAACACGGCTGGACAGAACCCAAATCCGGCAGATGAAAAGGCATGGCAGATTCAGCAGAAACTTATCAAGATCGCCCGTGATGTGGAATTTTCCTTCATTCAAGGCACTTATCAGCTTTCCACAGCGGCAAATGTCGCAAATAAAACACGCGGTATGCTGGAACTCTGCACTTCCGACACCGGAACGTCCATTGCCGCCGCCGGCGCTGCCCTGAACAAGAACCTGCTGGATCAGCTTTTCCGTGAAATGGCTGACAACGGCGCTTACTTTGGCAAGATGGTTCTGTTTTGCGGCGCATATCAGAAACAGATGATTACAAATCTTTACGCCGATCAGTTTAAGGCGAATATGCAGATAACGCAGAATGCAGGCGGTATGAATATTACGGAGATTGAAACCGACTTCTTCAAAATGGGGATTGTGTGGGATCGCTTCATGCCGAATGATTCGCTTCTGATTGCTGATATGGCGCATATTGCCCCGGTATTTCAGGCAGTTCCCGGCAAGGGGGTTCTGTTTCAGGAAGATCTGGCAAAAACGGGTGCTTCTGATAAGGTGCAAATTTACGGGCAGATCGGGCTTGCACATGGTCCGGCCTTCCTTCACGGTGCTGTTACAGGCTTGAAAACAGCCATAGCGTAAAGAAAGGGTATGATGCTTAATATTTAAAGTAACAAAGAAACCAAAAACCCCTAATATTGTCTGGGATGTTTCTAACAATCGCCCCCTTTGCAGGTTTGTAAAGGGGGTATTTGAAACTAATGATGAAGCTGTTGTTTCCGAATTAAAAAATTCGGGATATACGGTTGAGGGTGAAGCTGATGCAAAGTCCCTTACTGAAATGAAGGTTGACGAATTGAAAGCCTATGCGGCAGAACACAACATTGATCTGGGTGATGTTAAAAACAAGGCTGATATTCTGGAAGCTATTCAGGAAGCGGAAGTTAAAGAGTAAAGGCGGGGATTTCAATGCTTGATTTGCTGAAAAAACGGCTTGTATCATTCGGTTATGAGCTGAAATATGAGGATGAATCTGCCCTTGCTTTTTCAGTTCAGAAAGTTGAAAACACCATAAAGAACGATTGCGGAATATCATCCGTTCCTGACGGTTTAGTCAATATTGCCGTTGATATGGCGGCGGGGGAATTTCTGACTGCAAAGAAAGCGTTTGCGCCGGAAAGCATAGCCGGACTTGATCTGGATTTTGCGGTCAAGAGCATACAGACCGGCGACACAAATGTTACATATGCAGTCGGTGACGGCTGTCTGGCAAGCGAACAGCGGCTTGATAATTTTATCAGTCATCTGCTTACATACGGCCGCGAGGAATTTTCGCGGTACAGGAGGATCATATGGTAAGTGCCGCCGCCTTAAGTGCGGCAAGAAAGGCGATTGAAAGCGCATATACCGGTCATTGCGATATCATTGAACGGTGCAGTGTGAGGGATGAAAAGACTAAAATCACACGTCAGTCGGAAAAGGTCGTTATTCATAATCAGCCATGCAGATTATCCTTTGAAAGATTAAGCGCCGCCGGTCAGACTGAAACAGCGGCAAAGATTACGCAGGGGTTGAAGCTGTTTATTGCTCCGGAAGTCGATGTAAAATCGGGTTCAAAAATCGTTGTGGAACAAAACGGAGTTAAAACCGAGTGCGTTGCAGGCGGAGAACCGGCAGTATATTTTTCGCATCAGGAAATAATGCTTGAATTATTTAAGGAGTGGGCATAATGGCTAAAATGGGAAATTTTTCGGCAACCGGCATGAAGAAACTGCAAAAACAGCTTAATAAAATTCAGCAGGATAACGTTGAAGCGTTTATTGATGCCTGTGCAAAGGAACTTGCCGCGCGGTTACTGGCAGAGGTGATACAGCGTACACCCGTAGGACATAAACCAACATTTGACGGCAAAAAAACGATAAAGGTAAAAGGGGCAAGCGGAAAAACACGTACATTTTTGAGTTCTGAATATGTTGCATATAAACAAGCATGGGATGGTTATTCCGGCGGAACACTTCGTAGAGGTTGGACTTCCAAAACGCAGGAAGAAGCAGAGGCAGGAGTAAACACAAAGGCAAAAGATTATGCAAATTCTCTTACTATAAATCATATCGGGAATATGCTTAATATTGAAATTGTAAATCCGGTTGAATATGCAAGCTATGTAGAATACGGACACAGGCAAAATCCTGGCAGATATGTACCAGCACTTGGCAAACAATTAAAAAAAGGATGGTTTAAGGGACGGTTTATGCTTACAAATTCTGAAAAAGAGATACAGGAAATAGCTCCGCAAGTGCTTGAAAGCAAAATTAAAAAGTTTATGGGGGATTGCTTTAAATGATAAATTCCATAACTCAGGCGATTGCCATTAGCTTAAACGCTGAATTTGGCGATGATTACACAATTTATACAGAATCGGTTGAACAAGGTCTTTCAGAACCTTGTTTTTTTGTGTTCTGCATAAATATTTCAAACAAGCCGTTCCCCGGACAAAGATATTTAAGGGAAAACAGCTTTTGCATACAATACATTCCTGCTGAAAGGGACATGGAAAACGAGGAATGCGGTTCAATTGCCGAAAGGCTGTTTTTATGTCTTGAACAGATATATCTTGACGGCGGTCTGGTAAGAGGTACAGATATGAGGTATGAAATAAATGACGGAGTTATGAGTTTCTTTGTGAACTATGACGGATTTGTCCGCAAAACGGCTGATTCAACTGCAATGGAGGAATTTTCGGAAAAGGTTTCGGTGAAAGGATAGGTGATGTAAATGTCGGTAAAGACGGTTAAAACAGATATTGAGAATAAAAGCGAAAAGACTGAAAGCATGTTTTCAAAGAAACAGCTTTTAGCGTCTGAACGCTTTAAAGGCAGGAGGGATATTATAAACGCAGTTCTCTCTGATAACAAAAAATACACAGTTTCAGCGGTTGAACAGGCTGTTGAGAAATACATGAAAGGAAAGGTGAAATAATATGGCTTTGGGCGGCGGAACTTTTACGGTTCAGAATAAGGAACTGCCGGGCGCGTATATCAATTTTGTATCGGGCGCGTCCGCAAATTCTGCCCTTTCGGAAAGAGGTATAGCGACTATGCCGCTTGAACTGGACTGGGGCATTGACGGTGAAGTGTTTGAAGTGACAAACGAGGATTTTCAGAAAAATAGTCTGAAAATTTTCGGCTACAGTTACACCCATGAGAAATTAAAGGGGCTTCGCGATTTGTTTATGAACATACAGACATTGTACGCGTACAAGCTGACTTCCGGCGGAAAAAAGGCGGAAAACAGCATTGCGGAGGCTCTTTACTGCGGAGCGCGCGGAAACGATCTGAAAATTATAATAGAAACAAACGCTGATGATGAAACAATGTTTGATGTGAAAACCGTACTTGATACAGAAGTTGTGGACGAACAGAGGGTAAAAACGGCGGCTGACCTTAAAGAGAATGATTTTGTTAAATTCAAGACGTCGGCGATACTTGAAGCAACAGCCGGAAATCCTCTTTCAGGCGGCGAAAACGGCGAGATTGACGGAACGGCTTATCAGACATACCTTGATAAAATCGAATCCTACACCTATAACACTATGGGAGTTGTGGTTACGGATGATACCACAAAGGGATTGTTTGACGCGTTCGTCAAGCGTCTGCGTG
>CAZLOX010000142.1:0-1924 GCA_964561265.1 uncultured Lachnospiraceae bacterium
GAGAAACAAATATTTTGCCGTCGCCTATTTCGCCTGTGCGCAGTACCTTGACTGCTGTATTGACAACATCATCAACAGGCACTGTGCAGACAACCATTTCGATTTTGATTTTAGGAGTTAAGTCTATACTATATTCCGCTCCTCTGTATTTTTCTTTATGACCCTTTTGCGCGCCGTATCCAAGCACGTTGTAAACTGTCATACCATTTATACCGATCTCATTTAAAGCTTCTTTCAACTCTTCAAATTTGCTCTGACGAGTAATAATTTCAATTTTAGTCATTTCAGACATAATGACTGCTCCTTTCCCAAATAAAAAAACGGCGTAAACGAAGATTTTTCAATCTTTAACGTTCACGCCGTTGTGATTTATTTTATGAATTTTAATAGCTATTAAATATATTTATATTATAGTACCGCAGATGATAAATGTCAAGAATTTTTTAGCTGTTTTTTTCTTTTTGTAACATATTGCAGAAAAAATATTTATTTCAGCAGTATAATATATACAAAATACCACCACACATATTTTTATTGTAAATTTACAGTAAGTGCATTATCAAAATCCAGCGATATATAATCCGTATATAAACCGATTGTTGTAAATAATTTTTTCAGCGCCTCTTCATTTACGCTTTCTCCCGGAAGAACTGCGTTTCCGTTGGCATCTTCCTTATAATATCTGTATTCCGCCGTATATGAATTTGTATCATGATGCACACGGGTATAGAACATACAGCGCAGACCGTTTTCCGGATAGACGTCATTGTCGTTATCATCTGTAATCATAAATTCGGGATCATATAAAACAAATCCGTCTTTATAATAATCCACATCGATTTTTCCGTCCGAAATACGGATATCGGTTACTATGACTTTACCATATTCACTTGTTTCAAACGTAAGCGGATATGTTCCTATTTTTTGTGTCAGTATTTTATCCGGATCGTCGGACTTCATATTTTTAAAAGGAACAAGTTTAAGCTGCTTTGTTTCCTGAGTTGCCTTTAAAAATTCAAATGAATTTCTGTATGTTTCGGTATCGCTGGAATGAAGATCTGTATTAAGGATATCCAGAGAAACTCCGTTTTCGTCATACAGTGCAAAACCGCCTATATCCGGCATCTCTCCGGTCTGTAAATTTGCGCTTGGTTCTGTTTTTATTACAAGCTGATTGCCGAACGGAGATAAAATAACCTTTTCAAGTTCAGAATCTGTCCATTCAATATACTGATGAACTTCCTTTACAGTGCTGTTCACCTTAACTTTTGACTTGTCTATATCAGCGCAAAGATATATAACATCTTTCTTATCGTCATCGGTAATTGCCAGTCCGTCACTCCAGTTAACATACTTCGGTATCACATTCCCTTTGACATACTCCATTACACATTCCAGTCTGAACGTATCTGAAATATCCATCGACGAAATATTA
Source organism: uncultured Lachnospiraceae bacterium (assembly GCA_964561265.1). Taxonomy (GTDB): domain Bacteria; phylum Bacillota; class Clostridia; order UBA1381; family UBA1381; genus JAFLUR01. The sequence goes on from CAZLOX010000142.1 coordinate 1,436, forward strand.
TATTTTATAACTGATTTATAAGTATGGTCGTCTTCAAAATATCCCTCATATTCGTTATGATTGCCGAAACCAAGCATTTCCCCGTTAAGCCACCAGCTGTCGGTAATGTCTGCATCCCAGAACACTCTGTCAAAAGGTTCTTCACCATCATAAAAAGGTTTATCATCCGATTTCCATGTGACAAACAAATGAAGAAAATTATCATCAACCGCAACATTATCAAGTGACAATGTATAGCCAAAATTTGATGCTGACACATTTATTTCCTCATTATATTTATTCAGCTCTTCTATATTTGTAATCTCTATCGCTTTATCGTTCTGAAAATATGAAATAATATTCATTATTGCTTCATGTCCGTCGGGTGACATTGCAAATGCCGTTGCTGAAAATACTATAGCGACCGCCGCTGCAATTCCTGCTGTTTTGAATAATTTACGTTTCATATACATCTTCCTTTCCGGAGTGTCAGCACCCAGAATATCATTC
>CAZLOX010000142.1:1934-5676 GCA_964561265.1 uncultured Lachnospiraceae bacterium
TTATATTTTCAGGATCTATCTTTAAATCAGGCATAAACGATTTATCATCATCAAACCCATGTAAATTTCTATTCATTGCCGTACCTCCTCTTTATAAGCATATCCTTTAATTTTTGACGCCCTCTTGCAAGTTTGGTTTTGACTGTTGAACTGCAAAGTCCCATAACCGACGATATCGCTGATATTTTTTCATCATAATAATAAAATCTGAAAAATATTTCGCTGTCCGGTTCTCCGAGATCTTTTATCAGAGAAATAAGCATTTCGCGTTCCTCCTGCCTTTCCAAATCGGTATCTGACTCCGGAGATGATATTGTAATATTTTCATCAAGTGCCTCATACATCTGTAATGTACGGAGCTTGTTTATTGCGCGGCTGCGTGCGACAGCGGCAAGATATGTCCGGAGAGAGCCTTTTTTATTGTCAAGCTTTTCTGAATTTTTCCAAAGCACCACAAACACGTCAGCTACTACCTCTTCAATATCTTCTTTTGACATAACTGCGCCTATTATGTTATATACAATAACACTCACATAAGGCGTATAAATATCAATCGCCTTCTCAAGACTTTCGCGCCTGCGCTTTTTTAAGTTTATCAAAAGGTTTTTATCATCTGTCAAAGCTGTAAAACCTCCCTTGTATAAAATCGTACTTTCAAATAACGTCATTTTAATTCGTACACTATTATATACACATGAATACATAAAACGGTTTCAAATATATAAACTTTTTATCAGACAAACAGATCAAAAAAGAGAAACAGTCAGCAATGAACTGTTTCTCTCTTATAAATACTGTTATTTATCTGTGTTTTTATTCGTAATCAACGACATTGATCCATCTTTCGAGGAATTCTTTTTCTTCCGGTTTTTTCTTGACAAGCTGTGATGCAGCGACGATCGGCAGCCATGACTGAACATACTGAATGGCAGTATCAGATTTTTTGCAGAATAATTTCATATATTTTTCTGCAAGTTCATCTTTTCCTGAAAGTTTAAATAACAGATATGTTCTTGCCACATCTTCTGACGCGTTGCCCTGAGTAGCGTGCGACCAGTCTAAAATACACGGAGTTCCGTCTGCTGTGATAATAACATTCGACGGATTATAATCGCCGTGGCATACTTTTTTATGCTTTTTCATACCCTCAAGTCTTGTATGAAGGTCATATCTTGTTGTTGCGTCCAGATCGCTTTCTGAAATTTTTCTGTTCATCTTATCATGTATTTTGGTAAGAAGCGGACAGAATTTATTGTGTATTTCAAGCTGAGTATCAACAAACAGCTCAAGATATTCGTCGGCCTTGTCTTTATTTTTGGCCATAAGCGCGCTGAGAGTTTCACCTTCAACAAAGTCTGTAATAATAGCCCATTTTCCGTCAATTTTTGTTACTTCGCGGATTTTCGGAATGTTCAGACCAGTTTCTTCAATTCTTGCTGTATTCAGTGCTTCGTTCAATACAGCCGCCGTATGATAGTTTTCGTTAAATACCTTAATTGCAGCGTCACCGTCACGATATACAGTTTTATCCGGACGTGTAGCGACGATAGTAGTCAAATTCCAATCCATATTACTGCTCCTTTCCGTAGTAAACCTTTTTATAAATTTCTTTCATTTCGCTTATCAGCGGATATCTCGGATTTGCGCCTGTGCATTGATCATCAAATGCCATTTCAGTCATTTCATCAAGCGTTTCAAGGAATTTATCCTCTTTTACATCATACTCGTGTATAGTTTTCTTGATTCCGATAGTAACTTTCAGATCTTCTATCTTTGCAATAAGCTTTTCAAGTTTTTCCTCATCTGTCTTTCCGCCAAGCTGCAGGAAATCGGCGATTTCAGCATAACGAGCGAGTGTATGCGGATGATCGTACTGCGGGAATGTTCCCATTTTTTCAGGAGCTTCTGCGGCATTGAAACGCATAACCTCAGTGATTAACAAAGCGTTTGCGACACCGTGCGGAAGGTGATGGAATGCACCGAGTTTGTGAGCGAGTGAGTGACATATTCCGAGGAACGCATTAGCAAAAGCCATACCAGCCATACATGATGCGTGTGCCATTTTTTCGCGTGCAACAGGATCTGCCGCGCCGTTATTGTAAGCTGACGGGAGATAATCAAATATAAGCTTGATAGCTTTCAAAGCGATACCGTCTGTAAATTCGGTTGCCATTACCGATACATAAGCCTCAAGAGCGTGTGTAAGTGCGTCTATACCTGATGCGGATGTCAGACCTTTCGGCATATTCATCATCAGATCAGCGTCAACAATAGCCATATCCGGCATCAATTCATAATCAGCAAGCGGATATTTGTTACCTGTTGTTTCATCTGTAATAACAGCAAACGGAGTTACTTCCGAACCTGTTCCGGCAGATGTAGGAACAGCGATGAAGTACGCCTTATCACCCATATGCGGGAATGTGTATACACGCTTTCTGATATCAATAAAGCGCATTGCCATATCCATGAAGTCAGCTTCCGGATGCTCATAAAGAACCCACATGATTTTGCCTGCGTCCATAGCTGAACCGCCGCCAAGTGCGATGATGACATCCGGCTCAAAAGAACGCATTGCATTAGCGCCTTCTATTGCACATGCAAGCGACGGATCCGGAGCAACATTAAAGAATGTTGTATGAGTAATGCCCATTTCATCAAGTTTATCTGTAATAGCTTTTGTATATCCGTTTTTGTACAAAAATTCATCAGTTACGATAAAGGCTTTCTTCTTATTCATAACTGTCTTTAATTCGTCAAGGGCAACAGACAGACAGCCTTTCTTTATATAAACCTTTTCAGGTGCTCTGAACCAAAGCATATTTTCTCTCCTCTCGGCAACTGTTTTAATGTTAATCAGATGCTTGACTCCGACATTTTCAGAAACGGAGTTGCCGCCCCATGAACCGCAGCCAAGTGTAAGCGACGGATCAAGCTTGAAATTGTAAAGATCACCGATACCGCCGTGCGATGATGGTGTGTTTACAAGAATACGGCAGGTCTTCATTCTTGCTCCGAACTGCGCGAGTTTTTCCTGTTCGGTCACCGGATTCAGGTATACTGATGATGTGTGTCCGTATCCGCCGTCGGCAACAAGCTGTTCAGCTTTGTTTAACGCGTCCGCGAAATCTTCCGATTTATACATAGCCAATACCGGCGATAATTTCTCGTGAGCAAATTCTTCGCTGATATCCACGCTTTCAACTTCACCTATCATAACTCTTGTCTGAGCCGGAATTTCAATTCCTGCCAGTTCAGCAATAGTAACAGGTTTCTGACCAACTATTTTAGCATTCAGCGAACCGTTTATAATGATTGTTTTTCTTACCTTGTCAAGTTCATCTTCTTTTAAGAAATAACATCCGCGGTATGCGAATTCCTTTTTAACCTCGTCATAGATTGTCTTATCCACAATAACGCTCTGTTCTGATGCACAGATCATACCGTTGTCGAATGATTTTGAATGAATGATTGAATTTACTGCAAGTTTTATATCAGCAGTCGAATCAATAATAGCAGGAGTGTTTCCGGCTCCTACGCCAAGTGCCGGTTTTCCTGAAGAATATGCCGCCTTAACCATTCCGGGACCGCCTGTTGCCAGAATGCAGTCAGATTCTCTCATTACAAGATTTGTCATATCCAATGACGGAACGTCAATCCAGCCGATTATATTTTCCGGCGCACCGGCTTTCACAGCTGCTTCAAGAACGATTTTTGCTGCTTCAACAGTACATTTTTTTGC
>CAZLOX010000143.1:0-5667 GCA_964561265.1 uncultured Lachnospiraceae bacterium
GTATCGGGAAATATAACCGAGGAAACAACGTTTGCCGATTGTGTATTCCACAGCATAATGGATTCAGAATGTGCAATTTATCTTGTTAAGAAAAACGGAAGGCGTCCTGATGTTATGCGTGTGACCACAAGCGAGCTTCCGACATTTATGGATTATTACCATAACGGGGATACAACGCCGCTTTATCTGATGACAACCCATGGTATCGCAAAGGTGCTTGTAGTTTATGATTTGGATAACTGACTAAGATAAGGAGCTATGATTATGAAAAAAAAGCTGTTATGTATATTAACCGCCTGCATGTTGCTGATCAGTTCAACAGAGGCTCTGGCGGAGTTCCCGGCTATACAGTTCGGAACGGGCGAAACGATTGAATTGTCCCTTATGAATATGACAGAGATAGGAACTATAAGCAAGGATAATGCTGCGCTTGAGATAGAGTTCAATCCGAGATCAAGGGATAAGAGTGAGTATACGGTTGAATGTGTAATTGACGGAGAGAAAACGTCAACATCAAATGTTACAATACAGCCGGGCGGCAAGACGGTAAAAACGTTTTCTTTGAATGTGGATAATGGTATTCATGAACTTGCCGTAACTGTTTTGAAAGAGGGGCTTGTATTAAAGGAGATGACACAGACAATATATGTTATGGATCTCTACTCGCACCAGTTCATGGAGGAGTTGAGCGGCCGCGGCGTCAATGTTCATTTCAACTGGGATTCGTGGATGCATAATCATAAGCAGAATCTGGATATGATGTATTACGGCGGTTACCGTGTGGTTCGTTCAGCTATGCCGTCATGGAGCGCTGTTGAAAAAACAAGGAAGAACTATAGCTTTTCGGAGATGAATAAGTATCAGTCATGGCTTGATTCCAAGAATATGCGTTCATATGATCTTATGACCTACGGTAATGGACAGCTGTATCCTCCGGAACGTGGAATGGATGGTACAGAGGAATGGCCGACTTGGGAAAAGACGCAGCCGCAGACTCAGGGATCTATATGGGGATATGCGAACTTTGTTCTTGCGGCGGCTCAGAACGATTCGGACCACTTTGGCTATGAACTGTGGAATGAACCGAACCACTATACTCTTGATACACCATTCAAAGCGCAGATATACAGCGATTTTGTAAAGCCATCCTCGGTATTGCTTGATTATAATGGTTATGACACAATTGACCTTGCGCCGTATTCGCTCGCATATAATGATGAGATCAACTTTGTTGATATGACCCTGAAATACGGTATGTATCCGTATTTCGGATCTGTTGCGCATCACCCGTATGTATGGGAGGACGGATTCACAGCGTCAAGATTCCAGGAGGAACGTATGGCTCAGATCGAGGCGGTTATCCTCAAGTACGGCGGTTGGAAGGATCGTGAGATTACGGAGATCGGATATCCGATAACTCCCGCGGCAAACACGCCGTCGCAGGAAAGCGCGTGTCTTGATATAGTCAAGACCTTTATCGTAAGTGAAGCGCATGATAACGAAGCAACTATTTTCTATGATTTTGTAGACGACGGAACAGACCCGCTCAATAACGAGCATAACTTCGGTCAGATAACATATGACGGAAAGCCGAAAAAATCGTATATTACAACAGCTGCGTTTAATCTTAAAACGGAGGGCGGCATATATGTAGGCGAAATAAACCCCGGCATAGACCGCGCAACAAGAGCGTTCCTTTATCTCAAGGACGGAAAGCCGGTCGTTATAGCATGGTCAAATCAGATGGATGGCTCCACTGTTAAATGGGATCTTGGCGATGAAAATGCTGCTATAACGGATGTATACGGAAATGTAACGGAACGCGGCGTAAACAGTGTAATGCTTGGAGAAGCGCCGGTTTATATTGAAAATCTCAGCGATAATTGGTATGCAAGAGCAGTACATGACGAGGTTTCCGAGAGAAATGCCGGCTGGCTTGCAGCGTATGCTTCAAATCTCAGCAATGCGGATCGTTCAGAGATAAAGAAGCTTATGAGCGATGCTGAAAAGTCATTTACCGGAACTCCGACAGCTGATGAGGTAGAAAAGCAGCTTAAGAATATGCGCGATTTCGGTTTGAAAATTATTTCATACGCCGAGGGAGAAAAGCTTCCGGAGGTAGAGATTTCAAAGATGCTTTACGAACTGTTCAGAATTATGCAGAGGATTGATAATCTCTATATTGCCGTATATGACGGCAATGTTCCCGAGTCGCTTACAACGCGCACCGATGATACATATAAAAAGGCGCACGAGCTTTACATGGATAATCTACAGGCAAAGCAGTACTGTGATGAAATGCTCCGTCACGCAATGCGTTATACAAAGAACGCGGCAACGGTTATGGGTCTTGAGGAGAATCCGTCTAAGGCGGGCGTTATCAAGGGCTGGAATGTTATTGCGGATCTGCTCTGCGACTGGTATGACGCTTTTTCGGAGTATGAAACGGTTCTTGAAACGGGTTATCTTATACAGACCCCTTATTATGACAGAAACTCATATATAAATACCGATGTTACTATGGAGGTAAATCTCAACAATTACAGCCGCCGTGAGTTTAACGGTACGATAAAGATTTTTGACGAGGATGGCTCTGTCGTGTCTGAGTCTGTTAAGCTGACTATTCCTGGTGACGGAGGTTTCAATCAGATTTATATGACTGTAAATACAAAGCGTCCTACTGACGATTCGGGATTCGGGCATTATTTTATAAGCTATGTTGATAATGATGGAAATGTTATAGCGACACAGCCTACCGACATCAGGGTTAAGGATAAGTTTACAGTTGAGGTACTGCCGGCGACGCAGACAGCAGATAAGCTGGATAAGGTATCATTGAAGATAGAAAACATGACAGATGAAAAGGCTACCGCGCATGTTAAAATCAAGTCGGATGAGAATTTCACCTTTTTAAGCGAGAATCTTGACGTGACAATCGACGCGGACGAGTCAACTATTGTAGATGTACCAATCGCAAATATTAAGGATACAAAATATCATTTTTATTCCTTCAGCTATGAGGTTACGGATGACGGCGGAAATATAGTTGCGTCAAATGACGCGGTAATGAGTTTCACAACCGTAACAAGAGCAAGGAATCCTATTGATATCGAGTCATGGGAAGGAGATATTTCAGACTGGGAGGATGCATATCCGATTTATGTTAATGCGCCGAAAAACGTGACAAATCCGGAGTCATGGGAAGGTACGGAATGTTCAACGCGCGCGTTTGTAAAATGGGATGACAACAATATGTATGTGCTGGCTGACGTCTATGATGAATTGTTTCTTCAGGAATTTAACGGAACCAATATGTGGCAGGGCGACTGTATACAGCTCTCGCTTGATCCGTTGAATGACGGCAGGAGCAGCAGCGGATACGGAAGTGATGACTATGAGTTGGGATTTTCGTATACAGCAGTCGGTCAGGAGTTCTTCGCATGGACAGCGCCGACACAGCTTTCAGGCGGAACTGTAGACTGGTTCAAGGTTATCAGAAATGATGATTTGAAAATCACAAGGTATCTGATTCGTCTGGACAAATCTATTCTCAGTAATATTGATTTGACAGAGGGTAATGTTATGGGTCTTAACATTGCGGTTAATGACGCGGATATTTTGGGACGTGAGAATTTCTATCAGTTTACGTTGGGCACGGCGGATTCAAAAAATCCTGACTATTATGCGGACTTTACTCTTTCAAGCTCAGTACCGGAAAATACCGTTGACGGTATGGCGGAAATATTATTCCCGGTTAAGCTTGAAGCGACGGAAGTGGAATTTAAAAACGGCTTCAAGGACATTGAAGGTCACTGGGCGAAGGAAATTATTGAGAAAATGTATGAAAACGGCATTGTGAACGGTGTGGATGATACACATTTTGTTCCTGACGCGCATATTACAAGAGCCGAATTTTTACAGATGCTTGCAAATATTTCGGGTTATGATGAGGCTTACTACACCGGCGGATTTAAGGATGTTGATGATGACGACTGGTACGCTCTGGCAATTCAGACTCTCAGCGATAACAGCATGATACCCGATAATGTGATTGAAGACGGATATATTTTCCCAAAGAAAGAGATAACAAGGGAAGAAGCGGTATATTTTGCTGCTAATCTGTGCTATGTGGAGAAGATGAAGAAAGTTTTCTGGTATGATTGGGGCGAGCTTGAGTCATGCCGTGACTATCCGGACGGCGGCAGTGTAAGCGAGTGGATAGTACCGATGTTTGATCTGGCGGTAACGAAGGGTTTTATTGTCGGAGATGAAAACGGATATTTATTCCCGCAAAACACGATTACAAGAGCTGAGGCAGCGGCGCTGCTTCAGAGAATTATTCCATATATGCAGTAAATAAATTACTTCAGGCGGAAAAGTAATATTTCCGCCTGAAGTTTATAATGAGAGGAATATTCTGACAGGTGAACATATAAATACAGATAATATGTAGGATAGGGAAGAATGAAAATGAATATTAACAGCTTATTTTTTAAGGTATTTGAAAAGGTTTCGCTGTGTTCTGACAATTCATGGGAATTTAATGCGGAATGTTTTGATTGGAATCCGGGCATTTTTCTTGCAGGCGCATCGGCCTTCTATAAAAAATTCGGAGATAAAGAGGTTATTGATTATCTGAAAGGCTGGTGTGAAAGACATCTTTGGGAATCGGGAAATCAGCGCACCGTAAATTCGAGCGCGCCGCTGATTATGGTTTCAGACCTGTATGTTCTGACAGGTGAGGAAAAATATAAAACCGCGTGTGAAGAAGCGGCAAAATGGCTTGTAACGGAAGCTCCTCTTACCGTTGACGGCGGACTTGAGCATACGGTAACGGAGGGGGATCAGTTTCACAACCAGATGTGGGCAGACACGCTGTTCATGGCAGTGCTGTTCGTTGCAAAATGGGGTAAAATAACTGATAACAAGGAATATATTGATTTTGCCGCGAAACAGCTTGTTGTTCATCATAGAATGTTACGTGACGGGCAGAGCGGATTGTTTTACCATGGCTGGGACGGGGCAGCACGAAATCATATGTCGGCCGCAAAATGGGCGCGCGCTAATGCGTGGGTAATTCTCGCATCGGGACTTATCATGAGCGAACTGCCGGAAAGGTTTGAGGGTAAAGATTATGTCGCAGAATCTCTTTTGTCACTTGCGGAAGCGCTTAAAAACTGTCAGCATGATGACGGCGGTTTTTCGACTGTTCTTGACTGCCCTGAATCATATTGTGAAACCTCCGCTGCTGCCGGCATTGCGGCGGGTATATTTTATGGTATTGCAAACGGATTTTTGCCTGAGTCGCTTTCAGGTACGGCAAGGCGCGCGGCGGAGTATGTGAAAAAGCTTATATTGCCTGACGGCAGTGTGACAGGCGTTTCAACAGGTACTCCTGTAATGCCGTCTGTCGAAGCATATTTCACGATTGACAGAGGCTGCGCATTATACGGACAAGGACTTGCACTGTTTATGCACACATATAAGGAAACGCTGAATAAATCAAGATAAAAAAATAGTTTTAGTCCCCCGACGTCAGTAGTTTTGCTACGCAAAACCGCTTACTATGTAAGCGTCGGACATCTTTCCGATACTTGCGGAAAATAGCTCGTAAGTGGTGAATTTCCGTAGGAAATTCATATGAAGAGCGTATATTTTCCGCAAAAC
>CAZLOX010000144.1:0-5665 GCA_964561265.1 uncultured Lachnospiraceae bacterium
TCAAGCCATCCGGGAATGGTAACTGTTTTTTTCACTGATTGATTATTATAAAATTTCTCATATTCCAAAGTGTCACATGAAATCAGCGTGATGAATTTTTCTTCTGATATATCAATTCTTCTTGGGTCTGACGGAGAGGGGATTTTTTTGCCGTCTTTCTCCATATGGTATAATATCAGACATAAAGCGTCCTGCGCGTTTTCAAGTGCGTCCTCCAAATTTTCGCCTTGAGTGAAACAATTCGGAATATCAGGATAAGTTATAGAAAACTGTTCTCCTTCCTGTTCAAATACTGCCGGATAAATATATTTTGCCATTTTATTACCTCCTTAAAATTTTATATTCCTGATTGTTTTAATATAGCTTTTAAAGTACCGGGAGCAACATCTTGTGAATTATGCCTTCCTACAGTAAATTCATTTCCTGTTTTAGGGCTGTACCATATTTCATGACGTTTGCCCTCATGTAGAAATTGACATCCGTTTTTCTTTAACAGCTTTTTTAATTCACTGTATTTCATTATTCTCTCACCCCCTGCAAGTATATTGTAACACATATTCCACCGCATAGCAAGCGTTTTTTACATCATTGTAACTAAAAGACGTGCTTTTTGTAAAGTAAGATTTTTACATATGAAATAAATTTATTCTACAGATATCATTTTTTTATAATTTTACTTGACAATGAGTTCATATGGTGATATACTTATGGATGGATAGTTATTTGTGGTTTCTATGGCGGGAAAACGGAACTTACAGCTGTTACTTTACAGGACAGCTGCGTATGCTCCGTGTTTTGTCGTACTTTCCACACTCAGACTATACTGTTTAAAAAAGGGGGGGATGTGTGAATCTGCTTTGCGGTGCGCTCTCACATCATACGCTCCGCAAAGAAACAGGCAGCAAAAAGTGTACTGCGTATAGTATAATCTATACAAAATCAAACAAGGCAAACTATCAGAAATGATAGGACGCAAAGTCACGGGGACTAAAGCGCATATAACCACGCCATGTCAGCCCGACTGCTAATTTTAGCAAACTGTTAGAAATGACAGGACGCAAAGCCATGGGGGCTAAGGTGCTGAGGCACTATGCCAGCCCAGCCGCCGGATTACTTTGCATCCGCACAATTAAGCAAAGAATAAGAAAGGATGATTGGTTATGAACAAAAAATTATTTAAAAAACGCGGCGTTGCTCTGTTTGTTGCCATCATGATGTGTTTGAACCTTGCAACGGCAGTTTTAGCGGAAGCTGCCTCGGACAGCTGGTCCGATTCAGTTTCATCGAAACTGGAAAATAAAGCAGAAAAATCTTCTTCGAGAAGAAGAACTTCGGCTCACAAGCCGATTGAAACAGCGGAAGAAACAGAAGCTACAGAAGCTCCGTTCGCTGCAGAAGTAACGCAGAATTCTGATGTTGCCCTTGGCGGCAATATGGAATTAAAAGTTGGTTCAAGAGGTGCGCTTATCAATTCTGTATTTGCAGGATTTAACTGGAGCAATTATGCTTATGTTATTAGTCCTTTATATAGCGTAGGCGTTTATGCCAGCCTCAATCTTTCCTCAGCGCAGCTTACATCGGAAACTTCGGTTTTAACTGATGATGGTGTTGCAACACCGTCTATGGAAACTGCAACTGGTATTGGATCTAATTATACTAACGGTAAAAATACCAAGATCAATTATATTGATGTAACTGCGAATGGTAAAACACAAAGATTTACTGATAGTGATGGTATTGATACTGCTGAGTATTATGATTTTGGTCCTGTTAGAGCAAAGGCAGAATGGGATTATGATCTTGGTAACTCTTCTTCGGAGCCAGGTAATCAGGGCTGGAATAACCCATTCCTGCGTTTTAGAATGGCGCCTGGTTCAACAACAGGTAAAACAACAGTAACATTCAATATATCTCTTACTACTACAACAGCGTATACTAATGAAACTATAACTCGTTTATATTCATTATCGTATACGAATGTTACTAACAATGTAGCTGTTTCAGATGCAACACCGACACCGGCACCAACGGCAACACCGAAGCCTACACCAACGGCTACACCGGCAGCAAAGTATAATGTTAGAATTAACAGAGAGTACTATATCAATGGTGAATCAGTAGGAACAGTAACGGATATGCTTAATAATGGTACTGGTACTCCATATACGGAAGGCACAGTATTAACAAAAGAAGCAATCGTTGATGCTAATCCTGCATGGAGTAAGAAACGCGTTGACGGTCAAACGCTCGAATTTACGTATACAAGTGCAGATCCAGAGTTCCCTGTTACTGTAGATGGTGATAAAGTAATCACACTGACATATACGCGTGTTTCTGAATCTTATACAGTAAGATACACTGATGGTGTACCAGATGAAACTGTATTTCCTGATCAAGACTATGAAGGTCGTAAAGTTGGTACTGTTACACCTGAATATGTAGATGAAAAAACTAAAGCAAATGAGCCTACACGTGCTGGTTATACATTCATGGGTTGGACACCTGCAGTTAAGGGCACCATTGATGCGGATATGGCTGATAAATATGGTGAAATTGTCTATACAGCTACATGGAAGGCAAATCCAACACCGACAGCAACACCGACACTTGCTCCGACAGCAAAGCCGACACTTGCACCAACAGCAGAGCCGACACTTGCTCCGACAGCAAAGCCGACACCGGCAGTACCGTCTGAAAAAGACCTTGCTGACATAGGTGAATATGTGTTTGCGGCTATATGCGAGCAGGCGCCGGAAAATCATTATTCATTAAAGTATTCTATCAAAAAACATGCTGACTGGTTCACAGCAGGCAATATAGAAGAAAAAGACGGCGAAAAATATTTCACAATAACTTTTGATGATCAGGCAGTTATAGACACATATAATGAGTCTGAGGAAAGAATGAATAAGCCGGCCCATGGAACAAAGGATGAAAACCAGGCGACTAAGGTTACATTCAAGTACAATAAATCAGAAGGAAAATGGGAATATTCTGAGTCAACATATGGTCTCTATGCTACTACAATGAGCGGCAAACCGGTAGACGCTATCAAAATTCCTATGGTAAGCAACGAAACAACTTTCCGTTGGGTAAACTGGGATGGAACAGTGCTGACATGGGAAAAAGACGGAAAAGAAGAAAATTCTGTTGTAATGCGTTCATGCGATTTGAAAGCAAATCCGGATGAGAAGCAGGAATTCCCCGGCAATTATGATCCGGAAAAAGAAACTAACAAAGACGGCATAAGCTTTGAATTTGTTGGATTCGACGATGGCGTAAGAGATGGTAATGTAATCACTTACACAGCTCAGTATAAGCCAAGCGCTCCTAAGGATGAAGATTTCGCTAAATTGGTAGATTTGTATGTACAGCTTATATGCGATGTAGAAGACGTTGATCACAACAGTGAAGAAATGTTGGTAGAAACAGCTGCATTCGGCAAAGTTGATAAGATCAACGGCGCTTATACAGTAAATGCGGCAATTGACGTTGAAAGTCTGGTAAAAGCATATAATGAAGCTAATGAAGCTGAATGGGGTCACGAACATTATTCGCTGATCAAGTCATTTGATGTTGAATTTGCATGGAATGAAAAAACTGACAAATGGGAATATGTAAATTATCATATACCTGAAGCTGAAGTTGAAACTGTACCTGCATTTGAATATAATATACAGCTCTTCAGCGATTTTATATCAGGCAGTGCAGGCACAAGTATAACTGTAAATACTTCGTCTTCAACAAAGCAGAAAATTGTAGTTCCGGTTCCTGTAAAAGAGCCTAATGTAGAGTATGTATTTGTAAATGTAGAGAATGTAGAAGATGTTGATGAAAGTAATGTTATCTGGAGTGTTGAAAAGAAGATTTCTGCTGAATTTTCAACCGGCGAATTTGTAGGCGAAGTTCCGACAAAAGCTGAAACTGATGACTATGAATATACATTCAAGACATGGATACAGCATGGCAGAGTGAAAAAGGCTGACGGAGTTAATTACAAAGTAATTATTACTCCTGAATTTAACAGCATACCTAAAAATAAGCCGACTGCAACACCTAACGGCGGAAACAGCGGAACAGCTACAACAGCACCTGCAACAGATGCGCCTGCAGCAACAGCTACAGCAGCACCTGCAACAGCAGAGCCTACAGCAACAGCTGCACCTGCAACAGCAGAGCCGACAGACGCACCGAAGACAGCAACAAAGTATACTTTCAGATATGTATACCGTACAAATGACGGCGAGTCTATTAAAATAGACGATACAATAGATGAAGTATTCGACGGCTTCGCAGGCGAACAGATCACTATAAATAATCAGGCAAGTACAAGAGAATATGATGGTAACGTTTATTCTTATGTAACATCTGATCCGACAGGAACAGAAACAATTACTCTTGCAGAAGATCCTGCAGAAAATATTGTAACATATTATTATGGACGCACTGTAGTTATTGCACCTGCAACAGCAGAACCTACAGCAACAGCTGCACCTGCAACAGCAGAGCCTACAGCAACAGCTGCACCTGCAACAGCAGAACCTACAGCAACAGCTGCACCTGCAACAGCAGAGCCTACAGCAACAGCTGCACCTGCAACAGCAGAACCGACTGCAACACCTAACGGCGGAAACAGCGGAACAACAGCAACAGCTACACCTGTTCCTACAACAGATATTCCTGAAGAATCAGTACCTGGAGTAGATGCACCTGCTACAACAGCACCTGCAACAGCTGCTCCGACTGCAGCTCCTACAGCTGCACCGACAGCAACAGCAGAACCTGCTGCAACAGCAACAGCTGAACCTGATGCAACAGCTACACCTGATGCAACAGCAACAGTTGAGCCGAGTGCAGAGCCGACAGAAACTCCTGTTCCTACTCCGACAAGACGTCCGAGCAGAGGCAACGGAAGCGCAGTTGCCGGAAACGGTAAAGCTGATAGAGATATCAGCGATAACAATGTTCCTCTCTCAGGCGGAACAGATATTTCTGATAACGATGTACCGCTCACAGTAGCTCCTGGTCTTAACAGCGATGATCACTTCGCTTATATCAGAGGTTATGAAGACGGTACAGTAAGACCGCTTGCAGACATCACACGTGCGGAAGTAGCTACAATATTCTTCCGTCTTATGGATGATGAAATGCGCAGCGCAAATATGTCTTCAAGCAACAGCTTCACAGACGTGTCTGCAGCAGACTGGTTCAACAACGCAGTTTCAACAGATGCAAAAGCAGGTCTTATCGCAGGCCGTGAGGATGGTTCATTCGATCCTAACGCAAGCATCACACGTGCGGAATTTGCGGCGATCGCGTCGAGATTCCTCAGCAAAGATGTAGTACCTGCCGGCAGCTTTGATGATATCAAAGGTCACTGGGCAGAAGAAGATATCAACCGCGCTGTAAAAGCAGGTTGGATCCGCGGAAGAGACAGCAAGACATTCGCTCCGGATGACAAGATCACCCGTGCGGAAGTTATGACTATCGTAAACCGTATGCTCGACCGTGTAGGCGATTCGGCTGAAATGCTTGACACAATGGTTAAGTGGCCGGATAACCCGCAGACAGAATGGTATTATGCTGACGTTCAGGAAGCTACAAACTCCCATAACTACGACCGTGACGAAATGGGAATCACAGAAACTTGGACAGAGCTTACAGA
>CAZLOX010000145.1:0-5608 GCA_964561265.1 uncultured Lachnospiraceae bacterium
GAAAATTGTTTTGTCAGTATATATAACGCTGAACATAATATCGAAAAAGAAGGGAAAATACTGCGGGAACTTCTGGAACGCGGAATAGACGGAGTTGTGATTTATCCTGTAAGCGGCGGAAGAAATTTTGAAATATATAATCAGTTTCTTATAAAGAACATACCGCTTGTACTTATTGACAGTTATATAGAAAATATGCCTATGAGCTATGTCGTATCAGATAATTTCAGCGGTACAAGAATGTTATGTGAATATGCGATAAAACATGGGCATAAAAAAATCGGTTTTTTGTGCAGGGCAAGGATTAACTTTTCTGTTACTCTGCGTGACAGATATATGGGATATACAGCGGCACTGTGTGAAAATGGATTGGATGTCAATCTTGATTATGTTCATGTGGATCTTAACTCTAAATATGATATGCTTGATCCGTCCGAAGCGGAAAAATACGGCAGTCAGGAAGCATATGTTGCTGCAAAGGTAATACAGATGCATAAGAGAGGGGTTACAGCTGTTCTGTGCCAGAATGACTGGGTCGCTCTTGAGGTATATCGTATTTGTGCGGAATCCGGAATATCTGTTCCAAATGAAATGTGCATTATGGGATTTGATAATCAGGATGCTCTCAAAGAAAGAGAGGGCGGAGATAAAATAATAACAGTAGAACAGGATTTTTATGAAATAGGAGTACAGGCAGGAAAAATAATTTTAAAAGAGATACGCAATGAAGATCATAACAGGAAAAATGTTGTTCCGGTAAAACTTATTGCACCTAATTAAAATTATTTATATAATCAGTAGAATTAAAAGATAAAAAAGGGGCCGCAAGCCCCTTTTTTATTTATAAACACATAAATTTGACTTATATTTTTCATTATGTCATGATTTTTTATAAATGCTTTAAAAAGATATCTTTGTATGGTAAGAAATTTTGTGCCGTTTGGCAGTATGGAAATCTTATTATTTTAATCAGAGATACATTCTTAATATATCAAAAATATCAGATATAATCATATCATTATGTACAAATGTATAAAAAAACACTATCAATATATCTAATTTTTTATTTTTTACTTGACTTTGATATATTATATGGTATAATAATAATATAGATTAAAATATTAAAGTCTGGATAAGGAACATTTATAATGTAGAATTTTATATCGGAGGTGATTATGTCATGAAGAAAATACCATTATATTTGAACATAATTGAGAAGCTTAAAGATCGTATAAGAAGAGGTGATTTTGTATATGATGCTCCTTTTGTGACAGAAGAAAAGATAACAAAAGAATATGGCGTGAGCCGTATAACTGCTATAAGAGCGCTTGATGAGCTGGAAAAACAGGGGCTTATATACAGAAAAAGAGGAAGCGGCAGCTTTGTTACCGATGACTGCACAGAACTCCTTGATGTTGCAAATAAAAGCGGCGATGGAGCGAATTTATTTGTAAAAGGCAATAAAGATGTAGCTCTTATTGCACTTGTCCTTCCGTTTGATATAAAAATGGGGGGTATGATGTATTGTTTCAACGGAATAAATGACTTGCTTAATAAGAGTAATTGTTTTATACGGATATACAATACACACAGAAAAATGGAAGATGAAGCGACAGTGCTGAGAAGTTTGCTTGACAATGATATAGACGGTGTTATTTGTTATCCTGAAAAGGATAATAAAAATCTGGAAATATTCAGTCAGTTTCTTATAAAGAACATACCGCTTGTACTTATTGACAAACATATAGAAAATATGCCTATAAGTTATGTAGTGTCGGATAATTATAACGGCGCAAAACAGCTTTGTAATTATGCGATAGAAAAAGGGCATGACAAGATAGGTTTTTTCAGTGTAACTGATTTTTCGGGAGTTTGTTCTTTGCGTGAACGATACATGGGGTATGCTATGTCCATGAATGAACACTGCAAGGAGATTAATCTTGATAATGTGCTGCTTGGCGGAGAAGATGAATATTTTGACAATGATATTAAAGAAAGCAAAAAAAAATATTCAGAATATCTGAAATATGCTGTGAAAAAGCTCCGCGCATCCGGAACGACTGCGCTTATCTGTCAGAATGACTGGGTTGCAAGAGATGTAATAAACTGCTGCGACAAGATTGGAATTTCTGTGCCGGATGAGATGCTTGTTATGGGCTTTGATCACATCAATGCTTATCAGCATATAGATGTGGGTGAAAGAATAACTACCGTAGAACAAAATTTTTACGAGATAGGAAGAAAGGCCGGAGAGGTAATACTTAAGGAACTGAAAGATCCGCAGGGCAGATGTGTAAGAACTGTTGTGCCTATGAAGCTCATAGAAGGAAGATCGGATAATCTTGCAACAATACAGCAGACGGCATTTATTTAACCTGAAGTCGGATAAATATGCTGTTTGATATGTTTATTTATATCAAACAGCATATTTTTTTGAATTTATAAAAAATATTAAAAAAATATTAAAAAATATTTTAAAAATATGTTGACATTTCATATCAAAGATGATAAAATAAACTTAAATGATATATCAAATGTAATAAAAGGCCTTTGTTTGATATGATGAGTAATAAAATAATTTCTATGAAAGCGAGGAAGATTAAAGATGAATCTTACGGTTAAAAAAATTTTATGCGGCGCGTTGGCAGGCGCTATGATGATCGGTACACTTTCCGGCTGCGGCAAGCCGAAAGAGGTTTCTGATGTTGTTACATATTGGGCGGGAATTTCGCTTGGCGACGGTAGTTCGGATGCAGATAGCATACCGGTTGTTAAGTATCTTAAGGAGAATACTGGTATTGATATAGATATCACAATTCCATCAAATGACGGCGGACAGAAACAGGAGCAGTTTAATATCCTTATTGCTTCTAATGAGTATCCGGATATCATGGAATGGAACTGGGCAGGCTTCAAAGGCGGTGCTCAGGGTGCAATTGATCAGGGTGTTATTGTATCGCTTAACGAGTATATGGAGGCAGGCAAGATGCCGAACTTCACAAAATATCTCGAAGAACATCCGGAAATAGATAGGCTTGTAAAGACAGATGATGGCGACTATTTTACGGTTCCGTTCATTCGCGAAGATGAAAAATCAAGAGTATTTAACGGACCGATCCTCAGAAAAGACTGGCTTGATGATTTAGAGCTTGAGGTACCGGAAACAGTTGATGAATGGGAAAATGTTCTTACACAGTTCAAGGAGAAGAAGGGTGCAACAGCGCCGCTTACGCTTCTTTCAAATTTCTGGAATGTCGGCGCGTTCATGGGTGCATACGGCGTTAAGGACAGCTTCATTGTTGATGATGAGGGTAAGGTTTCATATGGTCCAATTCAGGACGGCTATAAAGAGTTTCTGATGAAGATGAATGATTGGTATACTAAGGGACTTCTTGATAATGGGTTTGCGCAGCTTGATTCAAA
This sequence comes from uncultured Lachnospiraceae bacterium, assembly GCA_964561265.1. GTDB lineage: Bacteria > Bacillota > Clostridia > UBA1381 > UBA1381 > JAFLUR01. Next base: position 3,424 of record CAZLOX010000145.1, read on the forward strand.
TATGCTCAACTCACAGATGACATCAGGTAAGTCCGGCGCGGCAATATCAGCTGCCGGCGGCGGTATCGGAAAATGGCTTGGTGCAATGTCTGACGATCCGTCATACGATCTCGTGGGAGCAAAATTCCCGGTGCTCAATAAAGGCGACAAGCCAAAGTTCGGTACAAAGGCATCGGCATTTGACGGACAGGGAGCTTCAATAACAACATCTTGTCCTGAAGAAAGACTTGATGACGCGCTTAAACTGCTCGACTATGCGTACAGTGAAGAAGGAAGAAATCTCTATAACTTTGGTAAGGAAGGCGTTGACTATGAAATGATTGACGGCTATCCGACCTATACCGATTACATCGTAAATAATCCTGACGGAAAGACAATGTCTGAGATGCTTGCGCTTGAAACAAGAGCAACCGGCGGTCCGTTTGCTCAGGATGTGAGATATACAGAACAATTCCTTGCACTTCCGCAGCAGAGTGCGGCAGTTGAAAACTGGAAATATACTGATGATGAAAAATATTCACTTCCGGCAGTTTCCTACACAAAGGAAGAGCTTGAAGAATATACAAAGATCATGTCGAATGTAGATACTCTTAAGAGTGAGAAATTTGTTAAGTATATTCAGGGTACAGACAGCTTCGATTCATGGGACAGCTACATCAGCGAGATTGAGAAGATGGGAATCGAAAAAGCGACTCAAATCGTGCAGGCTGCATATGACAGATATATGAACAGATAATTCACATAGGAGGGATGTCAGAAATGAGTGTGGCAAAAAAAACAGCTGCGGCTCATAAAGTAAGTCAGATAAGCCTGATAAAGGCGGACTTCCGTAGAAATAAATGGGTTTACTTTATGTTTCTGCCGGTATTGGCATGGTATATTATATTTTGTTACGGTCCGATGTATGGTGCAATAATTGCTTTTAAGGATTATGTACCATCACAGGGGATATTAGGCAGTGAATGGGTAGGACTGAAACACATCAAAGCTTTTATTACGGATTATTATTTCTTTAGACTGTTAAAAAATACTTTGGTAATCAGTGTAACCTCGCTTGTTGTAAATTTCCCGATGCCGATTCTGTTTGCTCTTTTAGTAAACGAACTGAGAAGTAAGAAATATGCAAAGTGTGTGCAGACAATCACAAGTCTGCCGCACTTCATATCGCTGATGGTCATCTGCGGTATGATTAAAACCTTTACAATGGATACCGGTATCATAACAAAGCTTATCGGCGCGCTTACCGGTAATTACAGCAATCTGCTTAACAACCCGAAAGCGTTTGTTCCGATATATGTATTATCAGGTACATGGCAGGAAATGGGCTGGAGTGCGATTATATACATAGCGGCACTTGCGGGTGTTGATCAGGAATTATATGAGGCTGCATCGATCGATGGCGCGGGTAAACTCAGGCAGGTATTTGCCATAACCCTGCCAAGTATTACGCCCACTATTGTGGTTCTGCTTATATTAAGACTTGGCGGAATGCTTAACGTAGGCTATGAGAAGATCATACTGCTTTATAATCCTGGAATTTATGAAACATCGGATGTCATTTCATCGTTTGTCTACAGAAGAGGTCTTATAAACGGCGACTGGAGCTATAGTGCGGCTGTAGGCTTATTCAATTCGATAATTAACTTTATCCTCGTGGTTTCGGCAAATAAGATAAGCAGCAAATTGAGCGAAAGCAGTTTGTGGTAATCAGAAGGGAGTTGTGATTTACAATGAAAATAAAACGCAGCAAATCAGAGCAGGTGTTTAATGTTTTTAATATTGTGCTTATGTTCGCCCTTATGGTTATAACACTATATCCGTTGATATATGTACTGTTTGCGTCTGTATCTGATGCGTCAAAGCTTATGCAGCACAACGGACTGCTTATAAGACCGTTAGGCTTCAACCTCGGTTCATATAAAGCGGTTGTACAGAATCCGCTTATCATAAGCGGATATATGAACACGATTATTGTAGTTGTCGGAGGAGTAATTGTAAGTATGATTCTTACAGTACTCGGCGCATATGTGCTTTCAAGAAAGAATCTTTATTGGGGTAAAGCTATTTCAATGCTGATTATATTTACAATGTTTTTTGGCGGCGGTCTGATCCCTTTTTACCTGTTAATAAAGAACATGCATATGCTGAACAGTCTTTGGTCGCTCATAATCCCGACTGCATTGTC
>CAZLOX010000146.1:0-5597 GCA_964561265.1 uncultured Lachnospiraceae bacterium
AAATGGTGGTGCCACTTTATTTTTAACAACTTTAATATTAGTACGATTTCCAATGACTTGCTCACCATTTTTAATTTGTTCACCACGTCTGACATCCAAACGAATCGTTGAGTAGAACTTAAGTGCTCTTCCACCTGGAGTTGTTTCAGGGTTACCAAACATAACTCCAACTTTTTCTCTTAATTGGTTAATAAATATTGCGGTTGTTTTTTCCGAGAAGTTCACGGAGCTTTAATGATAAATATTGGTAGTCCGCCAGAGTCCTTCCGTCTTCTCTCATTTTATCTAAATTCATCATATACGAGCCTGAATTGAAAAGTCCTCTTAAAATTCCCGGAAGCCCATTTTCCCAATCACCTAAATCTTCTGCATTAAACAGTTCCAGATTTCCTTCATGCAGCTTATATTTTGAACCGGTTACCACAAGACTTTTTCCCTGAAAATCATAATTATAATATGGTTCTATATCACCAACTATCAGAGTATCGCCTGCATCAAGATATAAAACTCTGTCAATGTTATCAGGCAAAAGCAGATGAGCGATTAAAGAATAATATGCTTCATAAGGCCATCCTCCTCCGAATTTTGCTAATTCTGAATATATTTCGGTGTGTGGTACGATGATTTCATAAAAATGAATTTTTCCGTTTTCAAGTTCATCGCACAGCGCTTTTAACATTTCTATATTCTTTTGACTGACACGGCTGTGGAGAAAAAAGAAATTAATACTTGCATTTTTTAAATTGTGTGCAATTGCCGTAAGCCCAACTGTCACATAAGGTACTAAGTTATCATCACAAGATGTCATAATATTATATTGTTTTTCCATATATACATTCCTTGCCTTTCCCGCTCATATTCAAATTAAAAATATTTTGTTATAAGTTATTTTTTATATTTCTGTTATATCGTACTTGTCAATCTTGTATAGATTGACACACAGGCAAAATCCTGGCATACTGTCAGTTGCCAAAAAATTTTCTGTCAAGACTGCGGTACTGTATAGCCTCTGCTATGTGCATCATACTGATATTTTCGCTCTGGTCAAGGTCGGCAATCGTTCTTGCCACTTTCAGTATACGGCTGTGTGCTCTGGCGCTTAATCCGAGATTGTCAAACGCGGTTTTTAAAAGCGTGGTTTCATCCTCACCTATCGGGCAAAATTCCTCTATAAGTCCGGCTCTCAGCTGCGCGTTTGAGTAAATACCGTATTTTTTATACCGTTCTGTCTGTATCTTTCGCGTTCTGTCCACGCGTTTTTTTATTTCCGCCGAGGATTCGCCCCTGCTTTTTGATGAAAGATCGTCAAAGTCTACCGGCGCGATTTCTATGTGCATATCTATGCGGTCAAGCAGCGGCCCTGAAACGCGGCTGCGGTACTGATTTATCTGCGCGTCTGAACAGGTGCACTGACGCACAGGGTCGCCGAAAAATCCGCATTTGCACGGATTCATTGAACAGATAAGCATAATATTGCATGGATATGTAAGAGTAGCGTTTACACGCGAGATCGTGACCTGTCCGTCCTCAAGCGGCTGACGCATGGCTTCAAGCGCATCTCTTTTAAATTCCGGAAGTTCATCCAGAAACAGAACACCGTTATGCGCAAGCGAAAGTTCTCCCGGACGCGGAATAGTACCTCCGCCGGAAAGTCCGGACGATGATATCGTATGATGCGGATTTCTGAAAGGACGCACAGCGACAAGCGGACTGTCCTTCTTAAGAGTGCCGGCGATCGAATGTATCTTTGTGACTTCAAGAGCCTCGTCAAAGGTCATATCAGGCAGAATAGTGCATAATCTCTGCGCAAGCATTGTTTTTCCTGTGCCCGGACTGCCGATAAGCAGAATATTATGTCCTCCCGCCGCCGCGATTTCAAGCGCTCTTTTTGCGCTTTCCTGTCCTTTCACATCGGCAAAATCAATGATATTTTCGGTTTTATCCGCAAAATATGCGTCGGTGTCATTCTTTAAAGGCTCTATTTTTCCGAACCCGAAAAAGTGTTCTGTGAGTTCTTTGAGGGAATGAACAGGATATACATTGATATTTTCAAGAATTGCCGCCTCTTTTGCGTTCTGATACGGCACAAATATATTGGTGAATCCGTTTTTGTAAGCCGATATGACCATAGGCAGTACGCCCATAACCGGATTAAGACTTCCGTCAAGCGAAAGTTCGCCTATAAATATCGTTTTGTCATTGTCGGGAATTTCAATCTGACCTGTCGCCGCAAGCGTGGACATAGCTATTGAAAGGTCATATGCAGGCCCTTCCTTTTTTATGCGCGCCGGAGCGAGATTTATAACAATTCTTCTGGAGGGAAAATCAAAGCCGGAATTTCTTATTGCGGAGCGCACGCGTTCCTTTGATTCTTTCACAGCCGCGTCCGGCAGTCCGACTATGTCAAATGACGGCAGACCTCCGCTTATATCGGTCTGTACCGATACTTTAAATCCGTCTATTCCCATAAGACCTATGCTGTTGGTATATGCTAACATAATAAAAACCTCATTTCTTTAGTTAAAATTATACAACAGATACGAATATTTGTAAACCCTTTCAGTTAAAATAATCCGTAAATTTTAACAAATCATAAAACTTATTCATTTAATTCAGAAAAACAATGTTGACATTATGGGAATATACCTATATAATTATAATGTATAGTTATAATTTGAAGGAGGACAAGATTTGGATTTACATCAATGCAGTTGTGAAAACTGTCAGTATAATAATAATATATTATCTAAAATAAAAGACGGGATACCGGATGACTCCACTTTGTACAATCTCACCGATATATTTAAGGTTCTCGGCGATATGACGCGCCTTAAAATAATATGGGTGCTTTTTGACAAGGAAACGTGCGTGTCCGATATTGCGTCTATTGTAGGAATGTCGGTGACTGCGATAAGCCATCAGCTCCGTATCCTCAGAAATTCACGCCTGATAAAATCACGCCGCGACGGAAAAAATACTTTCTATTCGCTTGACGATGATCATGTGAAACGGATTATAGAGCAGGGACTTATACACATCAACGAATAAAAGGAGCAGATTTATGAATAACAACAAAAAATTTAGAAACCCTCTGCTGACATATCTTATCGTTTCTCTTATAGCTACCTTCATATTGAACGCTTTTCTCTCATTTCTGAGTTCTCCTAATAAAATGGAGATAAATTACAGCGACTTTATGGAGATGCTTGAAAATGACGAGATAGAGGAAGTGGAGCTTCAGTCAGAACAGCTGCTTATCAAGCGCAGGGAAGGACTTGATCCGTGGATTCCACCGGAAATGAGGGAAGATCAGAATGAACAGCCGGAAGTTTCTCAGAATCCTGAACCGTCAGCGTCATCATTTGAGGACGAGTTCATATCCGGCGTGCAGCTCATGAACCAATATCTCAATTCATACAGCGTACAGAAAAATATAATATATTTTACCGGAAATGTGTATGATCCCGATATTATAGCCAAACTGGACAGCCATGACGTGACCTATTATACAAGAGTGCCTAATTCGCTGATGACGATATTTCAGGCATGGGTTCTGCCGGTTCTGATCATGTTTGCGCTTTTCTCTGTACTTATGACGATAGTTTCAAAAAAACTCGGCGGGCGCGGCGGATTTATGTCGGTCGGCGAGAGCAACGCCAAAGTGTATATGGAGAATAAAACCGGCATAACTTTTGCTGATGTGGCAGGGCAGGAAGAGGCTAAGGATTCGCTGAATGAAATAGTTGATTTCCTGCATAATCCGGCGAAATATACCGAGATAGGCGCGCGTCAGCCAAAGGGAGCGCTTCTTGTCGGCCCTCCGGGAACAGGTAAGACTTTGCTGGCAAAAGCAGTAGCCGGCGAGGCAAATGTGCCGTTTTTCTCAATTTCCGGTTCGGATTTTGTGGAAATGTTCGTTGGTGTGGGAGCATCGCGTGTGCGTGACCTTTTCAAGCAGGCATCGTCAAAGGCGCCGTGTATCATTTTTATTGATGAGGTTGACGCAATCGGCAAAAGCCGTGATTCACAATACGGCGGCGGAAATGATGAACGCGAGCAGACTCTCAATCAGCTTCTTGCCGAAATGGACGGTTTTGATTCATCAAGGGGTGTTGTGATACTCGCGGCGACAAACCGTCCCGAAATACTTGACAAGGCGCTTCTCCGTCCCGGACGTTTTGACAGACGCATTATAGTTGAAAAGCCTGACCTCAAAGGCCGTGAGGATATACTGAAAGTACATTCAAAAGATGTTAAGATGGGCAATGATATTGATCTGCATGAAATAGCTCTCGCAACAAGCGGAGCGGTGGGAGCGGATCTGGCAAATATGGTGAATGAGGCGGCTCTCGGCGCGGTGCGCGCAGGCAGAAAGACTGTAAGTCAGGCTGACCTGATGGAGGCTGTTGAAGTTATCATTGCCGGAAAAGAGAAGAAAGACCGTATTCTCTCCGAAAAGGAAAAACGTATTGTGGCATTCCATGAAGTCGGTCACGCGCTTGCTGCGGCATTGCAGAAAAATACACAGCCGGTGCAGAAAATCACAATTGTTCCGCGTACAATGGGCGCGCTCGGATATACAATGCAGATGCCGGAAGAAGAGCATTATCTGATGTCGAAGGATGAAATAGTCGAACAGATAACCGTATGTCTTGCCGGACGGTGCGCTGAGGAAATTATATTCAACATATCCACGACAGGCGCGTCAAATGATATAGAACGCGCGACACAGCTTGCAAGAAGTATGGTGGCGCAGTACGGAATGAGCGACAGATTCGGTATGACAGAGCTTGAAAGTATGAAGAGCAAGTATCTTGACGGACGCGCGGTTGCGAACTGTTCCGAAACTACTCTTGCCGAACTTGACAAGGAAGTTATATCAATACTGAAAGACTGCCATAAAACCGCTTCAGATCTGCTTGAAAGCAATATTGAAGCGCTTAAACGCATATCGGAATTTCTTATAGAAAAAGAAAATATAACAGGCGATGAATTTATGAAAATTCTTAACGAAGTCCGTAACAGCGAGAATGAGGAGAACGGCAGTCCGGAGGATGAAAAGAACGCTGAAAATACTGAAAATACGGAAATTATCAGCGATGAAACACCATCTGAAAATGATACTCCTGCTGAATAAGAATATCATAGTACAATAACATATTAAAAAGGCTCTCAAATGTATTAAACTACATTTGAGAGCCTTTTATATAAGGTTTTTTATTTTATATATGTTATTTTTCCGCTGTCAACCGATAAAATCCGTGTGTCCGATGAAGTTTTTACCAAATCCGCATCGGTGCAGGTGATAAGAACCTGCTTGTTTTCTATTTTTTCCGACAAATACGCGCGGCGGCTTGTGTCAAGTTCACTCATGATATCGTCAAGAAGAAGCACAGGATACTCGTCCTTTAAATGCTCGATATATTCTGTCTGCGCAAGTTTTACCGACAGCACCGCGCTGCGCTGCTGTCCCTGCGACGCGTATGTTCTGGCCGGCCGTTCGTTAAGGATAAATTCCGCGTCGTCACGGTGGATTCCGTACACAGACACGCCCTGCTCTATTTCGCGGCTCTGATTTTGTTCAAGTTTTTCAAGTA
>CAZLOX010000147.1:0-5234 GCA_964561265.1 uncultured Lachnospiraceae bacterium
CCATGAATTTTCTGAAAGCATAACTGTCGTAAACTGCATCTTCTATACCTTCATCTTAATAGAAAATGCTATATTAAATCAGCGTTTCCATAGTTTACCATTAAAATAATCTTGTTTCCAAATGAGAAGCTTTATTATCTGATTGAGAAGAATTGTACATTGAGATATGTTATAATTAGCTCAAGAACAGATATGCTCGTCTGTCATAGACAGATGCAGTATCGGAAATTATGGTAAAATTTTATCAAGAGAGAGGATGAAAAAAAGTGGCAAAGATTACGCAAAAAATCATTTCTCTGCTTACTGCCGTATCCATTATCGGAGCTATGGCAGTTACGCCTGTTATGGCAGAGGCAGAGGAGAATCAGGACAATGAAACAATAGTATTGTTCGGTGAAGGCGATGAAGGCGAAGAACCGAATCCGGAAGAATCAGATGAACCGGGAGAACCAACAGAAGCGCCGAATCCGGAAGAAACAGATGAACTGGAAGAACCAACGGAAGAGCCAACACCGACACCGATGGCAGAACTGACACCGGAGCCAACCGGACCTCGGATGATTTTTGATGTTGACTTTGATGATGAATCGGTGACGCCGAATATAGGCGCAGCAACAGAGGGTACAAATAAGGGAGCGTATGCGGAAAGCTATGACGGAACAAAGGCATATCAGTTTAACAGCAGTTATTTAAAGCCGACTAAAGAAGACGGAACTCCGCTTCTTACCGGACTTGAGGAATTTACTGTATCATATTGGGCGGACATGGGAACAAGAACAGGCTGGTCATTTTTTGCCGCGCCAAATGCAGATAAAGTAGCGGGATTGAGGAATGAAACATATATAGGCATACTTGATAATAATACCGGAATAACAGTGGAACGTTATAATAACAGTGGTTCAAGACCAGGCAATGCAAACACAAGCGGACTTGAATCCGGCTGGAAGCATATTATAATGGTGCAAACGCCGGAAGAGTCTATATTGTATGTTGACGGTGAACTTGTATCAAGCGTAAAAAGCAATTACAGCGTAAGTTCAATACTTGGTGATGAGTCAATAATCCAGATCGGAAAGGCTAACTGGAACAGCGGAGAATATGCAACAGGTCTTATAGATAATTATCATATATATAATTATGCGCTTTCAGCGGATGAAATCAATAAACTGCATAAAAATGAGGCGCCTGATGAACCTGATAAACCTTCTCCGGAGATGATTTTTGATATAAACTTTGACGATGGAAATGTAACACCCAATATAGGCGCAGCAACAGAGGCTACAAATAAGGGGACATATGCGGAAAGCTATAATGGCACAAAGGCATATCAGTTTAACCAAAGTTATTTAAAGCCGACTAAAGAAGACGGAACTTCTCTTTTTACCGGACTTAACGAATTTACTGTATCATATTGGGCAGATATGGGAACAAAAACAGGCTGGTCATTTTTTGCCGCGCCAAATACAGATACGCAGGTCAATAATGACAGAACATATATAGGCATACTTGATAATAATACTAAAATAACAGTAGAGCGTTACAAGAACAGCAAAGCGAATGCGGAAATAATTGATAAAGATGAACTTAAAGAGGGATGGAAACATATCGTAATCGTTGAGAAATCAGGACAGTCTGAATTATATGTTGACGGCAAGCTTGCATCAAGCGGACCAAGTACCTGCGGTGTAAGCTCAATACTCGGTAATGAGTCAATAATCCAGATCGGAAAGGGCAACTGGGGAAAAGGCGAATATGCAGCGGGTCTTATAGATAATTATCATATATATAATTATGCGCTTTCAGCGGATGAGATCAGTAACCTGTATTTGGATGAGATGGTTCCGCCTGAAACAACAGGTACACTTGCTTTGGATGAAGTATTCGCATTTAAAACTGCTGATACGAAACCGACTGTATACAGACTTTTGGACAGGAATTGGGTTTACACGGATAAGGGTGTTACAATTTCAGCAAGCAACTATAAGAATCCGGATGAATATCTGACAGAAATATCTGTCGGCACAGTTACAGGCACTGTGTTTGAGAGCCTTGGCGATGATACAAAAGTTTATAAATTTTCAAACACTGATGACGGCGGCAATGCAAGATGGGACGGTTATGTTACTGTAAAAGCGACAATCAGTAAGCCCGGTGCGTATCGTATAAGTATGCTGGGCAGTTCAAGCGGTACAAGAGGTTTTAAGGCCATATATGGAAATAACAAAGAAACACCGTCAACTACATCTGCCGGCTTGGGAATTTGCACAGCTGATGTTGAGATTGCGAATGAGGATATAACCGACGGTACTGTGGAATTTAAAATCACAGGTAATACAGACTGTCCGGAGATATATGCGCTTCATATAGCAAAGATTGAAAAGAAAATAACGCTTACCGGAATTAAAACCGGTATTGCGGCAGGTTCAGGCGAAAATGCGGAATTTACAATCGGGGCTGACGGTTTTGACAGCGATGATTACAGCACGTTTAAAGTGTATATTGACGGAGAATTGCTTGGGGCTGACAAATACACAATAGAAAAGAAAGAAAACGATATTATACTTACAATAAATAATTCAGCGTTGGACGGTAAAAAAGCGGATGACGAGGTGACTGTAAAAGTAACGCATGATGCTTATACTGACGGCACAGGCACGATTACTATGACTGCGCAGGTGTTTACGATTACATTCAACAACGATGACGGTTCGCTTTTAAAAGAGATAAAGACAGAGGCGGGCAAGGCTCCGTCATATTCGGGAACACCGACAAAAGCGGATGATGAAAAATACACATATAAATTCAGCGGATGGGAACCGGCACTTGCCGCGGCAACAGCTGATGCGACATATACCGCAAAATATACAGCGACACCGAAAAAATATAAAGTAACATTGAATACAAATGAAGGAATACTCGCAGATGAAGATGATATTGCAGAATATACATACGGAACGTCTGTAACATTGCCGGTGCCGACAATGGAAAATTATGATTTTGCCGGTTGGTATGATAATAAGGAACTTACAGGCGATGCTGTAGTGGAAATTCCGGACACAGCAACAGGCAATAAGACGTATTGGGTAAAATGGACGCCGAAAATCTATACGGTAACTTTGAACCTGAACGGCGGTGAGCTTGAAAATGCGGATAATTACACAAGCTACATATACGGTACAGGTCTGACATTGCCGAAGAATCCGACAAAAGCTGATAAGTTTTTCGGAGGTTGGTACAACAACGAGGGTTGTACAGGAACTGCGGTATCGGTTATTTCAAAAACCGCAGCAGGCGATAGAGTATACTGGGCAAAATGGCTTGATGAAGCGCCGAGTGCGTATATAATCACATTTATGAACGGTGAAGAAGTATTGTGGAGCGATGAGGTCGCAGCAGGTGTAACGCCGTCATATTCGGGAATACCGACAAAAGCTCAGGATGACAAATATACATACACATTCAGCGGATGGGAACCTGAAATTGCACCTGTAACAGGACCGGAAACTTATGAGGCGCATTTTGACAGAACACCGAGAACATACACTGTAACGCTTGACGCGGACGGAGGAACAATTGCGGACAGTATTACATCTTATACATACGGAACAGGTGCAGATCTGCCGACAGAAGTAACAAAAGCAGGTTATGATTTTGACGGATGGTATGACCTCAACGATAAAAAAGTAACAGCAATTTCATCAGGCGCAACGGGCGACAAGACATATAAAGCAAAGTGGACAGCGCAAAGCTATAATGTTTCGCTTGAATTAAACGGCGGAATACTCGCAGATGAAGATAATATTGCAGAATATACATACGGAACGGCTGTAACATTGCCGGTGCCGACAAGGGATAAGTATACATTTGCAGGATGGTATGATAATGAAGCGTTTACAGGCGATGCTTTAACTGAAATTTCAGCAGCCGATACAGGCGATAAGACATATTACGCAAAATGGACAAAAGATGCTCCGACAACGTATACAATAACATTTAAGAACGGCGATGAGTTATTACTAAGCATTGAAGCTGCATTGGGTGAAACACCGTCATATAACGGTGCTGCTCCGACAAAAGCTCAGGATGACAGATATACATACACATTCAGCGGATGGAGTCCGGAAATCACAGCGGTAACAGAAGCAGCGACATATGAAGCGCAGTTTACGCAGACACCGAGAACGTACACCGTAACGCTTGACGCGGACGGCGGAAAGATTGAGGGTAATGTTACATCTTATACATACGGCACGGCTGTAACACTTCCGTCTGACGTAACAAAAGAAGGCTATACCTTTGACGGCTGGTATGATGAAACAGATACAGCGGTAACGTCAATTGGCGCAGATGCGACAGGCGATAAGACATATCATGCAAAATGGATCAAAAATGCAGAGCCGGAATATATCGAAGCTCTTGGCGGGTTTAAGAATATGCTGACTGTTGAAAAAGTTACGGACGAAAACGGCGAAAAGCTTATTGTTTCACCGATAAACGGCAGTGTGTTGTCAGATTTGATATTGTATTCGGCAGTTTATAAAGCTGACGGATCTCTGGAAAGCGTTAAAATGACAAAGTGCAGTGTTGGCGCGGACGGTAATATAATTGTACCATTGTCACAGCCGCAGATTAAAAACGGCGAAAGCTATAAACTCATGCTGTGGACAAACGATATGAAGCCATTGACTGAGTCTATTCATTAAGAGAGAACAGTATCTGTTCAGATAACATTTATTCATAACAACTGATCATATATTGTACCGGCATACCGATACGGTAACACGTAGTCGGTATGCCGGTAAGTAGTATAAGGGGGATAAAAGCAATGATGCAGGAATGGTATAAAAGAGCAAAGTTAGGGATTTTTCTTCATTGGGGTATATATTCGGTACAAGGAACGCCAGAGTCGTGGGCATTCGGAAGCGGATCTATGAGCTATGACGAGTATATGAAACAGCTTGACGGATTTACAGCATCGCGTTTTGACGCCGATCACTGGGCGGAGATAATTAAATTGAGCGGAGCAAAATACGCGGTTCTTACGTCAAAGCATCATGACGGAGTGTGTCTTTTTGATACAAAATATACCGATCTCACGGTGATAAAAAAAACGCCTGCCGGAAGGGATGTTTTGCGGGAATACTGCGATGCAATGCACCGCGCGGGTCTGAAAACCGGCGTATATTTCACAAATACCGATTGGTCGGATACAGAGCATATGGAAGTGCTGCTTG
>CAZLOX010000147.1:5244-5591 GCA_964561265.1 uncultured Lachnospiraceae bacterium
GACAGAACGGCAGAGGAACTGGAACAGATGCGCAAAGAAAAAACCGCATATTCATCACTCTGGCCGAAACAGACAAAAAGCGAGCGTGAGTGTGAAAATATCAGCGTTCCGGCGGAAAAACAGGAAAAGTGGAATAATTTTCTGCACCGCTACATGGGCGAGATCGAAGAGCTTGTAACCAATTACGGGAAAATAGACTTGTTCTGGACCGATGCGATGCTTTATAGAAAGGGTTATTCGTGGGAAACAAAAAGCGCGCGTGATCTTATAATGAAATATCAGCCCGACGCAATGATCAACGGCAGACTTGACGGTTACGGCGATTTCCTTACATCCGAACAGCGTCT